>JAGOVF010000037.1 GCA_018060885.1 Oligoflexales bacterium | reverse complement strand
CCGGTACTTTTATTGGCTCTCCTGGATATATGTCTGTCGAGCAAATCAAAGGTAAAGGAGTTGACTATAGAAGTGATATATACAGTTTAAGTATTCTATTTTACGAGCTGGTAACTGGTGTTCTTCCATACAAAGGTAGCAGCTCCCATGACACTGTGCTTAAGATAATGAACGGCAAGTATAAATTGCCTAAACAGCACGCAAATTACCTTCCTAACGAGATTCAAAACTTTATTGTCAAAGGAATGCAAAGAGAGCCGAGTAAACGCTTCCAGTCCTTAGAAGAATTGAACTTAGAAATAGATGCCCTACTTTTTAAAAATGGTTTTGTCGAAAGTCATGTTGAACTTGAGAGATATTTCTTGAACAAAGTTGCCTATGAAGATCGACTAAAATCGAAAATATGCGCGGAATATTTTGATCTTTTTAGAAAATCCTCAGAGGTCAAAAGTGATCAATCTGCAACATTGCCCGCTATGGATGTTATTAAAAAAATACCAGACCCAATTCGAGACAGTGAAAAAACTATGCTTTTGCAGAGCTCAAACGAAGATTCTGCAACCTTTTTACAAGTGCCACTAAAACACAAGATGCCAAATTATCTTTTAAAAAATCCAAAATTCACCCAGTTGGCAGGAGCTGCAAAAAGCAGCACCCCAGAAACTACACCTACAATTTTCTCGCAAGAAGAGACAAAAAAGATCAAAGAATTACCTAAAAACTTGCCGAGGAATCCAGAAACATACCCAAGAAGACAGCTGGCGCGGTATAAATTAGCGAACAGAGTTGGGCATAAAAAAAACAACCTACTAAATCTTAAATTATTATCTTTAATAATTCTTTTATCCTTTGCGCTTTATTTAATTTTTTCTACTCTATTTTTTGAGAAATCTAATTCCATACTTCCACATAATTTGGTTAATGTTTTCAAGAAAGATGTTACAGAATTTTTGCAAAACAGCAAAAGCTCGCTAAAAATAGACACTAGATTGCCGAATAACAGTGAATCAAACTCAATTGAAGAACCTTCGCTCACGGATTCAGATTTTTCCAGCGTTGATCATGAAACAAAGTCTAATACAGTTGTAGCTGCAGACATTAAGCATCAAGTAACCATTCGAACTAACATGCGACCAATCAAAGTCGCCTTTGTCGATTTGGAAAATGGCCGAGACTTTGAATATATACAAAGCTCTTATCAAGAAATTTATTCTCTATCCCCAGGTCGCTATGAATTAAAGACTTTTCATGGAATAAAAATTAAAAAAAGTAAGCCATTTATTTTAGATGAACAAAAAGTAGAAGAACGTATTTTTACAACGGAGTTTTAGCTTGTCACCGAGTGCTTTACATTTATATTCCAAACTTCATAAATATAATGCTGTCCTGGCTTTATTGAGATTTTTCGCCTTATATAGTTTGATGATGGCATTTAGCCAAGTTGGACAGGCTGATCCTGTATTAGAAAGTCAAAAATTTTACGATGCTATGAAATTTCGCGAAGCTGAAGAGCTACTTTATCGCTCAATTCCTAAAGCAAACAACTCAAACGAAAAATCGAAAATGTATCTATTATTAGGTGTAATTAAGTATCAGCAAAATCGCAAACAATCTGCAAATCAGTATTTCGAGTTGGCTCTAAAACTCAATTCACGTCTTGAATTAAAAAACATAAAGCATGTCGATAGTGGGATTTATGCATTTTTTGGGGAAACTAAAAGTACTCTTTTTCCAAAATTAGCAACAAAAGAAAACGCTCCTGTTCCACCTCAAAAAAAGCCGGAAATAAAACCTAAAGCAAAAACTATCCTGGCTCCTAGATTAAGCCCTCCTGTTACAATACGCAAAGCCCCTCCAACTCCGCCGCCGCAAATAAAAAAGCCGCCGCCCATCATTGCTAAAGCAAAAGAAGTTTCCAAAAAATCGGTGCAACCCGCACCGATTAAAAAAACCCTATTATTTGTGGTCTCACCGCAGATCGACGCAATGATATCTCAAGATGGAATCATAATAGGTAAAGCTAATACCGCACTCGAAGTAAAGGCTGGGCAATTTCAGATAGAGGTCGCTAGTCCAGGATTTGTCAGTCAAAAACTTCTTGTAGAAGTTAAAAATCAACAGACTTTGAAAATAAACGTTTCACTAAATAAACAACAAGCACCAAAACCCGTCATAGCTGCAGCAACACCCACCCCAAAAAGGCTGAGTTCTAGTAAAGCAGCCAATAATGGAACGCCAATGAGTGCTAAAGCAAATAAAAAAATGAATCTCGCGAATTCTACACAGAACAAGCCGAATTTGAAAAAGGCTGCCAGTAAGAAAACTAAGCCCCTAGATCCATTTGCAGAAAAACCGATCAAATACCAAAAACCTGCCCCTAACGAACCGAGCATTGCAGACGAATTTAATCGCGACCAGCAGGCAACTCAGACACCTCAAGTAACAAACCAAGGTGGCTATGTACCTTTATCACAAACCAATCCAGCTCCCTATCCTCAACAAACTCCATATGGACAACAGGGACAAGTTCAATATGCACCGCAGCCACTTGTTCAGCAGCCTCCTAATTATGGATACCAGCAAATGCCAGCGCCTACTCAAATATATCCAGCTCCAGCACCTATCTACCAAGCTGCTCCTTCTTATCAAACTCCTCAGACTTATGGAGCGCCACCTCCACCACCAGTTATTATTGACCAAAGAAGCTTGCAGGGGCCAGCTCAGTCAAACACGCCTCTTCCAAATACAGGGATGCAACAAGGCCCAGATACTCAACAAGCTAGTAAAATTAAATCAAAGTCAGTCGCCCGATCACAAAAAAGTCTTTCAGGTAGTGACCACTTTTTTAATCTTTTGCCTTTCGGTATTGCCCAGTTCCGAAATAAGCAATTTGGATTAGGAGCAGCTTTTGCTGCTGGGCAAATTGCATCCTTATACTACTATTATTCTTTAGATCAAGAAATCACCTCGACTACAAATGATACGAACAAAATATTGGCCGAGAGAGAAGCTGAATGGAAGACCTTACCGGAAGATCAAAAAGATGCGCATCTGGCAGAGACGGAGAAGTTTCGCAATGATCGCGTTAGCTACCAGAGTACACTGACTGATCAATCCATGATGGGAATATACGGGTTCATCGGACTTTGGGGTTTAAATATTGCAACTAGTTATCTTTACCCCGCGAAGCCAAAACGACTCGGGCTTTTAGAATGGCAAATAAGTGATGGCATTAGCCTTGCTTTTAATCCTCATACAGATTCTCGGCTCATAGCAAGCGGATTCAAAACTGATCTTCATTTTAGAAAAATAAATTGGCAAGAGCATACAATTAAAAACTTCCTAAGCATTGAAACGACAATTACATCTCGTAATGAATCAATCGCTGCTCCACAAAATCCAGTTTTATACTGGAAAATCGAAAGTGACTTATAACTCGTCTAGAGCTTGTTTTACTTGCTTTTTCAATTGCTCAAAACTTTGTTCAGTATTGAATATTTTCTTAGAGCCTTTAATCTTAATATCCGTGTCCATTTGTGTAGCAATCATTTTCTCAGCAGAAATCGAATCCATTTTATCCCGCTGCATTAAACGCATTTTTTGTACTTCAGGGGAGCACACAGTTAGCCACACTTGATTAAAATCATTCTGTTGATTTGTTTCAAAAATCAACGCAGCTTCATAAAACCAGAATGCTTTAGCTCGCTGGAGATAGAGCGACTGCAACTTTTGATTTAACAATTCTCTAATGGATGGATGGATGATCTTTTCAATAGTACGACGATCTGACTCCGATGCAATGAGTATCTGGCGCAGCTGAAATCGGGAAATAAGCTGATTTTCGTCCAGTATTGCCGTTCCAAAATTCTTGACTAGCAGTTCAAATGCGGCAGTAGCTGGTCTAATAGCTTCACGAGACAAAAGATCGGCATCGATCACAGTGTAAGAAAAATCTGCGACTATTTTCGCCAAAGTAGATTTTCCAGTTGCGATGTTACCTGTTATTGCAACTCCATAATCTGCTTTAAATTTTTTAAGATCAAAGGTCGCCATTAAAAAAACTTGATGTTAAGTTAATAAGTAGGAATGCTTGAACTAACAATAGCCTCGTTAAATCGAAAAAACAACTGGGCTGCAATATATAAGGACTTAATTTAATTGGCTAGCAAGGATAAAAAAAAACGTGGACAAACTAAAAGTAAGTTTTTTAAACCAACTCTTAGAAAAAAAGAATATGACAGCGAGCAAAGCATTCAAATAAAAATAGATGAAAAAACACGATTAGCAAGTGCTACAGCGATAAAAAATTGGTTGAAATCTAGCCAAATTGCTAAAGAGAATGCAACTGAGAATGAAGAAAATCTACTGGAACTTAGCCTCGATCCTTGGCAACAGGAAGCAACTGATGTGCTTTTTGAGAGAAAAAATTTAATCGTCGATGCCCCTACCACCGCAGGCAAGACGCGCGTTGTCGAATATTATCTCGCTCAACATATAAAAGACCCCGGCTTTCGTGCTTGTTACACCTGTCCAGTTAAAAGTCTTACTAATGACAAAGTCAAAGAATTTCGTGCCATGTTTGGCAAAGATTTTGTGGGTATCTCAACTGGCGATACTAAAGAAAACCTTGGAGCGCCCCTGGTTATCGCAACTCTTGAATCCTATCGCAACAGCCTAATTGGAGTGGATCCAGATTTGGGACGCAACCTCGTCATTTTTGATGAATACCATTATATTATGGACTCTTCGCGCGGGAGCGCGTGGGAAGAGGCCATAATATTGAGCCCCGACCACTGCCAATTGATGCTGCTTTCAGCCTCCGTCGGTAATCCTGAGGCATTTGTGCAATGGCTACAAAAAATAAAACAGCGACCTTGTCAGTTAATTCAAGTTAAAAAACGTCCAGTTCCCCTCGTCAACCTTTTGGCCTATGAAGAAGATTGGATCGTTGAATCTGATATCCCAACAAAAGAACTTCGAGCAATACAAGCTCAGCGGCAAACTCTAGCAATGCCTTATCCACAGGCTGCAAGAATTGTAGCATCACTAGAAGGTCATAAGCTGAGTCCTACTCTGGTTTATGCTGCACAAAGAAAGCAATGCGAAGAATTTTGTGAAGAGCTCATAAAACATCTCGAACCATTGCCACCAGAAAAACAGCAACTCTTATCGGAGCACCTCACACAACTCGACCGAGAATTTCAGTGCCTGAGTTTCATAACACCAGAACTTAAAAATATGATCACAGTGTATGGAATTTGCTACCACCACTCCGGCCTGGCCGCTGGCGCTCGGGTAAGTCTTGAGTTTTTTATCAAAAAAGGTCTCTTAAAATATTGTGTTGCCACGATGGGCTTAAGTTTAGGAATTAACTTCGCCGTACGCTCTACGGTCATTACAGATTTTGTCCGACCTTCTGAATTTGGTCGAGTCCCTTATTCAAATTCCGAAATATTGCAAATGACTGGACGAGCCGGAAGAAGAGGTCATGATGTCGTAGGATTTTCATGTTGGTTAAGTCCCAGCTATCTTGCAAAAATGGGGCACGCAAAGCGCGAAAACTGCCATTCACAATTAAAATACGATCCAACAACTTTCCTGGGGCTTCTTAGCCGCCATATGACTCTTGATGATATCGAGCAACTTTACAATAGTTCTCTGCGAAAATTCTTACAGTCAGATGTAGATCTGTCTTTGATCACACGAAAGCGTGTTGAAAAAAAACTTCAGAGCAAAGAACTGCCGTGTATTTCTCCAGCGGGTGCAGCATTTACAAGTATTAGAAAGACCCGACTCAGAAGAGTCGCTCATTTATCTACCCAACAAGAAACTCCCTGCGACAAGTGCAAATTTCTTAAACCCTGCCATGAACTTATAAATGCAAAGTTACAAGGTTCATTCACCCAATTACATTTTCACCTCAATAAAATCGGCGCGATCGATTTAAACGATCAACTCACTGAATTTGGTAACATCGCTCGATTCTTTCCGCAAAACGGCGGTCTACTTATTGCACGTCTTATTTATAATCGACAAATCCATGCGGATAATCTAGGCCAAGCCATACAACTCATGGCTGCACTGACCTTTCCACGCTTTAAAGAAATTTTTAATAATCAACCCTATCAATTTCCATGGAACTCTTCGTTTATAGAAAGCCAAATCGAGCTTCTCTATCCACAAGATCTTTTTCCAGAATTGTATGACGACCATCAAGGTCGAAAACGCGTTGCTGTTATCAGGGAATTTAACCCCACAGCCGGTTATATCGTTAAACTTTGGAACGAAGGTCTATCGTGGTCAGAACTAATGCTGACTTTTGATCAGAAGCACTTCTCAGAAGGGGATGTGATGAATATTTTTTATCGCATTGCTACCTACTTGCAATCATTGGCTTCTATTCATTTGGGCAGTATTTCTGACAACGCTAGGTTATTAAGAGATCATTTATTAAGAGATCAGCTTTCTATAAATATCTAGCATCTTATTAATATCTTATATTATTATTAAAATTACTATTGACATATTATTAATAATTTCCTATTCTAATGAAAGAAGGGAGCTTTCTTAGTTTAAATAAAAGATTGAGATTTATTTAAAAATACTTGACTTTCTCAGAAGCCCTTGATAGCAGAAGCGAAATATTTCGCGCTTAGATTCTTTTCATCTTAGATTCTCTAGACTTAGATTTATGGCGATATTTTATTTAATCTTAGAAATTTAAAACGACTTATTTAAAAAAGGTAATAATGCTCTACCACTGCAGATACACAAACTCTCCCGTTTTTTTTGCTTCACGTACAGACTCATCCAAAAAATCATCTTAAAAACTTCACTTTGGTGGTAAGAGCTAAAAAAGGGGCCCACAGGGGCCCTCTTTTTTTATTTATTTTTAGCTACTTAAGTTTAATTTTGCCTAGTTTGCTTATTTTTATACCTAGCTAGCCGATGTCCTATTGTTAGGCAAAGGCGGCTCATCATGAGTTTATTGAGCAAAATTAAAAAAAAGCAGTATTTCCAGCAGAAACTTGAAATTCCTGCTCCTATCATGATTTTGCCCAAATTTCCTGGGTTATTTGCGTGCTTATTCTTGGCCCAGCAACTCTCACACCCAATACTACTCGCTGGCGATCTGATTCCCCTCGAATACAAAAGCGGAAAAATGTTGGGCCGCGGACATAGCGGCCTTTCAACTGCAGATGAAGAAGATGCGATCTTTTACAATCCCGCGGGTTTAGCCCAGGGAAAAGGTATTTATAAAAAAACTGTGCTGCTATCTCCGATGCTTGAGTTTTCAAGTGACACGCGTGACCTTATCCGTGAAGTCGCAGTGGAAGAAAAAACCGACGTTGAAACCTTACGCAAACATATTGGTCAACCTCAGCACTTAGGAATAAGCAATTTTTCTGGAGTCATTTTTCGCCGCGCTGCAATCGGGTTATTTGGAAATGGTCAATCTGACATCTTAATTTCTAAATCGCCAGAAGCTGGAGGACTAGAGCAGGTTGATGCCGGAGCCGATATAATGGGAGGATTAAGCTTTTCTTTAGCTGATAGTTTTTTTCATAAAAATTTATATTTTGGAATAACAAGCAAATATCTCTACCGAGGAGAGGCAGGAATTCACGCCGATCTAGCTGAATACGACGAACTACAAAAAATCGATCCAGCTGACAGCTTAGGTATGGGCAATGGATTTGGCCTAGATTATGGAATGATGTGGCGTGGTGAAGGCCGAGTTCAAAAAAACTTTGGTCTGACTGTTAAAAACATCGGACAAACCGCAATTGATCCCATTGATGACGCAAGCAATGCCGCGGGACCTATCGAGCAAACAATTAATATTGGAACGTCCTTTGTAACTGCCGCCTATTTAAGTCAAATAGAATTTCACTTTGATATATGGGATCTAACGAGTGCTTATACAGATAATTTTTATTTAAAAACTCATTTAGGTGCAGAATTAAATTTAAAAAAATTCATTGGTCTCTCCGCAGGATTAAATCAGGGCTACCCGACTGTAGGCATGTTTTTTGATGTCTATTTTTTGCGGCTAGATTTAGGGGCCTATACCGAAGAGGTGGGTGATAACGCCGGTACTCGTCCGGATAAACGCTTTTATTTTCGCTTGGCGGGGGGATTTTAATGCACAGTTGCCAAGCAAAACTTAGAATTTATTTTTCCAAAAAGAAAATTAATGCAGTCGCAAATATAATTTTTATGACTATTTTTTCAACATCCTGCGGCAGCAATCTTTTTAAAGCAACAGACACGGCTCCAGTAGAAGTCGAAGCTACGCGTTACTTAGAAGATGGCAAGCCTGAAAAAGCTGTCAGCCTGCTCTTAAATAGCTTAGATCCCGCCGCAAAAGCTGCTATTGAGAGCGGTGAACCTGGAACAGAGTTAGCCAATCAGATAGAAGAATTGACTAATAGTCTTCCCGATCGCCGCATGCGTTTATCTCTGCTCTCTGCAGCTTATGCGCAAAGCTACGGTTTCGATCCCTTGAACCTCATTCTTAATCTTGCGGCAGAAGATGAAGAAGATGAAGAAAACCCAAGCGCCGAAGAAGATGACAAAGGCTTTGCAAAACTATTTCCAGTTTTGCCTGCAGCAACAGATGCAAATATTTTTGGCTTCGCTCTTGCTCAAACTATTTTACAAGCCATACCAAGCGAAGAAATGAATTCTGCCGATCAATTTAAACTTGGTTTGTTGCTCACCGCAACACTTTCTCTTCGCACTAAAAAGCTCGATACCGACGGCGATGGAAATATATCTCTTTTAGAATCTTTACTTCTTGAACCTAGCGACGCACTCAGCATTTTAACAGAGCTTGCCGCCGCAGGTGGAGCTCTATCTGAATTTGCCGGCGACAATGATTCAAGAGCCCAAACCATACAAGCCATAGAAAATTTTCAACAAAATATTGATTCTCAAGAGGGCAGTAACGACACCGAAAGACTGCAAAGATTTATTGCCAATGGTGCTTAACAAAATAAAATTTTTTCTAAATTTTTTACTAACCGCGGTTTCTCGTTTGTCCGACACGACTCCCGGTTTCTACAGACTTCATGATATCTTCACGCGAAATAAGTTCTGTCGGCAAGCTGGCTCGACGGATATTTGCATTTAAAAAATTGGCACCACGGATTTTCGCATAATCAAAATCTGCATCCTCTAAATTTGCATTACTAAAATCCGCACCCTCTAAATTTGCATTCCACAACGAAGCACTACTTAAATCGGCATCTTTGAAAATCGCCTCTTTGAGATTCGCGTATGAAAAATTCGATCCCCGCAAATCACAACCACTAAAATCAATTTTAGCCAAGTTTGCCTTACGCGCATCGACGCCCTGTAAATCTTTGCTTTGTGTTAGGGCTTCTAAAATTTCTTTACGACTCATGGTCACTAGTTTAGGAATAGAGCGTGTCATTTTTTTTACCTCGTAAAATTATTTCGCCATCAACAAAGCTATATCGAGCATGCGGTTGCTAAAGCCGATTTCATTATCATACCAAGAAAGAATCTTCGCAAAATTGCCACTCATCACTGATGTCGATGGACCATCTACGATACTAGAACGTGTGTCTCCATTAAAATCGATCGACACCAAAGGCTCGTCAGTATAACCTAAAATACCCTGCAAGGAGCCATTTTCTGAGGCAAATTTCAAGGCCTGATTAATTGCTTCGCTTGTTGTCGATTTCTCTAAATTAAAAGTGACGTCTACCAGGGATACATTCGGTGTTGGGACTCGAATGGACTTTCCATCAAGCTTGCCTTTTAATTCCGGCATAACCAATCCTATCGCTTTTGCAGCGCCAGTTGTCGTAGGTACCATATTCATCGCGGCGGCTCGGGCTCTGCGCATATCGTCATGTGGTGAGTCTAACAGTTGCTGATCTCGTGTATAACTATGTATGGTGGTCATCATACCATTTATGATGCCAAATTTTTCATGAATAACCTTTGCAACAGGAGCTAAACAATTTGTTGTGCAACTGCCATTTGAAACTATCGTATGCTCTGGTTTTAGTTTGCTGCAATTTACACCTTTAACAACAGTAATATCTTCGCCTGTTGCTGGTGCAGAAATTAAAACCTTTTTCGCGCCGCCTTTAATATGAAGCTCAGCTTGCTCTCTTTTTCTAAAGATCCCTGTGCACTCCAAAACAATATCAACACCCAGTGCGCCCCACTCAATGGTACTAGGATCGCGTTTTGCCAAAAAAGTAATCGAGCGGTCTCCAAGTTTCATGATGTTGCCAGTTAACTGAGTACTTTGTGATAAGCGACCATGGACGCTATCGTATTTTAATAAATGGTGATTGCTTTCGACATCACACAAATCATTGACTGCAACTATTTCCATATCGCTAAAACGTTTGTCTAAACTTGCACGCAAGACAGCACGACCAATTCGACCAAAACCATTAATTCCAAGTCTCAATGTCATTACAAAGCTCCTAAAAAGTCGAATAAAAATTACGAAATTATTTCACCTAAAAACCCATTAACAATATTAATGGACTTAAATATTTCAATTTCGATGTTTTACTCGCTTTTTATAACTATTACAAATTTTTCTGGATATTAGATTAGGGCTGTCCAGACAATTCTTGCAAAATCACCGAAAGTGTCGCCTGTAGGTCATGCGGGGTGCTTGCGGAGCCTAATTTTTTTTCGGCTAAAAGATTCATTTTTTTAAATACGACTTCCGAGTGACTGCGCGTTTGTAGCACTCTTGTATTTACCTGATATTGCAAAAACAGATTGTTGGCATTCGGGGTTTGATTGCTCACATTTATCGTGTTCAATTCTTGAGACGCATTAGTTTGCGGCGTTACTGCCCATAGATTCGAAGGCGAAAGAAGACAAAATATTATTCCATAAATCAAAGTTACAATCGAACTTGCTACAATTTTATTTACTTTCATATCATCCCCTAAGCTGGTGACTTGCCTCTATGACGTCTGTCAGCTTTTATTGGGGGAGGTCGATTCTTTTATAAATCAATCCATAAATGCACTAGCGGCCCGAGCCGAAGCGACCTTTAATATAATTCAATTTCATCTTTGTTTTCAAATAGTTAAACTGGTTACTTTTTTCCACAAATTATACTTTTTTAATTATTCTTGACCATAAACCCAAATGCATGGGAAAAGTGTTAGCCGTTTATTTTATTTATGTTAGTGTCTGTTTTAATGTTTAGATTAATTATTTAAGGAGATAACGCATGTTGTTAAAAGGAATTAAGATTGCAGTTCTAGCTTTGACTTTCCAAAGTGCTACAGCCTTAGCAGACGCGACAAAGGTAGACACAGCACTTTTTGCTAGCCTCGATGCAGAGTATGCGAAACGTGGTGAGTGGATCGATAATAATGCCGCTAATGAAAAAAATTTTTTAGATCTTATTGCAGCCTACGATAAATTAATCACCGACAAAAAACTCAGCGGAGATAATCTATTTTATGCAGTTGGCCAAGCTAACCGCCTTGTCCACTTTTACGGTGATAGCGTGTTGACAGATAGCGAAGTCGATCAAAAGAAACGCATTAGTGTTTTTAAAGCTTGTGTTGATAGAACCAACAAAAATATTGATACAAAAAAACTAAGCGCGGAATTTCAAGCCGATATATACAGAAACCAATACACTTATTGGCGTATGTCTTGTTTGGCTTTTCAAGCTGAATTTTCTCACCTCATAGATAAGGTCAAGCTTGCAGCAATTCTGATCGATATCAGAGATAATGAGCTTGATTTAGAAGTTAAATTAGATGCTAAACCAGTTGCAAAAATTGAAATGAAAAGCACCGTCGGTAATATTTGTTACGAAGCAGGCGGTATACTCCGTACTTTCTCTGGTGTCTATAGCAATGAAGCCGCTAAATCTGTAAATCTATTTCGACCAGATGAGTCTGTTGTCTTAGCTCAACAGGCCTTGAACCAAGCTGCAAACCAAGTTGCTTATTGCACGCTAAGTGGTGCAGATGATTTAAGTAACACTCTTTACTATGCCGAAGCTCTTATTGCCGCAGGCAAAAACAGCAAAATAGCTGGCGAAGAAGCTAAAAAATCAGCTGAAGCGAAAGCTTACATCGAAAATACTGTCATCTGTAAATTCTTAACTGATGATTCAACTGGTGATTGTGACCTTTCTAGCGCTACAGCAGAAGCTGCTTATGCTGTTATCTCAGATGTGAACGTTGCTGAAGACAAATCAGTTTGGTTGAATACTGGAAGCCTTCCAGAAGCGCGTGCAGACCTGAAAAAGATCTTTGATCTTTACAATACACTCTAATATTCTCTTGACGTTACAGGGCTCCGAAAGGAGCCCTGTTTTTTTGCTTGTGGGTTCAATAATTAATAGGATATGGCCTTCAAGAATAGGGCTTAACGGGTGGATATTCAGTCGCTATTGACTGTTCAACTCAATGAATAGAAGTCATAACCTGCTCTAGCCGCTAAGTCCTCAACTTCGTAATATAATTTTCTGACTTGGGAGATCTACATGCAACGCGTACTAATTAGTATCATTAAAAATTGTCTGATTATCAGCAGCTCGCTACTTATTTGTTTACCCGCTTTTGCATTTGAAACGACTAAAGTGCTACCCAAAGGTGTAAGAAATTTAACGATCAGAACTGTAGATACAAGCATTAAAGACAAGAATAACGATGTCGGAGAAACCGTGCCGGTTTCTGATCCTCTGCAAAAAGGCCTCACCTTCGATAAGATCATTCGAGGTGAAAAAGGCATATTAAAAGATTTAGCGGTCGTAGGACGAGACACAGTCGGCATGGAAGATGATACTGAATTAGGAAGTTTTACCGCAGATCTTCGCGGCGATATTCGTGTCATAGCTCCGATTTTTGCTTATGGAATTTCCGAAAAACTGACTTTTGGTATGGCTATTCCTTATTACCAAGCTGCTACAAAAATCGAAGTCGGCTTTCAAAAAAATGAAAATGCCGATCTATTTATTCAACGACTTCATGATCTACAACTTACCCAGGGTGCAATTGAAGCTGGCGCAAAGCTGAATAATGCCGTCGGTCGTCTTCAAGATAAACTCGAAGAAAATGGCTATCAGCGACTTGATCAGTGGCAACAGTCGGGATATGGAGACCTTACAGTTCTCTTAAAATATTTAGCACTTGATCAAGAACGCATCAAAGCAGCTGCCACTGTCGGTTTAAATGCGCCAACAGGCAGAGTCGATAACCCAGACATCCTCATAGATATTCCATTTGGTGATGGAACTTGGGATGCCTTTACCCAGCTAACCTTTGATTTTCCACTATACACCGACGAACTCCTCTTTAACCAATACACGCGCTACCGTTATCAATTTGAAGCTCAGCGTGATATCCGCTTAATAACAGAAGCAGAAGCTATCGAAGGTGAAAAAAAGCGTGTCTCCTACAAAATGGGCGATGTTCTGACTTCTGGAGTATCTTTGCAATGGGAGCCTAGCTTTGGACTCGTGACAGGAGCAGCTGCAGAATATTTGAACAAATATGGTGACCGTTATGATGTTGACAATCCAGAAGTAGATGCAAAATACCGCAATGAAACGAGTCAAATTGCCTGGCGCCAAAATTATCTTTTGGGGTACTCAACCTTGCCTGCATTTAAACGCAAATCTTTTCCGGCGCCTTTAAAAGCAACTCTGATGTATAGCACTCTCATTCGTGATGGTGTGAGCTTACCGAAAAATGAACTTTATCAACTCGATATTAGCTTATTCTTTTAAATTTAAATCAAACGAGGAGATATTATGATAAATATATTTAAACATAGCCAATTGAACCAAACATATTTTGGAAAATTCCTGGTCTATTTTACATTTTTTGGCGCATTTTATGGCACCAACGCCTGTAACGACAAAGTTGAAGCTCACCGCTTACGCCCCAACAAACAACAACAATCTCAAGTCGAACTCCCCAAAAGCAATAGTACCGACAGCCCTTTCTTTTTAAATGATTCTCGAAAAATCAGCTCTTACAGTGGCAATATTTTGTTGTGGAAAGAAGGGTTTACTAAAACCCCCCTTAAAGAAATAAAAACCCCAAGTGGAGAATTCATTAAAGGTTACTACTATCAAGATTGGGATTTTGAAGCTAATAAAACAATACTTGTCACGTCTGAGCCAGCAAATGCAGGGGCGGCTCTGTCTAAGCTCGCGATCTTGAAACGCCAAAAAGAAGCTCTATTAATAGCTGCAATTTACGAACGCGATGCAAAACAGAAGAAAACAAGCGCTGATTTAGATCGTTTAAATAGCGAGCTTTTAAGCTACGATAGCAACACACTTGCCAACCAAAGGACAGCTAGATTAGAAGCTGCCCGGACTTGGTTTACTGATCTTTTGACAAGCTTGCCGGTCGAGCTACAAAATGAAGCTTCCATCACCGATATAAAAACCCGATTTAATAATTATTGCGAAGCACAAATTTTTAGCCTTGCTACAAACAAAGATTTTTTTCTTAACACTTATTTTACAGAACGGCCAAGTCCTGAGCCCTTATGTGAAGCTGTCTACGAAGAACTCGGCCTTATCAGCGCCGAAACTGCAGAGTGTGCGCCTAGTGAAAACCCGCGAGATTACTACCGTTGCCTTTGGCATGAAGGTGTCGCAAAAACAAATATTTTTAAAAGCAGCTATACTCCAGCAGTACAAGCGAGTTTGATAGCATGGATCGATGGAACCATGGTTGCAGGCAGTAATTCAAATATCCGAGAAATGCTTAACAAAGATACGACAGGACAAAATCGAACAACTCTTTTGAAGGGCAACCAAAAAATAGATGGCTATTGCTGTTTTATCCCTGTCGATCAAATAGATGAAAGCGGAAAAAAATTCCGTCGGCCTTCTCCATGGGATTATCTAGATACTAATCTCAATGATCCATTTATTAACAATTTGGGTATTAGGAACAAAAAATATCATATATTTGGATTTATTTTCGATGGTATTACTAGCGAACAATTAAGCCAAGAAGATCAAGAAAATATTCGGACAAAATACGCTGCTTTTGTCGATGCCAGCTTATTTTTAGGTCTTATGTCTAATCGTATCGGATCTGCGAGCGTTTATGATTCACAAGTCAATGCGGCCATTGCCTATGTTAAAAAAGGCTCTGAACTCTCGTTATGGAGTAAGAATGATTTGGACTTAACTGCGAGAAATAATCTCGAAACAAATGAAAAATTCGCTCTGCAAAATTATCCAAGCGCATTTCCAAGCGACACAAAAGAAGTGGCTCAAGCGAAAGCAAAACTCACCAAACAGATCGCTGCAATTAATCACACTCAGAGCAAAATCACTGCAGAATTCAATGCAAAATATGATGCCCCTCTTCTTTCAATTGTAGAAGCTCAAGCAACTATCGTGCTTCAGAGGAAAGACAACTATAATGGTATTTACGATACGAACATTGACATAGCAAAAACCAATACAGGCTTTGATTACCGCATTCAATTTATGCAAGATGCTGACCGCCCATGGGTTCAGGTTTGTTTCGAAATTGACGATCCATCTGCTTATGTTACAAAGTGTGATCAGGCGCAAGTAAACATGCGGCAAAATGTATTTACAGATGTCAAATACAACCAGTCTAGTGGTGAATTGAGTTTGTCGACGACAATTGACGATCTTGGCAAACTCGGCTTAGAGCCAATAATACTGAGCGACGATAACCAAAGTGATAAACAGTTTAGTCTTTTAGGGGAAAAAGAGTTGCTGGGCAATCGCTTGGAACTTATCTTAGTCGAAAATACTATACGCAAACCTGTCTACAACTTTGAAGCATCTGTAATAGAAAAGAAAGATTTCTATTTAGAGCAAGATGTTTTAAGCGTTATCACCGGTAGTGTCATAATATGGGGCAAAAACAACAAAGAACTTTACAAAGGCTCTTTGAACGTCACAAATGCTAATCAACTTATAACTTCTTCTCGATAGTTTTATTACTAAATTTTTCAAAGTCGAGAGCTGGAGCTAACGAACACTTAGCTTTAGCTCCGGAAGCCCCATAGTTTCAACATCCCCTTCTCTTACGACCGTATTACGCCAATAGATGTCGATATCAAAATTTTGTTTTTGACCCTTGGCAATTTCTATGGGAGTTAAGAGGGTCAATTCAGGCGTTTCCCAGCTCAATAAATGATCTGTCTTTTTTTTACTTGCTCCGTTAATTTCTTCAGCAAACAAACAAGTCAGGCCTTGAAAACTACTGCCGACAAGATCTGTAAGTTTGGCTGAAAAAAGTATCTGCGCACGATCAACCACTTTAATTGTTAAGGGGTTTTGATCCGAGGGTAGCAAAGATAAGGATTGCTCTGCATCTTCGGCATCAATTAAGTAGACCCCTAACAATTGATACTCTTGCCATATTGGATCGTACATAGCTCCTTCTACAGGAACCTCAGGTTCTAAAAACTTTGCTTGCATTCGTATGATAAGCTCTTCATCGTAATCCGATGCTCCCGGCATCGAACACGATGCAATGGTTAATAAAATTATTGCGTACAAATGTCGGAAAACTAGATGCAAAACTAACCTCGAAATCTTTGAGCAGCGATGAACCTCATCAATCTAATCGGAATAAACGCCTTCTTACTAAAGAGACGCTTCAAAGATCGAACGTTTCTTGCTCAATCGGCTATTTGAGATTATGTACATTTTCAATATATGGTTTCATATTTTTAGCAACTTATGCTTGAATAGGGCCGAACTGAGGCACAGGGGGTTGCATGTCTACATTTCTTAAAAAAATTTCTGCGTTTATTTCGTGGATATTTTCAAGTTTATGGTTTCTCGTGAAAGCTTTCCTGATTTCCGTCGGCCTATTTTTTACTGCAATTTTTGCTACCTTTGCTTATTTAGCAATTCAAGGCCAATCTCATAACTTTGAAATTAGTAACTGGACAAAACCCAAAGCCGTAAACGTAGCTGAAATTGCCATTCTCGAAATTGTTCTAGAGGGCAAAATCGTTCGGCGCAATCATCAAGGCACAGAAAACAAAATTTCTCACTTTTTTAATCCCGAAAAAACTTTCGATCTCGATGAACTAAGGTCAACGCTTTTATTCGCCGCTAAAGATGAAAAAGTTAAAGCTTTATTTATTGAAATAAAACAACTGCATAGTGATTTTAGTTCGCTTGCTGAAGTACGCAGAATTCTTAACAACTTCCGAGAAAGCAGCTCGAAACCTATTTCAATTCATGTTGATAGTCTAGATACAAGAAATTTTTATTTAGCCAGTGTTGCAGATACTCTCAACGTTCCTGAGTATGGCGACATTAATATTTCTGGTCCAAGCTTTCAAATGCTCTATTTTGCATCTGCATTCGAAAAATTGGGCATGAAATTTGAGGTCGTAAAATCAGGCCAGTTTAAATCTGCATTTGAGCCATTTATAGAAAATGCACCAAGCACAGCGTCTGTTGAAATGTATGATTCTTTAAATAAGGCAATGTACCGCACTCTCAGTACTGCGATTGCGTCTAATAAAAGAGCGAATAGCGAACAAGCGAGCGATTGGCTGAAAAAAGGCTGGTTTTTGCCTTCTGAAGCTCTAAAATTAAATATGATTAATTCAAGTCTTGCTTCTGAAGATTTGAGAGCTTTGCTCCTATCGCAACATAAACAAGCGAAATATGTTAAATATAGTACCTATAAAAAATATGCCGACCAAAACCTAGAAGTGCCAAAAAATATGAGCCTAGACGCTATCGCACTGCTCGATTTAGAAGGCGAAGTTGCGATGGATGCCCCCGAGTACGACCCAGAATTGATTACACCACGGCGGGTTATTCGTCAAATAGAGTGGATTAAGTCTGAAAAAAATATCAAAGCTGTGGTTGTTCGGATCAACTCACCAGGAGGGTCCGCTCTAGCATCAGAACTGATTTGGCAGCAAATCTCTCGGCTTGCCAAAGAAAAACCAGTTATCGCCTCCCTTGGAGATGTTGCAGCTTCAGGCGGATACTACATCGCGGCGCCAGCAACGAAAATTATTGCAGAAGCAAGCACTTATACAGGCTCTATAGGTGTGATTGGTATGCTACCAAAATTTCCAGGATTTTCTGAAAAGTGGGGTATCAACTTTCATTATTTAAGCCAAGACTTGCATCCCAGTTTAAATGACCCTGTGCAAAATACCAACGAAACAGATTTTGCAGTCATTCAAAAAATTGTCGATCATACTTATATGACCTTTAAACAAAGAGTTGCAGATGGTAGAAAATTAAGTCTAGAACAAGTAGAAAAAATAGCTCAAGGGCGTGTTTGGTTAGGAGAGCAGGCTCTTGAAATTAAATTAATCGACCAAATAGGCGGACTTAATGATGCCATTCAAACTGCAAAACTAGTATCCGGACTCAACGTCAATCAAAAATATCCCTTACTTACCTTTCAAAAACCCATCGATATCCGCGATTGTTTTAGTCACAGTGTCGACTTTTTTTCTTGCATCCAAGAGATCGAGGAAGAAGAAGAAACAAGCTCTTTTCAAGTTGGACTGAGCCAAATAATCAATGGAAGTTTAGGTGGCTTGCGCTCTTTAGTTGAAAAAAACATGACAAAGGAAACGCCTCTCATAGTAAAAGAAATTAAAAAACTCGAGCGGCTTACACAGCAGGATAAAACGTTAGCCTATTGGATGCAGCATCAAAGTGTAGCGCTGCAAAAGTAATTTTTTTTGGCTATTGTCCAGCTAGTCAGCTCTACTTATTCAGCTAGTCGTCTCTTGATCATGTTTGATTCAATGGACTTCATTCGGTATGCGCGCTGCTAACTCGAACTGCGTCTTGCAAACATTTCTTCACGTACATACTTAAGAAAGCGCGAAGGCTCGGCCGGTGTCGCCATGAGTGCCAGTGGAACTGGTGAGGGCGGGATGCCCGAACCCGTAGCGATAATTTTGCCATGGATGGCATAAAAATTGAGCGGTCCTCTGGCACTCATGGTGACACCGGCCGAGCCTTCGCGCTTTCTTAATGATAGTCGTTCAAAAAATGTGCGAATCACGTAGCTGCTTGATACAGCTAGCTAGCTGTGACCGATTCCGCTGTCGCAAAAAATTGAATATCAGGGTTCTTGTCTTGCAGAAGTTGCAACATCCAAGGGCTGTCTAATAAAACAGCTGGTGCCTGGTGTTGATCAAAAACAACTTTACGCGCTTGATCTTGTAAAAATACTTCTAGTTTTTCAGGCTTCTTAGACTTTACCCATCTTGCGACAGTATAGGGCAGACCTTCAAAACGCACCAGCACGCTATACTCAGCCTCTAAACGGTATTTGACGACGTCGAATTGCAAAGCTCCGACCACACCGAGGTATTGATCATTGCCCCAACTTGGTCGAAATACTTGCACCGCCCCTTCCTCTGAAAGTTGATCCAAACCCTTAGCTAATTGTTTAGACTTTAAAGGGTCGAGCAAAACCACTCGCACGAAAATTTCCGGTGCAAAAACTGGTATGCCAATATAATGCAATGATTCACCTTCGGTTAAGGTGTCACCGATTTTAAATAAGCCTGTATCGTGTATGCCTACGATATCCCCGGGGTAAGCTTCGTCGATTAAACTTCTATCTTGCGCCATAAATTGCGTCGGTCGAGCCAATCTAATTTGTTTTTTGTGACGTACGTGAAATGCTTTCATTCCGCGCTCAAATTTTCCAGAACAAATACGTAAAAATGCAACTCTATCACGGTGAGATGGATCCATATTTGCCTGAATTTTAAAGATAAATCCGCTGAATTTATCTTCAATAGACTCTACGGTTCTTTCGCTAGCTTGTCGGCGATTCGGATAAGGTGCGAGCCGCACCAAAGCGTCGAGCATAGGCTGGACTCCGAAGTTATTAATCGCACTACCAAAAAAAACCGGCGCTAAGTTCCCAGCTAAATACTCATCCACTTCAAAATGATCACCTGCAGCCTGCAACAATTCAAGCTCATCAGAAATTTGTGTCGCCATCTCTTTGCCGATCAAATTGTGCAATTCTGTCGATTCCATATTTTCAATCTTGCGCATGCCTGTCATGGTACTTTGTGCTGCCGTGGGTTCATTTTTTTCAAAAACATAAACACATTTTTCGACGCGATCGTAGACACCACGAAAATCAGGCCCCATTCCCAAGGGCCAATTGATTGCAAATGTTTTGATGCCTAGAACTTTTTCTATTTCTTCAATTAAAGAAAATGGATCACGACCAAAGCGGTCCATCTTATTCACAAAAGCCATCGTGGGAGTTTTTTGCAAAGCACACACTTCAAAAAGTTTTTTAGTTTGGCTTTCGACACCGTTAGCAGCATCTATAAGCATCAAAGCACTATCGACAGCGGTCAAAGTCCTATAAGTGTCTTCAGAAAAATCCTGGTGACCAGGCGTGTCTATGAGATTGATTTCACAACCACCGTATGGAAAATTCATGACAGAACTCGTGACGGAAATCCCTCGTTGTTTTTCCAGTTCCATCCAGTCCGAAGTTGCGAACTTTTTCGAGCGCTTTGCTTTAACTGTTCCCGCCATTTGGATCGCGCCGCCATAGAGCAGCAGTTTTTCTGTGAGGGTCGTTTTACCGGCATCAGGATGCGAAATGATTGCGAAAGTTCTGCGCTTCTTTATTTCATCTATTAAGGCCATAATTATCCTCGATTAAGTAATTACTCTGTCCTTGCAAATCTCACTTAATGTATCTAGTAACATATTGTAATTCATGTATTTTTTAGAAAGTCTCAATCAAGCCTAAGCTAAGCCCGAAGAGCTTAATAGACTAAAGACTAGGGGATTGAGTATGCTACAAAGTGTTTTTATCCTTATTATGCTGTTACTTATTGCACCTGCATGTGCAAACGATAGCCAATCTAATGCGAATGAACAACAAATCATTACCCCTAAAGAAAAAAACGCTGCGCCAGGTGAGCCAGGAGACAAAGTCGAGCTAGACGAGCTAACTAGTAGCCCCTTTGCTCGATCTTCGTACCTAAATCCGCAGCAAATGTCCGAGCAAAGTCAGTTGAACCTTGCTCAAACAGTGCAGTCATCACTGACCTCTGCTGCTCTCTCTCTAGAACAAGACATTAAAATTAATGGCGAAGACGAGCTTGTCATTAAGCAGGGGCAAATTATTGAAATTCAAATCAAATTAAACCCCAAATTAACCCAATTTTACGGCGAAATGTATGTTCTTTTTAGTCGTGCTGATGGCAGCGGTGTTACACATTATTGCCTCAAAGAATGGTGCCAGGGTATAAAACCAAGCTATCAAGGCGGGCTTTTTGACTTGGTCAAAATCGTTGGGCACAGCAAAGACTTACCGCGAGGTGATTACATCGCGCATTTTATTCTAGATAGATCTGCTGATGGAAAAATTGATCCAAGCTCCTATATCTCTCAAGCTCGACTCACTATCAAATAAATGGGATAATCTCCAAAGGGCTATAGAATTTTAAAGACCTTTGTCTTAGATCCAGAGATTGTATTTAAGATGCAGAACACTCGAGAACATTACCGCATCGTCTACCCGGTTAGTGCCAGGCCCGTCCTGCGCCTGAGAGGTAAAAATTTCTTTGTTGCAGATATTTCCGAGCAAGGCCTTCGTTTCATCTATGACCTTAAACATAAGGCTTTTGGAGAAGGCTCACGTATTAATGCAGAACTTATTTTTCAAGATGGCGAGACTCTCAGTGTAAAAGGAATAGTACTGCGTCACCAAGAAGACTCCATTATCGTCAACCTCGAAGAGCCCATTCCTTTGCGAAAAATAATGTCAGAGCAAATTTATTTACTTAACAAATACCCAGACCATTTTCGTGAGAAAAGCGCATAAACTTTATTTGGTACTATTAGTTAGTACTATGCTTCTGGAGCTGCGGCTTCTTCTGCTTTGGCTTTAGGCTTCATTTTTTTAATAAGTCCACGCTCAAGCAAAACTTTAACTTTTGCTTCGCCGCTCACCAATTTTCCACCGCGTTTCTTAACAGTAAAGCGACCATTACGCCTTTCTGTAACCTTAAAACCGTCCTTTGATTTTGCTGCTGTGCTTTTTTTACTTACTTTACTTACTTTTTTTGTCATAAAAAGAGATCCTTTTTCTCAGAAATTGGAAGTTACTTGTAAACAAAAAACCAAATTTGGTCAATCTTGTGCATCGTTATCTTTAAATTTTAAAAAAAATGTAAGGAACTCTCTCGTGTCAGACTATAATCGGGAAGAAAAATCTAGCCCGCAGAACGCCGATCAACAAAATATTAAGAAAATATTCCTTGATTTTTTGATCCCAATATTAATCCCAAGTATGATTTTACAAAAAGCCAGCCCCCATATTGGCGCAATTCCGAGCTTAACTATCGCATTGTCCATTCCACTATTGTATGGCGCTTATGATTTTTGGAAAACCCGCAAGCACAATATCTTTGCCGTTTTGGGCTTTGCTAGCCATCTTCTGACCGGTGCCGTTATTATTTTTGAATTTGGCGCCCTGGGGATTGCTGTCAAAGAAGCCGCGGTACCTTTGGCTATCGGAATTTTTGTTCTTTTGACCCAGCAACGTGGCTCTCCTTTGATCCGAACAATGCTCTACAATCCCGCTATTTTTGATGTTCAAAAAATCCAAAAACATCTTGAAGAAAAAAGTAACGTGAGTGCATTTGAAAATCTTATGAAAAATGCGAACCTTCTTCTTGCTGCTTCATTTGTATTAAGCGCTACTTTGAATTTTATTCTTGCAATTGTCGTTATTCAGCACGATGCAAATACTGTCGAATTTACGCAAGAATATGGGCGAATGATGTTATTAAGCTGGCCTGTCATAGTCGTACCATCTATGATTATAATGTTTGTCGCCTTATGGTATCTCGTAAAAGGTATAAGTCGCTTAACTGGTTTAAATTTCGAATCCATACTGCTCAATAAAGGCCAAACGCCCTCTCAATAGGAGGTGTGGCACTATACTAACTTGACAAAATCCCCGCACTTGCATACTTTGACGCAAAACGCTGCTATAGAGTTAGATGAAATCGAAGAAGCAAAGGCTAGAAGCGTTTCCAAGCAGAATTGGTATTTAGAAACATAAGAGGAGAATTTATGAAGCTAGTATTAAAAGGGCAAATCATTAGATGGGCATTCATGCTCATTGCAAATTTTGTATATCAAGCTACTGCACAGGCGCAACGGGACCCGGTTCCTTGTACCGGCGATTTTTTCTGCGAAGAGGACGACGATTTTTTCTTTAATAATACCGACACACCGCCGCCACCGCCACCGCCACCGCCACCGCCACCGCCACCGACTGATAGCAATAGCGGGAATTCTAATACTGTAGAGCACACTTTAACCTGCAAAGCTGGACAAATAGGCAATATTACTGATTTAGGAGTTGGATACAAATACGTCAATCTAAGAGCATTTAGCTCGCCTCTATCTGAGAAAATTGGCGAAATCTATGATTATGAGCCAGTACAAATACTAAGCGTTAAACTCGACGGCGATTTGGTAACAGATCCAGAAATTTCTAAGCACTCGAGAGCTTGGTACCAAGTAGAGTACAACGGCCTCAACGGCTGGATCAGTGCCTTGTACGCAAAGTGCAGTGCCGCAACCCCGCCACCACCTCCACCAAGTGACCCTAGCACTATACCAAGTGAAGCTTGCAGCGGCACCGTTCAAATCGGAAATCTAAGTGGTGATCCATATGCTAATCTTCGTTCTGGACCAGGTACTGAAACAAGTATCGTCGGAAAAATTCCAGATGCTGGTAAAGCCTCAGTACTAAGCTATAAAGAACAAGCTGGGTTTGTTTATGATATTGACCTAGGAGCTTCTTCGTCTGCCTGGTACGAACTAGAATTTCAAGGTACCTATGGCTATGTAAGCGCGTTATATACAATATGCGACGACAGAAATCCAAGCGATATTGGCCCGGATTCTCGCATTGGCGGCGACCCCCAAGATCCGAATGACCCCGATGTTGGTGGCTGTAGCCCAGAAAGCGGAGAATGCCAAAGCGACGACGACTTTATAATTATCACACCTAACTAATACTCATAAGTAGAAGCTTAGTGGCAAAAATTGGCGTCGTTCTTATCAATATCGGAAGTCCTGATTCTCCAACACCAATGAATGTTGGTAGGTATTTGCGAGAATTTTTAATGGATGGGCGGGTTATAGACCTGCCCTATCTATTTAGAGCCATATTAGTCAAGCTTATCATCGTGCCCCTAAGAAAATATAAGTCTGCAAAGGCCTATAAAAAAATATGGCGAGAAAAAACCTCGCCGCTTCTTACGATAAGTGAAAAAGTTTGTAGTGATCTTAGCCAAAGTCTTGGTGATCAATTTGTCGTGAAGGTCGGCATGCGCTACGGCAGGCCGAATTTAAAAAGTGCTATACATGCGCTGAATTCCGTTCCAGATTTGCAGAAAATAATCCTCGCCCCACTCTACCCGCAGTACTCAGCAGCAGCGACTGCTTCGTCCCTTGCCGAAGCTTATAAAATCATGCGCGGGCAATGGGATCTTTTGCCTATATCTGTATTAGCACCATTTTATGCAGAACCCGGTTTTATCAAGGCATTTGCTAAGCAAATTTCAGCTACATTAAATGAGCAAAGTTTCGACTATTTGCTTTTTAGCTATCATGGACTTCCAGAAGCACAAATCAAAAAATCAGATAATAAACTGTCTTCTTGCTTGAGTTCTTCGAGCTGCTGCGATCAAGAAGATGTGAAACCCAAATGCTACCGCGCGCAGTGTTACGCAACAACTAGACTTTTAGCTCGAGAACTTAATTTAAAAAATGAATTTTATTCCACCAGCTTTCAATCGCGTCTTGGCGGACAAGAGTGGATTAAACCATATACTGATAAGGTGCTCGTCGAATTACGCGATAAAGGCATTAAAAATATTGCCATCGCTTGTCCAGCTTTTGTCGCAGACTGCTTAGAAACACTTGAAGAAATAGCTATGGCGGCAAAATCACAATGGCAGAGTCTTGGTGGAGAAAATCTGCGTTTAGTACCTTCGCTGAATAGTGAACCCTTGTGGATAGAGCAATTAGCGCAACTTATTAAAAAAACGACCTAAGCTACTTAGTTACAAGAAATTACTATCAGTCAACCACACGCCAAATCAGTTATATAGCAGGTTTGGAATGTACAAAGTAAACATGGCCTTTGCTTTTTATACATTCACCTTTCTCAATACTACTATCAAAATTTAAATCTTTGTAATAAAACTCAGCTACAGTATATCCATCACTGGCAATAGAATCTTTCAAGCAAATAAAATCTAATTGTGAATAACCGCATCGATCTGCCAATCTATTGTGAGAATCTAAGAGACATTTACTCGCAAATAATTCGATATTATTGTAAGTATTACTTTGCATTTCCACACAAGAAGTTATTATTTTGTCTATCATTGCGACATCTTGACTATACACTTTACAAGCGAGAATATTTTTATTTTTTCTAAATGAAAAATCAAGACTCGTAAAAAGGGTGCTGCAAGCGACATTTAAAAAAACAAACATCGATACACCCAAAGTTCTACCTGTCATACTGCAATTCCAACCAAACTTTTTCTTCTGTATAAAATCCATCGTGACCACTGTTTTGTAAATTATAATAAAATTGGTTACTCTCCTCTGATAAACGCTCTGCTAAATCCCGAAAACTTGCAGGGGGAACATAGGGGTCAAATTTGCTAGAATATAGATAGAAATGTGGTTGAAATTTATTCAAATAAAAAATCAAGTCATTTAGAAACAAACCTCTATATCCCGCACCCTCAATCATAGCGACAATATACGGCGGGGTGTCAAAATTATTTAATAACCGACATTCATTCAGTTCCCAAAGATCATAGTCTTCCCCACGCTCTTCCAAATATCTTATAAATGACTTACAAGCAGTATAATCATCCGAAAAATTTGGTCGCAAGTTAATTTCCGTATTAGTTACAATTAGTTTAAATAATGATTCATTTAATTTTGAGCTGCTATATCTTTTTTCCCAAGCTTCTATGAGATATAACTAAATTTAGTGGATGAAGATTGGAAGAGCGGCGTATAATTCCGGTCAAGGAAAGACCAATTTCATTGACTTTTTTTGGAGGTATACGCCATGTCAAACTCTATCCGATCAGTTGTA
>JAGOVF010000036.1 GCA_018060885.1 Oligoflexales bacterium | reverse complement strand
GCAAGTTCGATAGACTTGTTATGATCAAGCCATTCAGGAAATTGCTGAGGATTTAATGTTTGTTTGTAGAGTTCCAGAATAAAATTGAATAATGGTGAACTGACCAAATTAAGTCCATAACCATGGACATAAGAGTTCAGTCCATATCCATGGACATAAGAGTTTTGGCTGTATCCAGGAACATTGCTGTTAGGTCCATCATTATGGGCCGGGGGCGCGGAAAAGCTACGCATCCGACCACCAAGAACATTGGCTTGTTCTAATAGTAATATCCGCCACTGCGGCCGCAGCTGCGCTAAACGTGTTGCAAATAAACAACCAGCTATTCCGCCACCCGCTACGATGCAGTCATAAGGCCTGTTATTCAATAAGTCCCCCTGTATTTGATCTCTAGTCTATACTAGGCCAGCGATAAAATTCAGCCAAATAATTGCTGATCTCACAAGCGAAAGGTTGCTATTGATCTTTCAAAGCGCTATTTTAGCGGCATTACTCGAACGAGACTAGCTTTATAATAGGTTGCCATTTTTAATAAAATTTAAATAAAAAGTTAAATAAATGTTCAACGCTGCGTTAAATAATACGAATATTTCCTCAGAGATAGCTCTCACAGTCCGAGGATTGAAGAAGAGTTATGGGAAATTTACCGCTGTAAATGGCATCGATTTTAGCATCGCTTCTGGTAAATGCTTAGCTCTTTTGGGGCCAAATGGCGCGGGTAAAACGACGACCTGCGAAATTCTCGAAGGTTTGGTTGAAGCGGATGCGGGAGAGGTTGAGATTTTTGGGCAATCTTTGGCTAAAAATCGCAAAAACTTGCTGGAACTTATAGGGGTGCAGTTACAAGAAACCGTGCTTTACCAGAAATACACCGTGCGAGAGACCCTGCAATTGTTTGCGAGTTTTTACAAAAAAAATCTTAATATCGATACAATCATCCAGCAGCTGGGCCTAGGCGAAAAAAGCAAAGTACGCCTCGAAAAACTCTCCGGCGGTCAGCGTCAACGTGTCCACTTGGGTTGCGCTCTGGTCAACGACCCTAGACTTTTGTTTTTAGATGAGCCGACGACAGGTCTTGATCCCCAGGCTCGGCGAAATATTTGGGATCTTATTGAGCAGCTTAAAAAAGATGGCCGTAGCATTTTACTAACAACCCACTATATGGATGAAGCAGAAAAACTCGCAGATGATGTTGCGATTATGCATCTGGGAAAAATCATTGCTTATGCTCCACCGTACAAACTCATAGAACAATATTGCGGATCTCAGGTTTTGTCTTTTAGTTTAAATTTATCTCACGATGATAGTGAACCGAATGAAAAATCTGAAGAAAATTTTGCTAAGCTAGCTAAAGAAGTAGATTGGCTGAGTTCTGCAATTAAGACAGGCAGCTCTTATTCTGTTAGTTATCCTGGAGCAGGAACCACTTCTTTACAAATGCTACTTGATGCAGCAAAACGCTTAAGTATTTCAATCGATCGCATCAGTCTGCGTAACGCTACTTTAGAAGATGTCTTCCTAAAATTGACTGGGAGGAGCTTCCAAAATGTTTAGTCCAAGTTTTCGCGAAATGGTTAAAGGCCGCCTTCGAGAATTTTGGCGGGAACCATCTGCCAGCTTTTTCGTCATCCTCGTTCCACTGATGTGGATGTTGATTTTCGGAGTTGCCTTTTCAGGTGGAGATAAAGTCAACTACGGGATAGGTCTAATTTCAGAAACTCAAAGCGACACGCCATCGTCTGAGAATTGGCACATGGGTGCTGACTGGGATCAGCTTCGCGATCAACTCGCTAAAGACAACAGATTTAGAGTCTACAAAGGTGATAGAAGCGAAATCGATGCGCTTTTTAAGCGTGGACGCGTCATTGCCGCAGTTAAAGAAGGTAATCGTAAATACGAAATCGTGGTAGATCCAGCCAATCCAGAATCGAATGCTGCGAAAATATTATTGAACGATGTTATTCAGCAAATGGCAGGACGGCAAGATAGACTTTTAGTGACAGAAGAATTGCGCGAGCTGCCAGGTACACGCTATATAGATTTTTTTATTCCAGGCTTATTAGCGCTTTCTATTATGACCTCAAGTCTTTTTGGCACCGGCATGACTATTGTGGCCTTTCGCCGCAATAAATTGTTTAAGCGTTTCAGCGCTAGTCCAGTCAATACTTTCGAACTCATTTTATCTTTTATCGTCGGGCGCTTGTTTATTTTAGCAGTAGAGTTCGGCGTTATCATTGCTGCGGGATATCTCTTTTTCGGATTTAGAATTAGCGGAGATTTTTTAAGTTTTGTTAGCTTTGCGGTTTTGGGGGCGTGTTGTTTTACGGCTTTGGGGATACTTTTTGGCGCAAGACTCGATAACGTCGGCGCATACAATGGCATCGTCAATCTTTTAACACTGCCCTTGATGATCGTGTCTGGCGTGTTTTTTTCACGCAGCAAATTCCCAGAGTGGCTCGACGGTTATCTGGATTATTTGCCGCTTTCACCGCTTGTCGATGGACTACGTCGCATTGCTTTGGAAGGTGCCACGATGGCAGATCTTAGCGGGCAGTTGCTGGTATTAACTATTTACACCGTTCTTGCGGTGATAATTACCAAGCCGCTTTTTCGTTGGTATTAATTCCATTATAGCTCTTCATTCCACAAGAGCTCCAGAAATTTTTTCAGTGGATACACTTTAATGCCATCCCAATCTTGGCGGCTTGCTCCAAGATATACTAGGATACGCTTCCATGGCTTCGATTCCTCTTGGAGGGCATTTAAACCTTTAAAATCGTTTTTGTTTACATTTGTTGCAGCTTTTATTTCAATAGCAAACTTCTCGTCTAATAGAAAATCGACTTCAAACCCCGATGTCGAACGCCAATACTGCAAACTTTGACCGCGACCATAATCAACATATGCTTTTAATTCATGAAAAATAAAAGTTTCTAAGGCAATTCCGTACCAAGGATTTTGGCGCTCTATTTCCCTTTGACCTGTCAGAAAACGTACCACTCCGACATCAAAAAAGTAAAACTTTGATCTGGCAATCGCTTTTCTATTTTTAGTTTTGGTCCACGCCGGTAATTCGTAAGCGATCAAAGTGTCTTTAAGCACTTGCAACCAGTCCGCTACTGTTGTGCGCTTAACTTCAGCATCAGACGCAATATTGTTGATGTTAATAATTGTTCCATTTGATAATGCGGCAACTTCTAAAAACCGCGAAAAAGAAGGTATATTCCGCGTCAATCCTTCTGCGGCGATTTCTTCCTTGAGATATAATCCAATATAATCGCCCAAATCTTTATTGGCATTTTCACTTAAATAGAACGGTGGCAATAAGCCATTGTTAATAGCGCGATCAAGATCAAAATCTTCTCCTAGCTCACAAGATACAAAGGGATGCAAGTGGTACATATTTGCACGCCCTCCTAACAAGTTCACGCCTTTTCGCTTCAAAGCGCGAGCTGAGGAGCCTGTGAGAATAAATTTTTTTTTGTGTTCCTCAATTAATAGATGTACTTCGTTTAACAGCTCTGGCAGCAATTGAATTTCATCTATGACAACTAATTTTTTTTCCGCTTGTGCAATGATTTCCCGTTTCATGTGTCCTGGATCAGCGCTAAGTTGTCGGTACACCCCTGTATCCAGTAAATTAAAGGAAATATAATCATCCAACTGTTGTCGAATTAGGGTGGACTTTCCAACTTGCCTTGGGCCCAGTAGAAAAATAGATTTTCTAGTAATTTCATTAAGTTGTAAAATTCTTTTGTACATATGACGCCAGCTCCGTCATATATTATGACTAGTAACTCTAAAAACGTCAACTGCTTTAGCCAAATATTTACTTAGTTAAGACGGGGAATTAGAAGTTGTAATATTTACGCGCAACCAGTTCCTTTTTCCCGTGCAAGTCGGGATCAATTCATAACTCCAGCCAGCCTCTGCCAAAGCATCTTTCACCACACGCGATACGCTATAGGTCATGAGCACTGCCTCTAGTTTTGCGAGGGCGCGAAGCTGTTTAAACCACTGTGTTGACCAAAGCTGAGGATTTTTTTTCGGGGAAAAAGCATCTTGCCAAAAATAATCAAAACTACTTTTGCGCATATACGCTGCGAACTCAGAGCACGATTCTGAGGTCGACATTAAAGCGTCCCCTAAACAAACAGTCCATTCAATTTCAACTTCCTTGTCTTCCGAGCTTTTCTTGCTTTTAAAGTTTGCAATGAAACAGCTCTGACTTTTTGGCTGAAGCTGGGAAATATGTTGTTGCCATTCTATGGGCCAGTTTTTCTTAAACTCCGCTTTTGGATCGCTCAGTGCATTAAAAACCTTTAAGTCTTTTTCTAGGCTGACCAGCTGTATCGACTGCCCTCGTTGAAGTGCCCACTCAAGAGCACTGAGGGCGTTGTATCCCAGACCGAGCCCAATATCTAGGATACGAAGTGGTTCTGAGCTCCAGCTCCTTTCCGTAATTCCGCTTGCCTGTAAATACAGCCCTCTGGCTTCGCTTAGTGCTCCGCTATCTGAATGAAATAATTCATCATATTCTGGATGGCGCAAGGTTAGACTGCCATCTTTGGTCGCAAAAAGATCCCATTCGGTACTATCTGCTATGGCTTCGTTTGCCTCTGGGGGCTTTCTTTTTATATCTTCTGACATCCTAATTTGTCCTCTACTTTCCAAGTACATTCATCTTGCATATTATCAGATTAATTCCTACAATCACGCTCCATATTCGCATCGAGTCGGGGTGTAGCGCAGTTGGTAGCGCACGTGCTTTGGGAGCATGGGGTCGCAGGTTCGAATCCTGTCACCCCGACCATTTTTAAGTTAATTTTTCCCCAGTTTATTAGAGCCCAAGATTATTAGAGGCTGATATTTGTTTTTTTGATAATTGGAAATTTCGTGACTCATTACGATTCTTTATTAAAAATGTTTGAATCGGAAATTCGCTCATCTCTGGGCTATTTAGAACACAGCCATAATAAAATACAAGCTCTCTCGACGGATCCAAGCAAACTAAATGCGGACACACTGGAAACTTGGGAAAGCTATGTTGCACGCTTTGCGCGTGTGACAGATATCTTTCTTAGCAAATACATCCGCTCTTATATCTTGCATCTAGATCCCGCATTTCGTGCCGAATTAAGAGACTTTGTTGATAAGGCTGAAAAAAATAATTTAATCAGCTCAGCAGATCGTTGGATGGAAGTGCGAGAGTTACGCAATAAGACTGCGCACGAATACTCGCGCTCTGAACTAAAACGGACTTTCGAAAGCGTAAAAGATGTGGTTCCTTTTGTAGTTCTAGAGCTAAGAAAGCTATTCCCTTGAGACTCTCTGACGAACAAATATCTGCCATCGTGAGTACAATCAGAGAACATACAAACCCACATCATGTTAATATTTATCTTTATGGAAGTCGCGTCAACCCGAATCTAAAGGGTGGGGATATCGACCTGTTAATTGTTGCAGATGAAGTTGCAAAATCTTCAATAGATCAAAAAATATTTAAATTACTTAACGAAATTAAAAAGTCGGCATCTATTGGCGACAGACGAATTGATCTAAAAATCGCAACAGAATCTGAACTTAAAAGCGATCCATTTTTGATTAATATTGCTAAAACCATGAAAAAAATCTGAAACAAGATCTAGAAAAAATATAAAAATATCAGAAGATTACTACCCCCTCCCCAAAAAAAAATGGCGAATTTACAACGAGCCTCAAGTTCCTTTGATTTTGCTCCGATATTGAAACTTAATGCGCATGAAAATGAAGCGTCTCTACACATTTTTGACGGAGAAAAATATGCGGGCTTCTTATAGATTTTGTAAAATTATTTTTTTTAAATTAAGTGTACTGCTACTTTTGATGAATTTAAACTTGCTTGGTTGTCGTGAATCAGGAAGTGAAATTCAGTCGGAGGTTTTTGAAAGTGCTAATAGTTGCGCTTCGTCGGCTTTCGATTATAGTCTTCCAGAAGGATCTTCTGAGGAAGATCCCTGTTATACATCAAATTCTTGTTCACATGATATAAATGAACGAGTTGAACGCGACGGATATTGCAATATAGTTACCCAAACATGTCAGAATGGATTTTTGTTGGAAGATAAAAAATACACACCCTGCCCACTTAATGAAGAAGAACAAGAAGAACAAGAAGAACAAGAAGAAGAACAAGAAGAAGAACAAGAAGAAGAACAAGAAGAAGAAGAAGAAGATAATCCGCCGCCACCGCCGCCACCGCCGCCACCGCCGCCACCGCCACCTCCCCCGGCAGCGCGTACAGATGGCCCTTGCAAAGAAAACCCTGCTTGTGACTTTACAAGTCATACAATATTGAATATTCCTGCGCTCAACAAAGTTTTCGAAATAGTTGTCGCTAACGAGAAATTTTATATCTGGAGTGTTGCTCCTCAAGCTTTTGAAAGTGGCGCAAACTTCCTCGGCGAAAGCTCGGTAAGTTCGAAGTACTTTGTCGAAGAACTCGGTATGGGACATGGGTTACCCTTATGCAACCTTGCCGGGGATAGTGCTTTGAACGAAAAACTTGTGAGCACCGGTCTAAATCGATTTAGCGATAAAATCTGCAGCGCAACTGGGCATAAACCGAAGCTTACCAATTTAGCTTATAGCGTCGATGGACCTATGGTTGTAGAAGCGTATAATATCTTTGGCGAGGACTATGATAAGACAGAAATAAATCGCAAAGCACGTCTAAATATGCTCGGCTTCTCCCAAAACGACAATACGGCTGCACTTTTTCCCGGAAAAATACGCATAAATCCAACCCCATTAGGAGATGTGAAACTTTGGGATGTACCGCGTTATCAAGAAATTTGTCGCAAAGCTGTGAGGACTCATGTTGTGGCTGGGCGTATTCCTGGCGTAACCGAGTCTGTAATCAATGACGATCTCATCAAAAAATACTGCGCTTTTGAAAGTAGAGCGATTTTTTACGTGCCAGACACAGTGGATACCAGTAAATTTAATGCCATTGATTCACTCACTATCCTCGGGCAGTATTTTAATATTCGAGTTCTCTCTAGCACAGCATATGAAGGTTGGCCAAATGCTTCTGGATTAGAGCCTGGCATTCTAACAGCAGTGCCGAGATATTTTTCGAACAGTGCAGATAAACCATGTGTGTCTGAAGGTTCGACACCAGAGACTTGGTGTAATTTTACAACTCGTACATTCTATCAAAGTAGTAAATCTCTTAGCGAAAACGTGGAAATAATTACTAATTGGAAGACATTGTATTTTTTACCAAAAGGCCAAAATGTTTATACAAAAAAGCCTATAGCTGAAGTCCCGCGTTATAAAGGAGTTGTAATACCGTAACATTACCTATGAGTCACGATCCCCCACCAGACAGAAAGATGTTGGGGGATTTTTTTGTAAAAACTAATGTAACCCAAATCCGCACGTTTCTTTTTTATTTTTTTTCGTTAACGCGAGTTGCTAATTTTTTTTAGCGTCTCGAGTTGCAAGAAAGTATCGGTGCGTCATTTTTCATGCGCTATGCTCCTCTTAAGCATCCTTTTTTTGCGGATTAGGCGCTTAATTCCCGCTATCGACACTTAAGTCCAGATTTTGGACATACGTGTGCCGCTCCGTCCATTCGGGGCCATAGCGAAGTTGGTATGGTATTCAATTTTCAAAGATCGGTGGCAGTTCTGAGGCACTGCTAGAAATAGCCAAACTTCAATTTTAGGTTTTGTAACCAGTACGTCACCTCCTTGTAATGGTGTGAATTCAAGCGGATGATCAAAGACCTTGCTTTTTTAACCACTTGTCCAGCTAAGTAGACCATCCGAAATCGAAGCATTTTAGAAAATCGCGGTGTTTTGCTATCTAAATATAAATGAACGTATTGAGAGGGATGGGCACTGTAATATAGTCACTCAAGCATGTACAAGCGGTAAATTAGAAGACGCCGTCTACACGCCTTGCCCTGTAAATAATTCTGAAGAAGAAGAAGAAGAAGAAGAAGAAAATGAAACCAATCCACCACCACCTGTTGATACCGCACTACGGCCTTGCGATGGCCAAAATGTAGATCAATGCATTTTCCAGGCACAAGGTTTTATCAATCATCCGAATTTGCGTGCCGAGATTGTTATCGCAAATAATAGGTTCTATATCTGGACTACTTCAAAAGAAGGACTAACTGAGACAAAACAATTTCTTCAAGATAACGGTCGCACAGCTGTATTTGTGGCGCAAACAAGTCTCGGTCATGGCAAGTTGATCAATGAGATTCCACGTTTCAAAGAAACTTTCTGCAAAACAAAAGCACTTGGCAATTCATGTACGATTGATAACATTACATACGAAAATACCGATTTAGGAATCTTAGAAAGTGTCATCGTGGGCAGTGAGTTTTATGGCTTTTATCATAAAAACTATCGCATAGAAAACGGAGAGTGGGTACTTGAAGGTGCCGATTCTTTAAGATCGAGCTTTTTGGGCGCGCTGTACAGCGTGAGCGATCGTTATAAAATTGCGTGCGATAAAACTACTGAATTAGTTGGCGGAGATTTTAAGAGCAACGAAAAGTGTCGACTCGATGATAGATCTAGTTTTCAAATTAGCGCGACAACAAAAATAGATTCATTTTCACTAGATGGAAGATACTATAATCGTATTTATACCAAAGAAGTAGGATGGGGTCCTTGGACGGGAGCTGAAGAAGGTGCTATTGGAAGTGTTGAAAAATATATGCAGAAGAATGGTGGGCCTTGTGCCAATTTCGTCGATGCAGCTCCAACAGCTAAGTGCATTTTTTCAACGCGAAATTCTTTTCAAACTGATCCAATAAACTATAACGCTTTAAGAGAAGTATTGACTATGGGCTCGCGAATTTACTTCAGAGAGCCGCCATTGAATGGTTTTGTGAACAAAGCTATCAAAGAAATCAAACGTTACAAAAGTTTTGATTGAGTTTTAACTTTTAGCCAAGGATACATCTAGGTTATTAGAATTTCTTGAGGTTGGAGGTCGACCGAAGGAAGCCTCCTTTGAAAAATTCCTTAACAAACATTAGATATCAAAGCCAAGACCAGCTTGAAGAAATCCATCAGTGTGTTGGCCTAGATTGTAGGCACTATAAAAATAAAATTTATTAGAGCCAAATAGCACACCGGCTCCGCCAAACAAACTCGAAGCTCCAGCATCGACGTCATTATCATCGCCGACTGAAGCCGCTAGCCCCAAGCCAATGCCACCCTGCAAATAGAAACGAGCGAATCCAGGAGTCAAAAAATATTTCAAACTCATCGCACCGCCGATTTGCGTTGCAAGAGAGTCTTCTTCTTCATCGTCATCACTATTAGTATCTTTGCTTTCGACATCAACCCAGCCAATCCCGAGCTCAAAAGCCCACTTATTCCAAAACGTTAGAAGATTTGCACCAATTAAAGCCCCTGGTGGATTGTGATAGCCTAGATTAAAAGTCGTGTCGGAGGCGAAGCTGAAATTCGAATTTATTACAGCAAAAAAAGCAAATATAAGATGCATGCGAAATTTTTTCATAAAAACAAATTCCTAAACAAAAAAATTTGAGCTTGATATCTAATGACTATATTAGTTTTTAGTTAAATGCCAATTCATAGTTTACAGTACAAAATTTTTCTGCTTGAATCGGCAAGTTTTCAATAATAATTTAGAGGGAGAGAGTACAATGAGAAATTTATTAGTTGCTTGTTCTTTTGTTTTAAGCGCGAACGCATTTGCACAAAATGTTGCTACTGGTTCACTCGTATGCGGTGGCAACCTAGTCGCAACAGGTGCAGAGTGCACAGACGTCATGATTGAAAATGGTGATATTTGTTTTTCTGGCGATGCAATCGCTGTTAGCACCAGCATGCGTACTGAGATGACTTTTTCTACTAAAGGTCTAATTCTTACTGATGTATGGGCACTTAAGCCAAACGAAAAATTTCCTAACTGGGCAATTCGTATGGAATACCTTGATAAGGCAACTGTTGTTGACGGAAAATTCAATAAGCCAAATACCTTGATTCTTCAAGAGTGTGCTAACTAGTTTTTTCTAATTAATTTAAATTCAATTTATTGCCGCTGCTTTTAAAAGAGTAGCGGCTTTTTCGTACTAGCTGGAAAAAGCAGCTGCTTTTTCAAACTTTGAATTTTGTTTTAGATATTTATCAACAAAATCTATTGACTTTATGAGTTGCTTTTTTGCAGATCCGCCTGAATTTTTCCTATTTTCAACTGCCTGAATAAAACTAGTCGTATGCTCAAATTCTTTATTCTGATGGATTTGAAGTCCTAGTTTATCGGCTTCAATGATGCTGCTTTTAATCTTTAAATATGCATCTCGAAACGTAGAGCCTTTTTCGACTAGATTGTTCGTTATATCTGTTGCAAGTATATGCCCTAAATTTAAGAGGTGTTCTGCAACAACTTTATCTACACTCAAAGAAGCGACAAATTTTGTCATAACTTTGATTGTAGAAGTCAGCTCATTTGTGGACCTCACAAAAGTCCTTTTTAGCTCGTGCAAATCAGAACCATAGCTCGGAATGACTGCCCTAACAATATTTGCTGCTTCACTATGCGCAGCAATTACTCGTGCCATTTTAGCGCGCGCAATTTCAATAATGTCCGGATTTCTCTTATTAGGCATAATCGAACTTCCAGAAGACCATTCTGGAGACAGCTTCAGTAGTCCGACAAAAGTAGAAGATAGAAAAATAAATTCCTCGCACATCCGAGAAATATGCACCGCTAACATCGACTGTGCCGACAATGCATCAATTATAAAATCACGGTCTCCGACTGCAAAATAAGTGTTTTGCGGTGCACGAGAGAACGCAAGCTCTGTCGCCAATTTATCTAAATTAATATCTAAATGCGTTCCCGCAAAAGCGGCTGCGCCTAAGGGCATGTAATCCATGCAAGAGGATATTGCAGCTTCTATTCTTTTCAAATCAGAAATCACTGCAAATGCATGACTATTAAACAAGCTACCTAGACGAATAGCTTGCCCAGCTTGAACGTGAGTCATGCCAGGGACGACGACATCAATATACTCTAGAGCTTTTTCATTTAAAGCTTGCGTGAACTGAGATGCCAATTCAGAAAGAGCTGTCAGCTGATTGCAACAAAACAGCCGCTGGGTTGTCGCAACTAAATCATTACGTGAGCGTCCAAGATGAATTTTTTTTCCCAGATCACCGCATTCTTCGGTCATCCAACGTTCGAAATTCATATGAATATCTTCGTCAATGACTTTCCACTCGAACTTTCCCGACTCAACAACAGAAGCTAATTTTTTTAGTGCTGCTTCTAATTTGTTCGACTCTTCTTTTGTCACATAAGCTGCTTCACAGAGCGCTTTTAGCCAAGCGCTCTGCACCGACAGCTCTTCTCGCCACATCAAGGTGTCAACATCTAGACCTTGGCTGTAATCGAAAAATTCTAAATTAATTTTTTGGTTCGGATCTAAGACGGACATGCAACTCTGCCCTCGGTACGCATGCTTAAAGTCTGAACAGCACAGTAGCCAGCTGCTAATTTATTAATCGATAAACCATCGTGTTCGAAGCTAACTAATGATTCGCTATACAGCGAGTTGGGGCTGCTGCGCTTTAAAACAAAAATCTGATTATTTTTTATTTTCAGGGTCAATTCTCCGGTCAAACACTCGCCAGCTTTATCAAAGAAGCCTTTTACGGCCTGACTTGCCATTGAATGCCACAAACCTTGGTAAATCAATTCGCCAAATTGAAATGCGAGTTGGCTAGCAATCGCAGTCATCTTGTGGTTCCAACAAATCTCTTTCATTTTGTCGACGCCAAATTTTAAAATAGTGCCACCAGGAGTCGTATAGATTCCACGGCTTTTTACACCATTTGCACGCTCTTCAACGATGTCTTGTGTACCTATGCCAAACTGACTGCCAATTGAATTTAAATACGTCAATAATTGAGCTGGAGTCATTTTTTCGTTATTTACTGACTCAACTTCTCCATGCTTAAAAGTAAGGGTTAAAATTTTTTCATTAGTTTTTGTTTCTGAAGCTAACAACGAAAGAACCGAAGGATCGAATTCAATATCGATTTTCTCGAGTTCTGCCCCTTCGGTCGATTTGTGCAGAAGATTCTCATCGATACTATATTTTCCCTTACTTTCGCCTGAATATTCAATTCCGTGGCTGGCTAAATATTTTATGAGGTCTTGTCTTCCCTTAAAATCCCAAACTTTCCATGGTGCAAGAACTTTGACATCTGGACACATTTTCGCCCAGGTTTGTTCAAAACGAAGTTGGTCATTACCTTTACCAGTCGCACCATGCACTATGAAATCAACACCCATTTCATTCGCTATATTCGCCATTTTTTCAGCGATTATCGGACGCGCTATCGCTGTTCCAAGTAAATAGCCGTTTTCATAGGTGGCCCCTGCCTTCAGCATAGGAAACACGTAATCTTTTACAAATTCTTCTTTGCAATCGTCAAAAAAGTATTTTTTTGCGCCGAATTTATATGCCTTCTCACCAATTTGTTCTGGGTTTTCCACATTACCAAGATCGCAGCAATAACAAATGACATCTAACTGCATTTCTTTTTGTAGCCATACCAAAATTGCTGAAGTATCTAATCCACCTGAATAAGCTAATAATGCTTTTTTAGCGCTCATTAAGTCACACTCCTGTTTGCAGATTCGAGTCTTTAAAATTGCCAACGAGAACAGAGTATAGTCGGTGATTAAAAGAATGCAAACTTAATTTGCATATTTATGCGCATCGGTGCATAAATATTCTCAGGCAGACAAATATTCGAAATCGTCGCACATGACACATGAGACTTGAAGAGTAGGGCAAAATTCATGAACCAACTGGAAGCAAAATCAAGACTTGTCAACGAACTACGAAACATTATCGCACCAGGTTATTCCGGCACTCAGAGCGAACTGTGCGAACTCCTTAAGGATAAAGGCCTGCAAGCCAACCAGTCTAGTATTTCTAGGGCCTTAAGCAAGCTTGGCGTTGTTAAATTTCAACTCGACGGAGTTTCGCGTTATGAGCTTAAGAACGATCTCAGTAGTGTTTTGAGCTCAAAAGGTTCGCTTGCAAAATTTGTCCTATCGATATCTTCTAATGAAGCGAATATTGTAGTTTCTACCACACCGGGGAGCGCAATGTTTGTCGCAGCATTTATTGACCAAAACTGTAAAGGCGATATATTGGGTGCAGTCGCCGGAGATGATACGATTCTCATTGCGCCGCGTTCGTGCAAGATGATTAAAAAGCACCTTGCCGCAATCAGCACTATAATCCTTAATTAAGAGAAAGATTAAAAATGAAACATACAAAATTTATCGCAGATGGCATCCATTGTAATTCTTGTAGCAATAAAATTAAAAAGGCACTTAGTGATAACCATCAAGCAACAGACGTCAGCATCAATGTCGAGCAAGGCTCAATTGATATTCAGGGAGAGTTTTCTGCGATAGCGCTGAAAAACTCCATCGAGTCGATTGGTTTTAAGATAACTCATATGGAAACAACTCATGAGTGATGTTAGCTTGCAGGCAAATGTGAGTGGTATGAGTTGTTCCGCTTGTGCCTTAAGTATTGAGAAAAGCTTAAAACTAATTCCAGGTGTTAAAACCGCTAGTGTCAATTTCGCAACCTCAAACGCAAAACTCGAACTTACTCCAGAATCAAATCAAGAAAGCATAAAAATCGAAGCTGCAGGAGCTATTAAAAAACTCGGCTATTCATTGTTATTTAACACAGAATCTAGTGCAAAAAATGTTGCAGAACCTGCACCTTCAATAAATAATTTTATAATTACAATGGGACTATCGTTAGCTGTTTTTGCCTTTGCAATGTGGCCCTTGATGGATTGGCCTACTCGGCAAGGGAATTATTTAATACAGTTATTCTTAAGCTTGCCGGTTTGGTTATTTTTTGGTCGGACTTATATCCTATCCGTTTTCCAATTTATACGGTCAGGGCAAGCAAATATGAACACGCTAATTGGAGTTGGGACAAGCGCGGCATTCATTTATAGCGCTGCGATCAGCATTTTTTATCAAAGTGCGCTCGATATAGGTCTACAAGATATCGTTTATTTTGAAGCTGCTTGTTTTATAATTGCATTTGTATCTTTAGGGCAACATCTCGAGACGCTCGCGAAAAAAAATGCAAAAAAATCGCTCGCCGCTCTCTACCAACTCAGCAGCAAATCGGCACTTCGCATCAGAAATGAAGTTGCAGAACTCATAGATATCGATGAAGTTGCTGTCGGCGACATTATTCGGGTCAAACCCGGAGAGAAGATACCGTGCGACGGTCTTATTGTGCGAGGACAATCTCACATTGAAGAAGCCATGATAAGCGGAGAACCTATCCCTGTTTTTAGAGACAAAGGCGACAGCGTTTTTGCTGGAAGCATTAACGGTGAAGGCAATCTTGATATTAAAGCTAGTAAAACATCACGTGAGAATTTCTTAGCCCAGCTCACGGCTTTTATCGTCGATGCGCAAAACAACAAGGCACCCATTCAACGACTAGCAGATCGAGTGAGCAAAATTTTTGTTCCATCTATTTTAATTATAAGTCTTATGACTTTTGCACTGTGGATGCTTTTTGGACCGAGTCCCGGATTGGGATTAGCCCTCTCTAATACTATTGCTGTCCTAGTGATTGCCTGTCCATGTGCAGTGGGCTTGGCAACGCCTATGGCAATCTTCGTAGCAACAAGTAGCGCTGCGTTGCGTGGAATTTTAATTTCAGGCGGCATAACTCTAGAGAAGGCAGATAAGATCACTACCTGTGTATTTGATAAAACTGGAACACTCACTCTGGGACAACCCAAAGTCCTTGAAGTGTTGACTGCAGCAAATATTCCAGACTTTAAGTTAATATTATCCGACGTCGCTTCACTGGAAAGCTTTTCCGAACATCCTTTATCAAAAGCAATAATAAATTACTCACAAGCTAATAATGTTACTATCAATGAACCAGACAAATTCACTAATATCCCTGGAAGAGGAATAGTTGGGAGTGTTCGAGGGACGAACTACTTGATCGGCAATTCACAGTTATTGAAAGACAATAGTGTAGAAGTTATCAACTTCGATTATGAAAATAAATTTGCTGACATGCCTGCTTCATTAGTCCATATCGCTGCCAAAAATGGCGAAAAACATGTTCACTTAATGAGCGCGTTAATAGGAGATCTACTTAAGGAAGACGCTTCCACAACAATCAAAAACTTGAAAGAAATGGGTATAAAACCAATCCTGCTGACGGGAGATCAGGCTAAAGCTGCAAACTATATTGCAAATAAAACCGGCATAACAGAGTTCTATTCAGAACTTTCTCCACATCAAAAACTTGAAAAAATCGTCGAAATGCAAAATCGCGGAGAGTCAATTTTAATGATCGGAGACGGCATAAATGATGCTCCAGCATTGGCGCAAGCGAATTTATCTATGGCCATGGCCAGTGGATCACAAGTTGCGATCGAAAATTCTGATGTGACTATTGTCGGTCATCAAATCTACAAAGTTGTAAGTTTTCTGAAACTCTCACATAAAACTATGCGCATCATTAAGCAAAATCTATTTTTCTCAATGGGCTATAACATCGCGTTGATTCCTATTGCTGCGGGAATCCTCTATCCATTTGGGGGACCGCTTATGCCGCCAGTTCTGGCAAGTATTGCTATGGGTACAAGTAGTATCTCGGTTATTTTGAACAGCATCCGCCTGAGAAAGAAGTAACTTTGATTATTCTTCAGTAAGAACGGCTACGATTTTGCCCTTTTTGCCTACGTTACTTTCTTTTCCCTCTTTATTTTCTTCCCGCTTAAATTGACAGTTTTTTGCACTTGCTGCACTGCACAATTCGGCTATTTCATCTGAATTAGCAGCACTCGCACCTACGACACGCTCGTCTATAGTGAACTGGCTCATATGGAAGCGTTTATTTTTATCGGAAACAAAATTCCATTTCGCAACTAATATGGGAGAATTTAATATCCGCCCGTTACATGGTTTTGCATGAAATTCAAAAAAAACTTCGCTGCTGCTATCGCTAAAATATGCAACTTTTTGAGCACAAAACTTACTAGAATCAACTCCACTTTTTTTCAAATTTTCTGCGAGACTTTTAGATATAATCAAATCTTCCACCAGATCTCTTTTCGCTTCACTATGACCTTTACTCAGTCTGCCAAAACTAGAAGTTGTGGTCACGTGAACACAAGAGGTAATTATACTAATTAAAAATACCGCATTAATTCTTACCATTCTTCCAAACATGCTCAATATCCCTTCATCTTTCGTTTCTACTGCACTTCAACCATCTATCGCAATAACGAAAACTATTCTGCTACTTCTATTTCTTCCAATTTGCTTTTGTCGACCGAGTATCCAAAAGACTCAAGCTTTTCAATATTTAGTATTTTTACAACACGCTCTAGATACTCCACTTTAAGATCATGTGGCGCTAATTTGTCCTCAACGATTGCGAGGGTTTGCTCTAAGCTTTGCTCTACCACAACCTCATCATCTGGTAGAGAAGAGAAAGTACAAAGATCGAATTCTTTAGTGACTAAATTTTTTACGCCACAAAGAAACGGCATTCGAAGATTATTTGTTAACTCTTTTAGGTTTTTCATTGTTGCTTGATTAATGATCGCATTATCAGTAATAAGCCAAAAAGCATCTGCCTTTTCTTTTTTAAAGCGTTTAAACGCTGAAGCGAGTAACTTTTCTACATCATTTGCATTCGTGTCTTTAGGAATTGCCTCGGCAATCAAAGTAACTTTAGAATATTCTAATTGCTTTTTAGCTTCTTCAATATACCAATCGAACAAGCCTTCACGATATATGACCGCAACTTTATCGATTCGCTTTTTTAAAAAGCGATTAAATGAATCAATTAACAAAAACGGCGGGATTTCATAAGCAACTCCGGTCGCATTTTTATTGCTCGCAATTGTCTGTTTCAAATTAAGCGACATTACAGAAATGACAGGAATATTTTTAAACTCCTTTGATTCACTTGCTTTGATCGCATAACCTAACAATTTATTGTCAAAAACAATTAACAAACCTGGCTTATACTCTTCGAGTAAGTCTCTGAATTTACCATCGCTTATATCTTGAGAAACACTCTTTAGTTTAGCCTCAATTTTTTGCGCTTTAAGTGCTTTCTCCAGATTTTTCGCCACATCATTTATTAAATTTACATCCGGATTAAGAACTAGTACTTTCACATTGGCAATAGCCGAGCCGGACATCAAAAGTAAAAACAAGAAAAAGCATCTCACTAAAAAAACTCCGGCAAGCATTTGCATTCTACACTCCGAAAAATAGTAGGCTAAAATTCAACTATAAACTCGCAGGCTTTAACCCACTAGCGCCCATTGCTACTAGAGAGTCCTTTGCCAACGAAGAAAACGCTTTTGCTTTTTCTTCATTGCCCTTTCTCGATGCTAGCATAAACTGCGGAAGCTTCTTTCCTGCGCTTAATTCTGCTGGCTCGGCTTTAAAATTCTGCTTAATAAAACTAATCATTTCTGGACTGACCAAGGCCACATCAGCGTTAGCCATAGCCAAGATCGGTAATAAATCTTCTACTTTTGAGATATTTTTTATTCTCTTTACTTGGTCGACTCCCAAAACATCGCTGACAAAGTCTTTTGTTTCCTGACGTTCTAATGTCTCAACAACTACCATAGTACCGTCTAAAAAATTCTGCTTATTCCATTTTTTATCTAGCGTTACTAGCCGATATTGGAAATCCTCTTTTCCATCGACAACAAACTGAAATATTGGCTTATATTCAATGTTTTTTGTATAAATTAAAAAATTGCTCGTCGTAATAATATGCTCGAAATTCTTCGACTTTAGGGCAATAGAAAAATCCTTAAATTTCGCAAATACAAATATTTCAAAACCATTAAAAGCCGCATCGGTTTTCAACACTTCTGTGACTTTAGTGGCCGACTTAATTCCAGGTAAAAATACTCCAATAGAACTAGCGTAACTATTTACGCTAGCTAAAAAAACGACCAAAAATAAAGCAAAGGATCTGATTTTTGACATCTGTTTATCCACCAAATTGATTTAAAAAAACTAACTTAAAACTTCTCCGCCCTTTTAATTATTACAAAGAAAGACAATAAGTTAAAGCGATTAAGTCCCAACTCTCATCTATTTTTTGTAAGTCACATATACTGAACTACCTAAAGGCAAATCGAGCTTAGAAACGTCCATTATAGCAACTACAGTAAATGTATCATCTTCAGAATTTACTCTAGGAAGTATTGTTTCTACAATTGCATTACCTGGTTCTAAACCTGATTCAATGCTGTATTCGATAGTCTGACCAGATTGAAATTTCCCCCACAAATGAAAAGGGATTTCTAATTCAATTTTCTTTGATGAGGTCGGTAAAAATTCAATTAGTAATTCACTTGGATTGTAATACTCGCCTTCACGTTTATTAATACTCAAAACTTGTCCATCGGAGGGTGCGTAAAGAAAAGAACCAGATATTTTTGCGTCGATAACATCTATAGCTGTCTTTAATCTGTTCATTCTTGCAACAGCTGATTCCAACTGGAATTCAGATTCTTGAAGTTGATTTTTTTCGACATACTTCTTTTTAACTAGGCCCTGCAACTCCGAAGTTCGTTTTTGATAATATGCGATTGTAATCTTTTGTTCTGCGATTTCAGATTCATGAACCTTCTTTTCCTGTTGTAAATCCGCAGTATCAAGCTTTGCAATCAACGAGGACTTTTTAACAAACTGGCCAGGTGTTAGCTTAAATTTTTCTAGAATTCCAGAATGTTTGATAGCCAACTTAACTACATCATGAGAAACAACTTTTCCAGAAAAATTATCTATAAATTTTTTTTTATCAGCTCTTTCTGCTATTCCATTTTTTGCGGCTAGGGGAGACAAATTTTGATTCCAATTCTCTTCACAAGAAAGGCAAATAACCAACAGAAATGCCAAATGTTGCTCTTTAACAAAGTTCATTTCAATCCTGCCAATCTAAGCGAATCTTTCGCTAGTACAAAATGAAATTCAACTGACTCAGAAAAATATGCTATAAGCGCTTCTAAATAAGTACTTTTAGCTTCGGAATATGATTTGAGTGCATCTAACATATACTCAATTGTCCGCTGATTGCTTCTATATAGCAATAGCTCTGTGTCTACCCGCTTTTTTGCTGAATTTATGACGGCAAATCTTTCTTCAATAATCTTAATCCTCTGATTTAATGATTCTCGCAATCTTGTGGCATCTTTTGTCATTCTCTCTGTCTCTTTGACTTTTTCGGTAGCAACTAAATTGTTCTCTATACTAATCGCCGATAGATCATAGCGAGTGTTTGTATAGTCTTTGATTTGCCACGATAACTTTAAGCCAATTATCGATTCGCTTTTAGGTTCAACTTCATTTGGGCTCGGGTTGATTTGCTGTTCACCAAATAGAGATATATTTGGCCAACCTTCTCTTTTGATTTGTTTCATATTTTCTATACCTACTCGCTCCTTACTCTCGAAAAATAGGATTCTAGGCGAAGTATTTATTGAATGTTCTATTCCTAAATCTTTTGTACTATTTAGGTTGACCAATGCAGCTTCGATCGAAATATCACTAATATCTTCTAATTGAAGAGGCTCATTGCCCTGATATTCGAGCTCGCGGTATAAAACCCCCAGACTTTCGTCAGACATCCTTCTTATTTCACTTATTGATGCAAGCGTATCTTTTATTGACCAATCAATTAATTCCAAATCCTGCTTTGTAATTAGCCCGATTTTTTCTTTTGATTTTGCTTTTTCCATTTGGAGATTCAAAACAGTCAATTTTTCATCTAGAATTTTTGAATATCTCAAGCTGTGAATTGCCTTAAAATAGAGAAAGGCCATTTGTCTTTGATACTCGAGTTTTGCGATAGTTTCTTGATGCTTTGCAAGGTCTTTTGATGACTTCCTTAAATCTGCATTTGCCAAAGTCTTATAATAGTCAGTTAGTGAATAATCGATATTAAGATACAAATAATTGTAGCCGTCATTTTTAGTTCTAGCACTACCGTTAGATGGACTGAAATATGAATGCGAAAACTGACTCACCGCTCCGATTTCTGCATTCGGCCACTTGCCTTTGTCTAATTTTTCGTTATTGGCGATTACAAGCTTTCTATTCAGAAATTGAATCTGTCTATCAACACTTTTGTCCCAAAGTGTTTCCATTGCCGAATTAAAAGTAATAGCAAAAAGAAAAGAGGCGTGCCCGGCACAAATGTAAATAGCGCCAAATAATTTTAGGAATTTTTCGCTTCTAAAAATCATCAAACTCTTTTTAAGCATGAGCTATCATCACACAAGTTTTTACATACTTATCTATAGCAGATAGGACTTGGTCGCCCGTATCTGGATCAACAGCAGCCAGACTTTCATCTAGTATTAATACGTCTGGATTTTGCAATATTCCTCGCGCAATATAGAGTCTACTTTTTTCACCATGAGACAGCTGCCAACCTGATTCACCAAGACTTTGCCAAATTCCTTCAGGCATTGCCTTCAAAAGATCACCCAACCCTAAGTCAACGCAAAGTGCATAAAGCCTTTCAAACTTTTCCTGTGAAGCTGGCCATTGATCTGCCATTAACATGTTATATGCAAAGGAAGCTGTGAATATGTAATTACTATGAAACTGCGGAACATAAACTATTTTCTGTCTCCATTGAATAGTATGCCAAGCAGTTCGATCTAAGCCTTTTAGTATTAGCGAACCATGGAGAGGTGTATTTTCCAGATTAAGAATTTTCGCCAATGTGCTTTTGCCACCGCCAGATTTTCCACTTAATATTATTCGGTCAGATTCGAAGATATCAAACTTACAGGCCTCTAAAACGAGACGATTTTGGTTTTTATAACGAAAATCAAGATCTTTGATACTTACAATTGGATACTGACTTTCTGGATCTTTCACCCCCTCTTCAACATACATTTGGGTTTTAGATTCACTTTGTTTTTTTGCAGACCCAATTAAATAGTTAACTTGTTTATATGCAACAACAGCGCTAATGAGAGACAAAAATCCACTCGACATGCTACTAAAACATGCAGAGGATAAAATTATGATTCCAACAGCAAAAGCCATAATCATCATATCAGATTGATGAACAACAACTAATGGTAGCATCAGAATACATGAAAATACCGTCCATGCAGAATTCGGTAACATTTCACCTAATACATTGGTCCCATCATAACGCCGAGAATTCTTGTAAAAATTTACTAAACTTAAATCAACTTCCTTTGCAATATCTCTTTCACTACGCTGGATTCTTTCTGTAAGTAGTCCTTGAATTCTTTCGAAATAATTGCCTGTAATTTCCAACCTCTTAATCGACCAATCTAAAGATAATCTATAGAAGCGGTAATTAACGCCTCCAATTATTAAAATCCAAACTATGATTGCAACGCCAAAATACCAAAGCGTCGGATGAAACAAAGTTGAAACAATCAACACCAAAGATTGGATAGTCCCAATAAATACGGCATTTGCTCCCTGAAAAATTGATGTCTCTATGCTTTCAGCCTCTGACACTGCACCGAGATATACGCCCGTCCCGTTTTTCTTAACTTCGTTTTTTGGAACGTGCATTAAACGACTTAGAAATAATCTTTTAAAGATGAGCGAAAATTTAATCCCCATCTCACCGAATTTATATGAAAATAAAATGTTTATAGGTATTCCAGTTGCTAGTAAGAGAGACCAAGATATTATCCCTCCATAATCTATTGAATGGCCGAAAATAAATTCTGAAAATGTCTTCCATGCAAGAATATAGATAAAATAATTGAGTGAAGCGAGTCCCACTAGCAGACCCAAAAGCTTATGATAGCCTGCCGCGGATAATTGTTTAAAAATACTCACAAAAGGCGAGAGTTCAATTGACCAAACGCCGCAAAAATTTTCATTGTCTATAAAATTCTTGAGAGCTACTTTAGATATAAATCCTCGTACTTTAACTGACAGAGATTCATCTAAAACAATTTTGGGGGGTTCATACTGCGTTCCCACCAAAGCGGCGCTAATTAATTTTTGCACAACATAATCTATCGATATTTTTCCGAAACTACCACCTCGACTTAAAATTGTTAGGTAATTTGCATTCGATTCTGACACAAGCAAAAATTTTAACTCTCCATCCATTTTAATTCGGACAACGCCTGCGCCTATTGTTGCCAATATGTCTTTAGTAATTTTGCCTTTCCATTTTTGGGATAAGATCGATAGACCAGTTTCTTCTGCATTAATTTCAAACCATGTATCCAATTTTGTTAAATCATTTTCGTTTTGGATACTAGGTGGCAATGAAAATTTTTTGTCTAATTTAATCCTTCTGGACTTTTGCAATAGTGTATTTAGACCAATATCTAAGTCACTTGGAGACCAAGTATTGCTTATCTTAAGGTTTTCATAAACCGGCGTCATTAAATTGCTTTTCCCTTTTGCAGATTTAGCAAAGGATTTGAAGTGTCGTCAGACGAAATTTTCTTTTCATTCAGGTAGAATTTTTTCCAACGATTATTTTTCCAAAGGTCTATGTTAAGCTGTTGTTCGAATCGAAAAAGCTCATTGAATCTGCTGTTTCTTCGAATTAGCTTTTTCGGGTCGCCATCCTCAATCAAAAGTCCATTTTCGACTACTAACACACGATCAAATTCTGCGGCCAAGGATATCTCATGCATTGCGCATAACAGCGTCGCGGATTTCCATTTATTCCTTGCCTGATATAGCAGATCAATCCTGGTATCTTTCTCCAGCCCCCGCAGTGGTTCATCGAGCAATGCAAGTCTCACATCATTCTGATTAATCGCACGCGCAAATCGAATTCGTTGAGCCTCTCCCCCTGAAATAGTTCCACCATCTTCCCCTAAAATAGTCTGAGAACCTTGAGGAAGCGCCTCGATTAGAGGCAAAATAGCTAAAGTATCTAATTGCGATTTGTTTTTAGAGCCATCCCACGATTTAGTGCTGTAGAGAATGTTATCTAATAATGATTTATTCCAAATTTTTGTATCAGGATCTATCCAAGCTATGTAGGGAAATAGATCCATTATATTTGAAGAATTAATCCTAATATCGTTGATTAAAATCTCACCCTCTTTAGGAACCCATTTACCCAGAAGACATCCCAATAAGGTTGATTTCCCTGAGCCGGTGCTACCAACGATAGCAACATGTTCTCCAGATTCTATTGATAGGTTGATATTAGATAGAACACTTCTGCCAGATCGAGAAACACTCATTGCCCGAAATTGCACCTTGAAACCTTTTGCTATCGTTCCCAATTCAGATGGCTGAAATGTTTCATTCCTATCAACTTCCTCTGCTCGAATGGGTTCGTCTAGTCTTTGTTTTAGATTATTGTAATTCGCCTTTATACCCGTTAGATTCGGCAAATTTGTTACGATATTTTGCGCGCTTAGCATCCACATTACAAATAGATATGCATCCGCTGTAATAGGTTTACTTGTTAGATAGAAGAAAGTTATGACACAACAAAATGCAACTCCAACCAATGAAAATACACCATTTATAAGCGTCATGACATTATTATACTTCAAGGAAGATGACATCCATTTAGATAAAAGATTTTTATACTCAAATAGAAAGCTGCGGTATGCGTAATGGGAACTTAAAACCTCTGCGCCAAAAAGCGCGTCTATATTAAATCGATTCAGCGAAGATGAGTTCGTTAATTTTGAAAAATCAATCTCCTGAATGTAGTTTGCAATTTTTGCAGAAAGAAACATCATAAAGAAAAGAAAACATAGAATAGACAGATATGCTTCTGGGTAAAGATAAATTAGTCCCAAAAATATTGTTATCAAATTTATATGAGATTCGAGATATCCCAGCAAAAAATGTGGGGAGCTGCGCAACCCAGATATACTATGAATACGTTGTACAACATCGGACTTTAGACGTGTTTCAAAATATTCATTTCTTATTCTCATCAATTTAGCAGAAAAATTTATTCTATAGTGACTATCTATTTTTCGGCCAATTCGAGCCAAAATATTCGCTGTAGGGAAATCAATAAACAAGTAAAACGCCATAAGACTGACAAATAGTAAATATACACCTATTTTATAAATGCCCTCTCCAGATATTTGAATAAAGTGTGTTAACAATTTAAAGATAAAAGCTTGCGCAATGATTATGGCCGAACTTGTAATAGCCGACACACTTAAAAAGCTCCATAGTCCTGGCTCATTTCTTACAAAAGAGAAAATTGTGCTAGGTTTGAATAATTCTATTCTTTTTTCTAAATTTGACTCTCTATTTTGAATCAATCTGTACTTCTCTTTGCTCGGAGAAGACTTTATTGTGACTAAGACTGGAGCAAATAGCAGCAAGCTATCTGAAGATTCTATTTCTTTGTCGAAGAAATTTGCGTACCAGCATTCTTTGGGTATGATCGACTCGACAGCAGAATCGTAGTTTATGACACGGTCTAAAACAATAAAAAATAATTCCATTGAATCAGAGTGATTTTCTGTCAGTTTTTTATTTTTGAGCAGACCAACAAATCTAACTAATGCATCAAGGGCAGATAGCGATCTAAAGTCTCCATTTTCGACTACGCGCGAAATTATAAAATCTATCTTTGATTTCGAAAGCCTGAGAATCATCGACATGTTTTTAGCTAAAGGTACTAAAAAGTCGTTTGATTTTCCAAATTCATACCAAGCAACACTATCTACCTTTGTTTTTGAGGTGTGAAGGCGCTCGCTGAAGTTTTCTATTTTGACCCATTTTCTTCCTATTCCGGGATCCATTATCTGAATCCTATCGCCAAATTTTCGCCAAATTATATTAAAATGATACGAGCCTTCTCCAACTTCAATGAATGTAATTGCAGGAAAGAATTGGCTCGGACTTGCTATAATAAAATCCCAAGGAATTGCTTGTTGAGTAACTTCAAAGCCAAAAGAAGCTAAGACTTTCTCTAAATCGGTAATTGAAGACCCATCCATACCTGTGTTACATAGACTCCGCAGGCGATCATAGTCTAAATCTAGGGAAAATCCCGCGGCTATACTTTTTAAGCAAGCAGGTCCACAGTCCATTGTTGAAACTTGGATAACTTCAGGAATGCTCCATTTTTTTGTAAACAGGCCCATTTAGACTCTCAAAGTTCACTCTCGATATGCTATGGCTTCGCTCAGATTTTTTACCATTAAATGAATTGGCGATACTTCGCCAATTTTTATAACCAGTCTTCCTGCCATTCCGCTCGTCATAGGTTTCATAGAATTATTTTTGGCGTCGATTTGCACTTGTACCATCAAGGTATCTTTCGAGTGGTGAGGATATATTTTAATTGTCTTTCCCTGGATCTTTGGGTAGCTAGGCCAAGGCAAATTTTCGAACTCAAAAATCGCCATCTGATCTAATTGAATGAGTACATTGCTTGATAACGGAAACTCGCCTGTAACGATGCTTTCACTGACAAGATGAGCTTTTTCAGTGGTCTCAAATATTGATACTTTTGAATAAAGAGCCCATAAAAACCATCCAACTGAAATAAAAATAGCTGAACACCCCAATATGAGCATCACCCTATTGCTATCTTTTTCGATCTGCTTTTGAGTATAAATATATGACAATTATTCACCATCAAAGGGTGGCTCTAGAACTTTCATTCTCATCTTCATATATAATAATTCATATAGATACGCGACTAGAGCAAGCTCGGTTTGGGATGCCATTTCTAGAGTGATTAAAAATGAAAATTCAGATATTGCAACATGATATCGCAATGATGTATTTAGCGGCAATTTTTGCCTAAATTCAAAAAAGGAAGGGTAGTACTAAGAAGATTTTGCCCACTTTTGTTATCAGCCAACCATTTTCACAGGAATTTCGGACTTTCTATCCGTTTCAACAGGCAAGCTTATTTTAAGTGTGGTGCCCTTGCCTTCATTGTTAAATATTTCAATTTCACCATGATCTTCCCTAACCAACGATGATATTGCTGCTAGACCTTCACCTCGCCCACTGGTCTCACTTAAACTCTCTGCAGTTGAAAACGAATTTGATAACAATAGCTCATTCAGTTGCTCTGTCGTTTTCGCAGAAAATCCGCGCTCACGGGCAAGATTACGCACCTTTTCATAATCTATTCCCGCTCCTGAATCTCGCACTTCTATTA
>JAGOVF010000035.1 GCA_018060885.1 Oligoflexales bacterium | reverse complement strand
GAGATGACCTTTGTTATTCAGATACAAGATATTACCGAGCAACTTTGAAAAGTGCTGTTTCAGGGCGAAATAAAAAAGGTGTGGTATTCGTTAAGGCTGCTGGTAATGGCGGCAATAGCCCTGTCTTGCGTAATCCAGATGATGCCAATTTTGACCCATTAAATACATTACCTTGGCATATCGTCGTAGGTGCAGTGAATGCCTCAGGAGTTAAGGCGAGCTATTCAACGCCCGGATCAAGTCTTTGGATTAGCGCTCCTGCAGGAGAGTATGGTTGGCAAGGTGATCCGTCGCAAATTTTCGTTGATACACCAAAGTGGTCACAAAAACCTATTGATCCAAACGCTGAACCACCGCAAGAGTTTATAGAATACGAATTGAAATTCACCAAAGAACTCGCTCCGCTGTCGCGCTTTTCGCCAGCAATAATTACAACAGACCTAACCTATACTGGGTCCGAAGGCCAAGATGGTTTAAAACCTTGTGAATTTGGTTACGCACGCTCGTATGAGTTTTTTGACACTAAGCCCGAGCATTTGGAAAAAGGCGCAGGCGCTTCCGGGTTCAACCTTGGCTACCATTCTGAGAACTTAAATTGCGACTATACGGCCACGATGAACGGGACTTCTGCCGCAGCGCCTTTTGTAGCCGGTGTAGTTGCATTGATGCTAGAGAAAAATCCAGATTTGACTTGGCGAGATGTTAAACACATTCTCGCTTCGACGGCACAAAAGATTGACGAAAATATCGGTGACGAAGAAATCGCGGTTGGTTCGCCGAGTTCTAGGCTCGTCCGAACTCATGCTTGGAAGCGTAATAACGCCGGGTATAACTTTCATAACTATTATGGATTTGGACTAGTTAATGCTGAAGCTGCGGTAAAAATGGCAGATCCTTTAACTTACAAGCCACTGCCGCCTAATATTTCTTTTGTTGAAAATGCCGAAGTGTTAAGCTGCGCTGGTTTTGATAGCTTAGATGAGAATGAAACAACAAATGTTGAAGAGGGTGAGCCTAATCCGTTCGGGAATTTTTGGGAGTTTACACGCTTTGATGGCCCAGGAGGCATTCCGCAAAACAGTACAAAAGGTGTGACAAAAACAGTCAAAGTTAATAAAAACGTCACTATTGAGGCCCTTACTTTTCAAGTCAATATAAATGGCGAGAATATGAGTCATATTGGTATTGAGGTCACTTCTCCTAGTGGTATGAGTAGTATTCTTTTGCCGCCAGTAAATTCAGCCGACTATAAAAATTTTACTAATATGGTTTTTACCACCAATGCCTTCTATGGTGAGAAGTCCGCTGGTTTATGGACCATGAAATTTGTCGATGCTAAAGCAAGTGCGATTGCTGCAGCTACTGTAAATGAGATTTCCTTGCGGATCTGGGGGTATAGAGAATGAAAAGTCTAAACTCAAGGTCATTTAATTTTACAAGATTTGGTTTTTTATTAGCAGCTGCCCTATCATTAGTTTTTGCCTGTCAAAGTAAAAAAGAAAAAGACATTCGCCTAGATCCTTTGTCACTTTCGGCAGTCGATGAAAATGGAAAAATAATTGAAAGTATAGATGCAGATAGGGACACAACGCTTTATTTTGCCTTAAATCAACAACCTGAAAACCCAGTTAAAGATCTCAAAATCCAAGTCTCAGAAGTAAAGTGCGGATTTTTATCGGAGCAAAATTTCGGACTCGTAGAAATGGAATTTGCAGGTAGCAACGAAATTGAGCAGAGTAGTAATTTGCTAAGCGGGATTCGGCAGGCCTATGGTCCAGTTACAATACAAGCCGATGCAAAGTGTTCGGAAAATCAGTTTGTCGAAATTATTGCAACTGGTAGGGGTTCGCAACAAGGAGTAGAGAATACTTTTAGTTCTAGTTTATTTTTGCGCATTGATCCGCGCTTAGAAACAAATGTTGATAATTACGATTTGAGATTTCATGCGTATTCTGTCGATCAGGTTGTTAGCCGAAAAAATTTTATAGTTGGAGAAGAATTTCAACTTCAGTTTGTACTCGAGAACATTAGCGATATTTTAGTTCAAGATATAGACGTTTCCGTTTCTATTGCTGGAGATGTCGAGGAAGCGCTGCTTAATTTTCCGCTAACAAGCCGAGAGAGTTTGCGAGGCGCAGCTTTTCTTGAATTAGAGCTGCCCGTCAATTTAAGAGTATTGGATTATGATTCGTTATTAGCCAATCGGGGAGAGCATCCTAAGGATCAGGTTGAAATTGTTTTGGAGTGGAAATCAAAAGGCAAAAAATTAAGAAGACAGTTACTCAATATTCCTATAAAACCCGCGATTTCTGTAATGGCCACGTTGCCAACTCTTGAGGAAGTTCGTAAAATCGAAGCAGAAGATATTGTGGTTGATATCGAGTTAGATTTGCTAAACACCAGCGAAATTAATTTAGGTTCCGGTAGTATTGAAATTGGTGAAGTAAAAAATGGAGAGGTTTACCTGCTGCGAAAATCTGCCAAAATCGAAGACCTTAGCAGAGGGCAGCGGCAAAAAATTCCGCGCGGAGTTTTAGCGATTAAGCTCGCAGAAGGAACGTCGTCAATGGAATTCGAATTGAAATGGAGTACCGCTCTTGGATTCTCCGGTGTGACGAGGGTTCAATGGCCACAAATCTAAAAACAAACTTATTATCATTTAGATCCAAGTTTACATTTGTAGCTCTATTTGTTTTGTTAAGCATTTCTTGCGCTCAAGATGATGATGCAGCCAATGACATTAGACTTGAGCAATTAAACGAAAGCAATTTTCGAATAGACGCAGACGAGCGACTTTTTTTTAAACAAGGCTTAGCTAAACAATACAGTATTTCATACAAGGTTCCAGATGGATATACTGCAAAGCTTTCCGTCTCGAAACTTCCTCCAGGCGCGAGTTTCTCTGATGGGGTACTCACATGGTTGCCACCTTGTTCATGGCACTATAAAGATGGGAAATTCTTTATGGGCAAGGAAGTTCTGGTTGTAACTTTTAAACTGACTGTCGAAGAAGATAAGCTTTCTTCAGTTACGAAGCATGTAGTATTAGAAGCATCTCAATCACTAAGTCCAGGCGATGTTTGTTCGCCAAAATCAACTGAAACGGAGAAAAATAGTGAGAGTTAATTCTTTAATTTTACGAATTAAATTACTATTGGCTATAATTTTTATTCCATTTATTAGCGCTTGTTCGCAAGACAACTCTAATAATAATGTTGAACCTATTCCATTTATTGCTGGAGATTCTGATAGTCTTGGAATCGAAGGTGGTGTAAATATATTAGCCATAGAGGACAGAGATGCACAATCTTCTCCTGTTTTTGTCAAAACAATAAAACAAGAATCGGATTTATTAAATATCGAAGAATTCTTTTTTTCTTCTGACGAAGTTTCATTACAAGAAAAAACTACAACGTACTTTCAAGCTAATCAAGTAAAGCCTGCAATCGATATACTGTTTGTGATTGACAATTCAGGATCGATGAAAGATGAACAGGCAAATCTAAGTAAAAAATTATTCGCTCTATTAAGTTTTTTAAAATCTGTAGAGTGGCAAATTAATATAATCACAACAGACTCTTCTTGTCCAAATCCAAGCCACACCCAGTTACCGCTTAATTCAAACATGCGTGATGAAGAAGTTGATAAATTATTTAAAGATTATGCCAATGTTGGTATCGGGGGAGCGGGCGACGAACGAGGCATTTCTATGGCAATAGGGAATATTTTGGGAGAAGCCCGTGGAAAATGCAGTGGAGCTCCTCCAGCATGGATGCGAGAAGGTAGTAAACTTGCGATAATATTTGTAACTGATGAAGAAGAGGGCGGTGTTGGGTCAGCTACCAGCTATGGTGCGCCAAAAACTGCTGGAACAAATAAGCAAGACAAGGAAGATTTACGAATAGCGCTCGAAAAGATAAACCGTGTACCAGGCGACGATGCTCGGGTTTATGGACTGTTAAACTTAGGCGTAGAATCTAAAAGCTGCTCGACGGAAAATCTCATAAGCAAGACCTATATAGATTTAATTGATGACTATCAAGGTATGTACGGAAATATTTGTTCTTCAGATTATTCAAATATACTGACAGAAATTTCACAAGAAATTGGCTTTTTATTAAATATGATTATTCAATTGGAGGCTGCGCCCGTAGCATCTTCTATCAATGTTTTTACGCTTTCCACCGCCCTTTCTTACGTCAGCGAAGTTGAAATAAAAGAGTCAGGCGCATTTTTTGCGGATTGGATTTTAATCGATGACAAAGTTGTCCTTTCTCGACCCTTGGATGCAAACACTCTATTAGTTATAAAATACAAAATCTCAAAACTTCGGACACTTGTCGTTGATAAAGTTCTAAAAGGAACAGAAGAAATTAATGTATATTTTGGCGGCAAATTACTGCTAAAAAATCGTTATCGTGTCATTTCACTGGAAAATGCGATCTATTTCTTCGAAGATTTACCTTTAGATGAAAAGATATTAATAACAATCTCCACTCCCGCTGAATTAAAAAGTAGTTTTGCATTTCCCGAAGTTGAATCTGAGAATATTCAATGTTATGTCGGTGAAAAACTTATAAAACACAATTATTCAATTTCGAAGCAACATATCTCTTTTGATGAGTTACTTAAAAGTGGAACTGAAGTCTTTTGCCTATATAGGTAAAAAACAAATTTGCTTCAAATACATATCTCGCTATGCCCTCATAGATTACACTTGCAAAAAACACTAAAATCATGCTAGTTTTCTAGAAGTTATTTAAACTTTTCAAAAAGTGGCGTTTAACTTTTCGAAGCATTTTTCTTCACGATTAAATGAGGAGAAACGTTTGACGATGATTGGGTTAAATAATACTTAGGAGAACTGAGCATGCTGAAAATTAGGCTTAGTGGAGTCTTACTATTTAACATTTATCTACTGTTTATTTCTTTTATTATTTCATGTGGCGCCTCAACGACAAAAAAAACCGAGCCTTTGGTGCCTTTGGTAGTAGTAGAAGGTCATCCAGATGCCACAAGTGAAGGGCAAGAGAGTTTCAATCTTAACCCTGATTCTCCCGTGACGAATAAAAATTTAAAACAAATAGTGTCAAACAGCTTTAGTCAAACTATAGAAATTTCCCCGGATGATGAGAATTTCAAGGAGAAAACAACGACTTTTTTGCAAAGCGATGAAACTCCGCCAAAGGTTGATATTTTGGTTGTTGTAGATAATTCTGGATCGATGGAGGAAGAACAAGCAAATTTGGCGCCGAAACTTTCGGCATTGCTCGAACATATCAAAAGCATAGACTGGCAAATCAATGTCATCGCTACTGATAATGCATGTCCTAAGCAAAGTTATTTACCACTAAATTCGGAAATGGATCCTGAAGATGTGGAAAAAAAATTCGAAGAAGCTGTGAGTTTAGGGACCGGGGGGGACCACAACGAAAGAGGGATTCTAATGGCCGTGAGCAATTTGCTTGGTATTAAGGCCGGAAAATGTAGCCAAGCCCCAATGCCTTGGCTAAGGGAAAAAAGCAAGATTGCTATTATATTTGTAACCGATGAAAATGAAGCCGATGTTAATGAAGATTTCGTCGCAAATAAAGATTTATTACTCGCGGCTTTTAAAGAGTTAAATAGAAAAGTCAACAGCGAGGCTAAGGCCTATGGTTTGCTCAATCTGGGAGCAGGATCAAAAAAATGCGCATACGAAAGCCAGCAAAGTGTTCTTTACCAAGAGGCTGTTTTCGCTACCGGAGGCTTCTTTGGTAATATCTGTGCATCAGACTATTCAACAGTTTTAGGTGAGATATCGCAGGACGTAAGTTATCTAACATCTTTGCGTATACAGCTTAGCGGTGAACCAGTATATAGTTCGATGAGTGTTTCTTTGGTGGATTCCACTTCTTTGCCGGCAAGTGGTAGTACATTAGGTGGCGGCGGCGGACTTTTTCTTGATTGGTTGATTATTGGCGATATGTTGGTATTGGCAAAACCTCTAGAGCCGGGCTCGTTAATTACGATTAAATACAAAACAAGCCAGGCTAGATTTATTAAATTGGATCAGAAAGTCGAAGAGAATGTCGAATTTCAGGTCTTTTTTGATAACAAAGAAGTCAATAGTGGAGCATATCGCTTTTTGTCGCAAGACAATGGTTTGTTTTTTAAAGATGATTTGCCGCTAGGTGTGAAAATTGTCATAAAGATAACGCGGCCTTCAGAATTGATCGAGCATTTTGATTTTCCAAAGGTAAACGGCTCGATCGAATGTTTTGATGAACAAAACCAAAAGTTAAACCATGTATATTCTGCATATACCGGAAAAATTAGCTTTGAAAAGACTCTTGCAGAAGGAGCAACGGCTTATTGTCTATATAGGCAATAATTTTCAGCTCGTTTAAGCGCTCTATATTTCAGGATAATAAACAATTTATTATCCTTTTTTCCCAACTGTTTTGTCCTCTAAATCAAGCCTATTCATATTTTGCCCAACCATGAGTGATAAACTCAAATTACTACTATTTAGTAATTAATTTGCTTTCTCTTATGTTGAGGCTAATTGTGAAATTTTTTAAATTTTCAGTTTCTTTTTTGGTGTTAGCTTGTTCTCAGCAAGAAGTTGAAAAAGTACAACCAAATTCGGCATATGTGGGTGTTTCAGAAAATGCGGTTTCATTAGGCGATGCTTCAGAAAGCAATCAAAGTGGATTATCGTCCGGAGTTAAAGTCAAGGAACTTAAAATCATTAATCAAGAAAAATATAGAGAAAATATTATTCTCAGTAACGAAGATTTAGACTATCAATATAAAACCAGTACCTTTGTGCAAAGCGCAGAATCTCTCCCTCTTTTGGATATTCTCATAGTGGTTGATAATTCCGGGTCGATGTACGAAGAACAAGCAAATTTATCCACAAAATTATCCGCTCTCTTATCAAATATTTCGAATATAGATTGGCAAATTAATATAATTACAACGGACACGGCTTGTCCCGTGCATGCGAAATTACCAATAAATTCTAAAATGGATCCAGATGAAGCAGAGAAATTATTCCTCGACGCAGTCAATGTTGGTACGAATGGAAGTTGGATGGAGCGAGGAATTTTGATGGCAGTTTCAAATCTTAGCGGTCGAGCTGCTGGAGAATGTGGTGGGCGTGCTCCGCCGCAATGGCTTAGGGACAAAAGCAAAATTGCAGTGATATTTGTTACTGATGAAAATGAACAAAAAAGCGGAAGTGAGCCAGAATATTCCAAAATAGAACTTATAAAAGTTTTTGAAGAGTTAGGTCGCAAGCCGGGCGAAGAAGCAAAAGCTTATGGCTTGCTTAATTTGCCGAAGGAATCAGAGGCCTGTGCGTTTCCTTCGGAAGAAAGCAAAGTTTATATGGATGCAATTTCAACGCTCAATGGATTTTATGGGAACATTTGTGCCAGTGATTATTCGAAAATCTTAGGTGAAATCTCTTTAGATGTGAGTTTTCTTGTGCAACTTAAGGTGCAATTAGCGGGAGTTCCGGTTTTAAGTACCTTGAGTGTTTCTGTTGATCAAGGCCCTTTTCTAGATTGGTCATTAGTTGGAGACAGTATAGCACTGAGTAAACCTTTAGAGGCAGGGCAAGCTTTGGTCGCCACTTATAAAACGAAAGTAGCGCGGGAGTTGAAGTTGCAGTATCTCCCAACACCACCAAATTCCATCGAAGTGACTATTCAAAAAAAGACTTTAGAAGCTGAAGCATACCGCTATCTAGCGAGAGATAATTTACTTTTATTCAATGAAGAGCTCCCACTCGGAGAAGAAATTAGCGTTAGCTACAATCTTAATAAAAAAGAAAATTTAAATTTTGAGTTCCCAAAAGTGCAAGATGGAAACATTGAGTGCTATGTCGATAATGTAAAAATAGATACCCATTATTCTCAATCTTTATCCATATTACGCATTGATAGTCCTGTCGCTCTAGGATCAACAGCCTACTGCCTATATAGATAACTAACTAAAATAATTATAAAAAGTCATGGTGGGCAAGTTGCCGGCATCGTGTTATAAGTCCGCATAAGACGGACATAATGCGATGAGAGAGAAGTTGAATCATCATTCAAAAAAACAAAAATTTTTAAAAAGTTCAATTCTATTGAAGTCCGAATTTTCTAACTACGACTTATCATGGCAGAATGTTCCCAAAATAAATTCTAATGTCTTAAAAGTCAAACACGAGCTTCGAAAAAGAGGCTTAAAATACTTTTGGCCAACGATATTTGTGGGTAGCGAATGGTATAGTCCAGAGGACTTAAATAGCATCGCAATACCTTTTTATTTGCTCAATTCCGAACTACTTGAGCTTGAAAAAAAAATGATAGGTGAAGCTGAAGGTGAACAGCCTAAAGCTTTTTTAAAGCTCTTGCGGCATGAAGTTGGCCATGCTTTTGAGCATGCCTATCGATTAAATAGATTGCCAAAATGGCAAGCGCTTTTTGGTGATCCTAATGCTAAGTATAATCCCCATTCTTACACCTATAAGGCATATAGCCGTAAGTTCGCTAGGAACTTATCGGGTTGTTATGGACAAGTTCATCCAAGCGAAGATTTTGCGGAAAGTTTTGCTGTATGGCTGACCCCGCGAACAAATTGGAGAAAAAAGTACCGTTCTAGTCCGGTGATTTTGAACAAATTAAAATATATTGATAGTTTAGTTGCTAAATTAAAAGACAAAAGGCCACTTAGAGAAACAAAAGATCTACATTTGCAAGATGAGTTATTATCTTCAAATTTAGAAACGTTATATCGCTCGAGAATTCGCGAGCTAGGTAAAGAAAGTCAATTTTATTTTGACCGCGATTTGAAAAAAATATTTGTTGAGACAACAAGTTCTAAAAAAATGGCTCTTCCGGCAGATATTTGGCTTAAAAAAAATTCGCAAATTCTAACAGAAAAAACAAAAAGTGATATTCAGGTCCCAAAGTACGCTATCGAGGCCGAGGTCAAGCGCTTTTATCAACGTCTTAAAGTTCTTAAGCTTTATCAGGTACATAAAGATGAAGTTGCGCGTCGAGAATTACAAAGAGTTCTTTGCGACTCTCTCTTAAAAACATGGAAAGTCTAAAGATCACACAAATTTCTCCGATAATTTTCCCATAAACATAGAAACCTAAGCGAATTTAAAAATGAGGGGTTTATTTGTCGAAAAAATTGAAGATCCTTGCGCTCTTTGATATAAATCAGCCGCTCAATGACTTTAGCAAAGTAGCAGAATTTCTAAAGCAAGAATCATGGCGAGATGAGCGAGATGTGATCACCGCCTTGAAAAAAGGTGGTCATGAAGTTTTGGCGTTCGGCATTTATGATAAAATAGAACCGCTTTTTTTCTACATTCAAAAGGAAAAACCAGATTTGATATTTAATATGTGCGAGGGACTAGCGCATATGCGCCACTTTGAAGCGCAACTCATTGCGTTTATTGAGTTGTTGCACATTCCTTATACGGGGTCAGGTTGGAATGCATTGAACGTTTGTAAAGATAAGGCACTTTCAAAACAATTATTGAGTCATCGAAAAGTTAGAGTCCCACAATTTTTAAAAATCGACCAAACAGCGAAAAAGAATGTATTAGATAATTTTATTTTTCCAGCTATTGTCAAACCTCTCAACCTTGAAGCCAGCGAGGGCATTGCGCAAGCTTCGATTATTAAAAATCGAGACGAAGCATGGTCAAGAATCATTTATTTGCGAGAGAGTTTGCATTCGGATGCAATTATAGAAGAATTCATTTCGGGTAGAGAGGTCTATGTTGGAATTCTAGGAAATCAGAGGCTAGAAGTTTTTCCGCCGATCGAGCTCTTCTTTAAAAACTGTCATAAAAACGAAGACAAGATTGCGAGCTATAAAGTTAAGTGGGACAAAAATCACAGAAAAAAGTTGGGAGTGTCAACCGGACCAGCTCGAAAAATGAATTCGGTAGTTTTTCATGAATTAGAGGTGAGTGCAAAAATAATATATAAGACTCTTGGATTAAAAGGCTATGCAAGACTCGATTTTCGAATCAATCAGATGGGGGAAGTCTATTTCTTAGAAGCAAATCCAAATCCATCTATCTCTCGTGTTGATGACTTTGCGAAAGCGGCTAAAAGTGCAGGTTATGAGTATGAGGAATTAATAGAGTCTATCGTATATCTAGGTCGCCATGCTGCTTAATAATTTCTAACAAGCAGAAATTAGAAATTTAGTTGTTTTGTTAGCATTGCCAATGAGTTTGTTGCTTGCGCAAAATGCTGTCGCAGCAGATAGAGCTGAAATACATTATAATTCACTTATTGGCCGTAATGGCGACAATGTTTTAATTCACGATCTAAGTTTTATTGTCGATCCTATTGGCGCACAATATGCACAACGCGCAATTCCAACAGCTGAATAGTCAGCTGACCTTTTAAGTTGTATCGTCACAGGACTAAAAAAAGCCAATTTTTTCACGCCTCTTCTTTTTATGTTATGTCTCTTCTATTGAAAAGTCCCAGATTAACTCATCCTTTTTCTTAGTATTGCATGATTTGCAACTAACATTAATATTGCTTTTTATCGACTTGCCACCTTGGCTGACCGGAACAATATGATCCATAGTGACATCTTCAGGTTCAATTTTTTTCTGGCAATATGCACAAATAGCATTTTGTTTCTTGTTCTGCCACCAATTGGATTGTCTAAGTTCTCTTGCGAGATGCTTTTGAATGTTAATATGTTGTTCAAGGGATAATCCAGATTCGCTCACAGTCATCGGAATACCGAGATCTTGTGCACGAGATTCACGATATTTATTGGGTTTTGAGCGGTATTTTTTTTTACTTTTCAGTAGTTGATGTCCTTTTTTGAAAAATCAAAGCAGGTAAAAGTTAGAAACAAAGTAATTAAACTACAGAAATATAACAGGGTGTTTTTAAACATAGATAGCGTCATTTTGACATCTTGATTATAAAGTTCGATGTAGTTAAATCTTTGCAAATCCCATACAAGAGCAAAATTTTCGACTAAGACTTTTACAAAACCTGGTGTATGGAATGGAAGTGTTTGATAAATTGTAGAAATAGTAAGCCCAATTATCCACAAAGAAAGCGTAGAAAACAAAGCGATATTTGGTGATAGGAGACTGCTCATTGCAATTGATAAAGCTGCGACAACGAGAACGCCAGAAAACAACCCTACGAAAACAAAAAGACTTTCTCGACTTATAAATCCATATTGGTTTAAAAACAGAAAAATTTGCGCTAAACCAATAAATATGGCCGCAATATAGAAGAGAGCTAGACTAAGGGCTAAATAGCGAGCAATGACCAATTGACTGCGCGACAAATTTGTTGAAAGTGGCATTTCCAAGTAGGCGTCGCGATGGTTTAAGAGTTTTGTGCCCCAGAAAATTGCAATCAAGCTACAAAGAAAGTAAAAACAAAAAAACAATAGGTTGAAAAATATAAGTCGATTGTCTGCAACTCCCCATTCTTTATATTGGTCAAAAAGCAGCATACTCATGCATGCAATAAAAGTGGCAGGATAAAAAATTTTATCCCGGACAAGTAGCTTTAAACTTTGCAAAGTAATGATAAAAATCCGACGCATATTTGTCCTTAGTTTTTGAAAAACTTCAGTAGTTCGTGATTATCGAAGCGCTTTTTTTGTTCAAACGAAATGACTAGCCATTGACTAGAGACTGCATAACGCAACCAGCTTAAGGCGTTTTCATATTCGTTAAAGCCAAAAGTCCAACTAAAACCAACTTGTTCGAGACTATAGTATTCTGGAAGAATTTTATCTTTAATTAGCATTTTAAATTTGAGTTCATCGCAGCCAGAAATCTTGAGATAAAATTTATTAATTAACATTTTTTGATGCTCTGAAGGAAGGTTCGGGCTTGTTTCGGCGCTGGAGTAGACGACTTTTCCTCGGTTCAATATATAGATCTCATCACAAAGTGTTTCGATGGTACTAAGTTCATGAGTGCTCAGTAGAATGCTGCAGCCGCTGTTCAATAGCGATTTAATCCAGCCTTCCATTTGAATGCGGCCCCAAGGATCTAGTCCAGAAAATGGCTCGTCTAGAATTAAAAAAGTTGGTTTATGAATAGTAGCCATTCCCCAAGCAACTCTTCTGGCCATACCTTTGGATAATTCTCGGATTTTCTTTTTTTTATGCTCGACGAGATTTATCGTTTCTAGTGTATTTTGCACCATTTTTTTTGCATCATTGCGGCTAATTTTTGTATTCATAAGCATAAGATGTTGGAAAAGCGACTCTTCGCAGCTTAAGTTTTCTGCTAGTTTGTTAGTCTCCGCCATATAGCCAAAAAAAACTTTATCGCGGCGAGTTAAAGTCTTTGCGTTAAAAAACAAACTACCTTGATCAGCTTCGACAAGCTGTAAAATGATCTTTATCGTAGTCGTTTTTCCGGCACCATTATGACCCAATAATCCAGTACAAAGGCCAGATTTCAATTTTAAAGAAAGATTTTCCAAAACGGATTTCTTTTTCTTAAAGACATCTGTTTTGTAGGTTTTTGAAATATCCTTTAATTCAAGAATTGAATCACTGATCGAAGCTGAATTTTGTTTCTGCATGTCTTGGCTCTTAATTTAAATGAAGTTTAATGCCGAAAAGATTTTCAAATTCTTTGACATATTTCGTGGTTTCTTCCGATTCAATACCGCTGCTATTGATAAGTCTTTGAGCTAGTTTAAGCACGTAGGGTGGCGAAGATTCATTTTTTGCCGCCATTTTATAGTACAATGCGGCTCTAATCGGTTCCTTTAGTACAAAACCATAGATAAAGCCCTGAGTCATGGCTAGATTCCAATTGTTATGAAATGTTTTAAGCCCCTCTTGAATAATAGGTTCACAGAGATTTGGTTTTGCATAATTTTGCCAAAGTGAAAAACAAGCAAGTTGATAGAAAAGTAAATGTCGAGGATGCTGCTGTATTGTTGAAAAAAGCTCTTTAAATAAGAAATCACCATCAAAACGATTAAAAAAATTCGGGTTCGCCAGATATTGAGATTGCCAAATTACGGCAAAGTCCAAGTAAATCGGCCTAAAGCCCAAGGTTATTAAATTTAGTTGTTGAGAAGTTAAACTACTAAAAACCACCTTGGGTGAAAATTCGACTAAGGATGTTTTATCTACAGTACTACGACTGATTTGCAAGTGTAAAAAGGCTAATATCGCAAAAACGAATATAAAGAGGAGTCGTTTTCCGAAGTGGCCTTTACCCGCCATTATGAACCTGATTTAAGACCATTTGTGTGAGAAAACTTCCAATGACCCGCTCAAGCGTTGTGAGCACTATGATTAAAATAATGGGGGCAATATCAATAGCTAGGCCTAAGCGACGGTTAATACCGCGAAACGGCTTATAGAGTGGATCGGTGAGCTTGCGTATGGTTTGCACCAAGGGGTTGTAGGGATCGGCGCCAACCCAGCTGACAATGACTGAAGCTATGACGAGTAACAAAACGATATTGAAACTAATATTGATAAGAATTTTAATTCCTTCAACTAAGGCAACAGACATAGTTCGCACTCCTCATGCTGAAAGATAGAAATGATCAGATTCCGAAAGTAACATTATTTTATAGTTGGAAGTAAAGTTCAATTCTTTTTAACTGAACGTGGGCCAAATAGGGCTGTTCCTATTCTTAAGTCTGTGCTGCCCGCTTTGATTGCTAGATAGAGATCATCTGACATCCCAAGTGATAAGTGCCTTAAATTGTGTTGCTGAGTCAATTGTGTCAAAAGTGCGTATAATTCAGCAATTTCTTGTGGAGTTCTATCATTACTAGTTAACGGTGGTGGAATGGCCATGAAGCCGCGCAGTAAAAGTCTCGGATGTAGCGCAATTGTTTTGAGTAAAAATGGGATTTCTTCTAATTTTGCTCCGTTTTTACTTTCTTCATTGCCGATATTTATTGAAAGGTAGATGGGGTATTGATTAATTTCGGATTTTACGCACTCATCTTCAAGCAACTTAATGTGCTTTGCGCTCGCGACGGTGTGAATTTCTGCGCATATTTTAAGAATGTTTTTAATTTTATTGCTCTGCAGGCCGCCGATAAAATGCCACATTATGTCGCTTAAATCTTTGAGCTGAATTGCTTTTTCGCTAAGTTCTTGCAGGTAATTTTCGCCAAAATCTCTCTGTCCCAAGTGATACAATGAAGCTATGGCATCAGCACTTTGGCCTTTGCTAACGGCTATAAGCCTAACTTCAGAGCGATCGCGGTTATTGGCTCTACAGGCAATTTCAATTTGTTTTAAAATCTCTTGGTAGCGAGATTGTAAATCTGCGTTAGTCATCAGTTAAAATCTATTATTCACTTATTTTGGTTTTTGAGCCTGGTTTAGGTGCGAGGCGATCTTTTGACACTTCTAGATCATTTAGATTCTCTTCTGCACCGGTAGGTTGACTCTCTGAGGTTTCTTTCGAAACAGGCGCTGTTGTTATAGCATCCCCGTTGACTATTTCTGGGCTTTGCCCTGGAATTTGGCCTGTAACATCTTTTAGCTGAGTTGGACTTAGTTGAGTCGGCTTTTTATGCTCAGGAACAAACTGGCGGGCTCCTTGTGTAAGTACCTGTTGTTTTCGGAAAGGCTTATAAGTCTCGGTAGAATTGACTTGATACTGAGCAGCTTGGATTAAAATATCGCCATTTTCGTTTATATGGAGGTCGACGTTTTTTAAAGACTGATTTCTTGCGCCACTGACGTCACTTCCATTTAGAAAAACACTTCGACCTAGGAGTTGACTCGCTGATAAACTAAATACAGTCAAGCTGGCTAAAAAGCTGATTTGAAGCATCAATTTTGAGACTGTCATATTAAAACCCCGTAAATAATGTGGCGGCGGATATGGCGAAGAAACATCCGAGCTTTTTGTTTGGATCAGGCGGCATAATTTCTAAATTCCACTATATCACAAGGCTGAATATATGCGAGAATGTGCTACAATATTTTTTACCTGTTTTAGGTTTTTTCTAGTTTTTATGAATAGATAGGAGAAGAAATGAAGATAGAATTGATTTTGGGGCGATGGGTAACCGGTTTTAGTATTTTGGCAGGAATTTCCGCCTGTACTCCGGCCTTTCAGGGCGAGTATGACGATCCAAATAAAAGAGAAATTGTTGATGACAAGTGGAATGAGTCAGACGCAAAAAAAACAGCGGAAGTTATGGTAAATGATGCTTTGAAAAAATCGTGGTTAGATAAATACAAACGCATGCACAAAGGTGAAAGACCTGTTGTTATTGTTGACGATGTCGAAAACCGAACAGATGAGCACATAGACACCGTTTCTTTGACAGACTATATTCAAGACGAATTGATCAACTCAGGCGAAGTGCGATTCGTTGATAAAAAAAGACGACAAAAAATTCTTGATGAAATTAAGTATCAGCACGGCGGCGAAGTTGCAAAAAGCACTGCAAAAGAGCGGGGGCGTCAAACTGGTGCGGATTATATGATGGCAGGTGCAATATCAAGCAGCGTCCACACCCAAGAAGGTTTAAAGACGGTTTACTATCAAGTTAATTTAACCCTAACAGATTTAGAGAGTTCAGAATTCGTGTGGAGCAGCAAACACGAAATCAAGAAGCGCTTTAACCGTTCGGGATCAAAGTGGTAGTTGATGCAATTTAATAGGCAGAAACGATATTTATTCACGCTAGCTGTATTTTTTTGTTTCTTTGGGTGTACTAATTACACCCGAGAGACTCAAGAAATACGTGCGAATTTTCAAGCCAGAGATTTTTCAAGTGCTCTAGCCAAGTTTGAAGAATCAAATATAAAACCTGAAGGAAAAGATCGCCTGCTCTACTTTTTAGAAAAGGCGATGATCCTCGATCGTTTAGATAAATTAAAAGAGTCTCGATCTCTTTTGTTAAAAGCAGATGCAACTGCAGACGAGCTTTATACTGAAAGTATTTCGAATAAAGCTCTAAGCATGGTCTATAATGATACGGCACAAGACTATCCAGGCGAAGATTACGAGAAGGTTGCAATACACGCTATCTTGGCTTTGTCTTTTATTGAAGAAGGCCAGCTTGAATCTGCTGCCGTTCAGGCAAGAAAAATTAATAATAAACTACATGAATTAAATCAAGCCTACGATGAAGGTAAAAACAAGTATTCAAAAGATGCTTTTGCGCTCTATCTTTCAGGTTTGATTTATGATGTTCAGAGCAATTTCGATAGTGCAATAATAGATTACCGTAAAGCATTAGATGCATTTGAGGAAGGCTATGAAGGATTTAATATCGGTGGTGTTCCAGATCAGCTCGTCATTCGCTTAGCTGAGCTTTATCGCAAAAGATCGCGTAATAGCCAACTGACTTTATTGCAAAAATCCTATGAAAAATTACTCAATAAAAATTCGGATTTATGGGAGAAAGATAATGACAGCGGTGAAATTGTTGTGATCCATGAAGTCGGAAACATCAGTACAAAAGTTCCAGAAGATTTCATTTTTCCATTAGGTGGCGAGCTTATAAGGCTTTCGTTTCCAAAAATTCAACCCAATCGACATACAAGTTCTGGAAAGTCTGGAATTCAGTTAGTTGAAGATAAAAAATTTAAATCGGCGGAAAATTTCCAAGATTTAAATCGCGTTGCATATCAAACATTGGAAGATAGACGTGGGAGATTGATACTAAAACAAGCTGCCCGCTTAATTCTAAAGTCACAAATGCGTCAAGAAGCAAAAAAACAAGGTGGCCCTTTGGCTGATTTGGCAATGCAGGCTTATAATGTCGCGACCGAAGTGGCAGACACGCGAAGTTGGACTCTATTGCCCTCGGCTTTTTACGTAAGCCGTTTAAAAGTAAAACCTGGCAGCCACAAAATAAAAATTACAACAAATGGTCGCTTGGCTGAAATAACAGAAATATCAGTAAAACCACAGCAAATCGTCATTCTTCGCAACAAAGCTGGATAAGAGCAAGTAGCGCGAGTGAAGCGAGCGACCTAACAAATCAGGATAGCAAAATGCGGAACGATTTTAAATTTGTTGCCTTTATATTTTTTTTGAATTCTAGTTTTTTACACGCAAATTCCTTAGTGACATTAAAAGAAGTAGAGAAATCTCAAGTTGCCAATACCTATCATCTTGAATGTTTTGCCGGCGAGAAGGTTGAAAGTAAACCTGAACAATGGAGTCCCTATTCAGTATGTCCAAAGGATGCCAGTGTAACTGGCTTGCATCGCATCGACTTACTAGGATCACATAACTTGCCAAATATACATGTTAACGATTTTACCTGCAGTGAAAAAGGCTGCAGGGCTTGGTGCATTGGTACAAATTGCATTGTCATCAGCCAATGCTGCCGTATTGTCAGTAAAAAATAGAAAATTTATCTGTGAGTTGCCTATTTTCGTGAGGCATGGATCCAGTTTTGGTTCGATACTTTTTGGTTCAAAGCTCTCGAATGACGTACGGCTTCGATACGTTTTTCCGCTAGAATATTTGAAGCTTGGTGGCAAGGAATTTGATTTTTTTCTGATTCTGTAAAAATGCTGTAAAGAGTATCAAATATTTTTCTGGTTTCAGTTTCTGAAGCTTTGGCATCATACCCACGCAGCTCATGTGAAACGTTAATCAGGCCTCCGGCATTTATGACATAGTCTGGAGAATATAGAATTCCTGACTTTTGCAGCATTTTTCCATGACGCTCTTCGTCATCCAGCTGATTATTGGCGGCACCAGCAATGATTTGGGTTTTTAGCTCGGGTATGGTCTTATCATTCAGAATAGCTCCGAGGGCACAGGGAGCAAAAATATCGACTGCTTGTGTGTGTATAGTATCTATTTCGACAGCTTCTGCTTTAAATTCTTCAATGACACGTCTAACTCGTGATTCATTAATATCTGCAACAACCAATTTCGCGCCCTCTTGCGCGAGGAGGCGGCATAAATGGTAACCAACATGACCCAAGCCTTGCACGGCAACTTTTTTACCAGAAAGAGACGAATCTTCGCTGCGGTACTTTAATGCAGCCTTAATTCCGCAATAGACCCCAAGCGCAGTAAACGGAGATGGGTCCCCAGAACCACTACCAACACCTGTTACGTATTTTGTTTCTAATGCCATAGCTTCGACATCTTTAACATCAATATTGACATCTTCCGCAGTAATATAGCGACCGCTTAAACTATCAACAAAGCGCCCAAAACAACGAAAGAAGGCTTCAGATTTGAGGCGAGTAGGGTCTCCTATAATGACGGCTTTCCCGCCGCCTAAATTAAGTCCGCTAACTGCAGCTTTGTAAGTCATTCCACGTGAAAGTCTTAGGACATCATGGAGAGCCTCTTCTTCACTTGTATAATTCCAGAAGCGGCAGCCGCCTAGTGCAGGCCCAAGTGTGGTGTCATGTATTGCAATGATAGCCTTAAGTCCAGTTGTTGGTTCTTGGCAAAAAACGACTTGCTCATGTCCCATTTTTTCTAGTGATTGGAATAAGGCCATTTTTTATCTCCAGTTTTGTCTAGAATTTTTGGAATCAAGATTTATAGCTCAAGATTTATTACTCAGCAGAGGCTTGTGTTAAAATGATCCTGATAAATTTAGCTTTTTTGGCGTCTCTGCATTGCAAAGAACCAAGATAAAGTTTTTAGGTGAAATTACGTTTTAATACCAGCTTTTTTTTTGAGAATTGGAGAAAAACACTTTGAAATCAATAAATTACATAGGGGCTCCCCGTAATTTTTTTCTTCTTTATGTTTTTTGTAATGCATTTTGCCTCTCTGCAGAACCTGTAACAGTGGGAAACATACCTCTTCAGCCGGGGGCTTATTATAATTTAGAGCTTTCTCGTGACGAAGGCTTTGCTCGGGTTGTAGTTAAGAAAATTATTCGTTCGGCACCGCTGAATTTTGATCTCACCCAGGAGGGGGTCTACCATTGGCGCTTACTTGCTTTTAGCAATACGCCAAAAGAAGAAAAGTCGACTATGGCTTCTGGAAGCTTTGTGTATTTACCAGCTTTAGAGAATCCGAAAAAAAATGAGACTGCGTTTATTTCGTGGAACCCCGAAGCAGAAGCTACTGCATATCAGGTTGTTTTTTTTCATCCAAATGGAATGAAGCAATCCAGTGTTAATGCAAATAAGCCTGAAATCTTGATTGCGCGGACAAAGAACTCTTACATTGTGTCCATCGAGGCATTTAAAAACAATGAAAAGCTTTATGAGGGGCTATACATTCTTAAAGGACTCAGCGTTAGCTCTGAAAAACCTCAAGTGGTAGAAATTCCAAAAGTTGCTAAGACAAAAAAACTTGCAAAAAAAGCAGTCTTGCAGCCTAAGGCTGTTACAAAATCAGATTCTGCTCCCACATTACAAAAAGTTGATGCAAAATTTTCCGTCGAAGAGAAGTTAGCAGTGGATGAAGTCCGGGATATTTCGACTGCACACCAACTCATCTTCTATGAAGCTTTGTATTTAGAAAAATTAAAATTAAACAAATCGACACAAGAAATCTCTGGTGATACACAAAGTGTCGGACTGGGTCTTAAGTTTTTTTCAACACCCGCACTTGGTCTGTTTTTCGGAGCAGGTTTTGATTATCATGATTATAAAACAATGGGTTCTCATAGAGTAGATAACGAAGCTAAGACTAAACGTTATATGAAGGGTTCTCGCTATAATCTAGACTTCTTGGCCGGCTGGAATCTTTTAAATCTATTCGGTAACAAGCGCCACTTTTTCGGACCATTTGTTTCAGGTTCTTACATTCAGATACCGCAATTGCCGACTGTAACCGGAACTTTTGATTTTCTAGAAGATCAGTTGCCCACCGAGAATTATTTTTTGGGTGGCGGAGGTCTGAGTTATCGATATTTTACCAATCGTTTTGGCTTGCTTATACAGGGACAAACTCAGGTTACCGAAAAAAAAGATGGTCAAATAGATCAAGGTGGTCTTGCAATCGAATTTTATCTGCCTAGCCAAATTGCGTTGCAACTTGGATTTTGGACACGGCAACTTGACATAGAAACTTGTGCTGAAGTAGCAGATGTTTGTTTAGATGAAGGAAAAGTGTCCACGGAATCGAGCGAGATTTATGCAACTCTAGGTGTCGGTGTTATGCGTTAATCTTATACTTTGTGAATATTGGAACAATTTGAAAAGAGCGTATCTAACAGATATTGCTCTTTTATCATTTAATCGACAGGTCAGAATACGGCAGAATACGCTTTTAGAATACTCAAGGTAAAAAAACTATATCAACAAGTCGATAAGACTTTTAGTTGGAGCGAACATATAAAAACAACCATTTATCTCGGAGGTTCAGATGTTTAACAAGAATTTTTATTTTTTGGCGATAGCTTTTACTCTAGCCGCTTGTGGCGAAAGAGAAGAACAGCAAGTACAAAGTCAGATTCCAGCTAGTGCGGATGAGTCGCTAGAACAAAGCTCAGAGCTACAATTGACTAAAAAGAAGCCAATTAAAGTTACAAAAGTCGCATATACTCAACTTTCAAAAGTTAGAATTCTTGAGATTCCGAAAGCATTAAGAAAGTTGTCTAAAAAAACATATTCTTTAAGCAAAAAGTCAGATGCAAAATTATTGTCGGCTTATGGAAAAGAAAAATTTTATATTGAAGAAGGTTTGAGATTCGGGCGCCGTGTTCTAGGTATTGCGCATGTTTCTCTGGAAAGCGACCTTCTTTTCATTAAAATTCATGAGGTAACTCGCGTCGGTAATCAAATTAGCGTTGTCTGGGAGTTAGAAGAGCAAGTTTTGATCGACGGAGAAGTTTCAAATGCAAAAGTTCTAGACTATGAGTTTATTTCCATACCCGGTGGCAAAGAAAAGATTGATTTTGTTGAGGTTGTTAAAGCTCCAAAGTAAAAATAAATTTCGGATATAAACGAATAAAGCCGTTCGAATCTTCTTTCGAGCGGCTTTTTTATTCAATTAGCAAATTAATACCGAGCTACCAAATTTCGTTCACAAAATTGCTAAATAGTAAGAAACAATGCCAAAAAACCCTACTAATGTGGTCGTAATGCGAATCGGTTCGGTGATCTTGATCCACTTTTTGTTTTCCAGTAGGCCACCGATCAATGCAAATGAGATAATCAAAAAGCTGTAGATGATAAGAGCTTGGGTTTCTTTTAATTTTGGGAAAAAAGTTAAAAACATAAATGCTACTGCAACCACAATAGTGAAATTCGTCAAAGCATATTGCGCGCGTTTGGGTGATAATGGAATATCAAATTTCTCGCGATTGCGATCAGCTATCGCGCATTTTCCTTCAGGAACCCAAGCTGGGTTGCGAAACCACACGAGTAGCTTGTCCCAGCTTCGGCATTTTTTAGAGAGCAAATAAACTTCTTTAAAATAATCGAGATTGGCCCATACTGGATTCCAGCTTTTTAATGGAACGACAGTTCCATATTGGGGTCGTTGTTTCTCTTCTTGAAATGTGCCAAATATGCGATCCCATATAATAAGCAGTCCGGCATGATTTTTGTCTAAATATTCCGGATCTACACCATGGTGAACGCGGTGATGCGATGGTGTGTTAAATATCCATTCAAAAGGTCCGAGCTTACCAATATGTTCTGTGTGTATCCAAAATTGATAAGCAGTCACTAAAGAAATCATTGAAGCGTACCAAAGAGGTTCAAAACCAATAAAAGCTAAAGGCAGGTAAAAAGGCCAGGAAAAAAATTGTTGAAAAGTTCCCTGCCGTAAGGCTACCGATAAGTTATATTCTTCGCTTTGGTGGTGGACGACATGTCCAGCCCACATGATTTTCACTTCATGACTCATGCGATGAAACCAATAATATAAAAAGTCACACAGAATAATTAAAGAAATGGCCATGACCCAAGTTTGTGCATTGCTGAGATTGCGAAAATCAAACAGGGCATAGTTTTTGTGGATGTAAACGTAAGCTGCAATGGTAAGGGCTCCGAATACCAAGGCCGTCATATTTTGTAGAGCGCCTGTAGCTATGTTGGTAATGGAGTCGGATAAGCGGTATTCGAATTTGCGTTTTCTACGGCTGTAAAAAACCTCGGCTACTATGAGCAGTAAAAAAATGGGAATACTAAGCTGCACATAGTCGATTGAAATGAGTTCATGGATCATAAACATAGTCATGTTCTCCTAGAAGTGTAAGCAAGCCTAGATAGAGAGCAGTGAAGCCGTAAATTCAAAAAGAGGTTTTGCCTATTTATTATGGCTGTTTACGGCTTATTTGGCAATTTGAAATTAAATTGTTTCATTAAATTATGCCTTAGGAGTTCGTTTCGGCTAGACCCTTATCTTAGAATTTAGTAAGGATAGGCGCTGCGGAATCCAGTCTTTTTAGGAATATCATGGAATTAGAAAAATTTGATGTCGTAGTTGTAGGAGCAGGTCATGCAGGTTGTGAAGCTGCATTAGCGGCGGCAAGAACCGGTGCAAAAACCGTTTTGATAACTCAATCAGTCGAGCGCATAGCTGCGATGAGCTGCAATCCAGCTATTGGCGGTACCGCAAAAGGCCATCTCGTAAAAGAATTAGATGCACTAGGCGGAGAAATGGGACGAGCTATTGATGCCACTGGTATACAATTTCGCGTTTTGAATCGCACAAAAGGTCCCGCAGTATGGTCCTCCCGTGCTCAAGCAGATATGGAATTATACCGCCTCTATATGAAACATAAGCTTGAGGCGACTCCCGGACTTAGCATTCGCCAAGATACGATTGATGCGTTGTTGATAGATAAAAGCGCACAGCGCATTCAGGGAGTGGTCGCAAAGTGTTTTGGAACTATTTATGCAGATGCTGTCGTTATAGCGAGTGGTACATTCTTAAATGGTCTCATTCATCTTGGTAGTCAAAAAATGACAGCTGGACGAGCCGGAGATCCAGCATCGATCAGTTTGGCTCAATGTATTCGTGATTTTGGTTTTCGGGTGGGAAGGCTAAAAACCGGAACAACGCCACGTCTTGATGGCCGTACGATAAACTGGGGGATTTTAGAAGAACAGAATTCCGACGAAGATATTATTCCCTTTAGTTTTTCCAATGAAGTTATCTCGCAAAAATTACGACCTTGTTTTATTACACATACAAATGAACGTACTCATGAAGTTATTCGCCAACATTTAAATGAATCGCCACTCTATTCTGGCGAAATAGTCGGTATTGGTCCGCGCTATTGTCCATCAATAGAAGATAAAGTCGTAAAGTTTCCAGATCGCATCGGGCATCAAATTTTTCTCGAACCCCAAGGTTATGACACGCAAGAAGTCTATCCAAATGGAATTTCAACTTCTCTCCCTTTAAAGGCACAGCTTGAGTTTGTGAGAACTATTCGTGGTTTAGAAAATGCAGAAATTATTAGACCGGGTTATGCAATTGAATATGATTTTATTGATCCGACAGAACTAAAATCCAATTTAGAAACGAAGAAAATTTCTGGTCTTTTTTGCGCTGGGCAAATCAATGGTACGACTGGCTATGAAGAAGCTGCTGTTCAAGGATTGATCGCGGGTCTGAATGCAAAACGACATGTTAAATGTGAGGAACCCTTTGTACTTTCAAGATCGCAGGCCTATATCGGCGTTTTGGTAGATGATTTAATAACCAAAGGGACACAAGAGCCTTACCGTATGTTTACTTCGCGGGCAGAGCACCGGCTTTATTTGCGTGAAGATAACGCTGATTTAAGACTCAGCGAGCTTGGTCATGCAGTTGGACTGCTGTCGGATGAGGATTATGCTCAATTTCTCAGTCGGAAAAAACAGGTCGAAGAAGGTCTCGCTTACCTACAAAATACAGCAGTTGCGAGCTTATGCGGAACTACCGAAGCATTTAAAGATTCAAAAGATAATGGAGGAACGAAACTAGCTCAGATTCTCAAAAAACCGCAATTTTCTATTTTTGATTTTTATGCAATGGATGAATATTTATCTAAACTACCGCGAAGCATTTTGCGCCGTTTAGAAATTGAAATGAAGTATGCTGGTTATATTCAAAGAGAGCTGCGAAGCATTGAGATCGTTGAAAAACAAGAGGCGATCAAAATCCCATCTGAAATGAGTTTTGAAAAACTGCCAGGATTGAGCAATGAAGTCGTTGAAAAATTGAAGCGCTTTCGTCCAGAAAATTTAGGCCAGGCTTCAAGAATAAGTGGGATAACACCTGCGGCTATACAAATGTTAACAATACATATTAAACAAAATATAGAGTCTAGTCAGAGTCCTATTCTCTAAAATACTAATGTCAGATCTCGAATGGCTAAATGATAGGTTATTCTACTTTGCAAGCTCCCATTAAAATCTTGATGATAGACACAGAAAGAAGTTGGCGTGGGGGTCAAAACCAAACCTATCTACTCGCAAAAGGATTATTAGCAAGAGGGCAGAAAGTTTTTTTTGTGTTGCCTAAAAATGCAAAAGCTTATGCAAAATTTTCAGAGGCGGGGACTTGTTTCGAATATTCGAACAGTGCGGTTTTTGGCCTAATAAATGCGGTTTTGCTAACTTTGAAAGTCTGCAAAAAGTACAATATCGAAATTCTAGATTGTCAGTCGTCGCGGGCGCATTTTATTGGCTTGCTGACAAAATTATTCAAGCCTCACCTAAAGTTAATTGTTCATCGCCGAGTCGACAATATTCCGAGCCAAAATCCTTTCACAAAGTGGAAGTACTTACATCCTGCTATCGATAGATTCATATCTATTTCAAATGCGATTGCAGATGTTATAGATAAATACGGGGTTAGTCGGGATAAAATAGAAATAGTTCGCAGTGCGGTCTCTCCCGAAAAATATTTAAAAATTAATAAAACACTTGAGCGAGAGCGTTTGTTTGAATTTTTACGACTAGATAAGGATACAGTACTGCTGGGCAATGCCTCGGCGTTCACTCTGCAAAAAGGCCACGAGATGTTACTAAATGCTTTAGTAGCTTTAGCAAAAAGACCAACAAAAAAATGGCACTGCGTACTTGCTGGGGATGGAGAGCTGTTTGAAGAGATTCGCGACTTGGCCAAAAAACTAAACCTAGATTCACAAGTTACTTTTTTAGGTTTTATTGAAGCAGTCCCAGAATTTCTAACGGGGTTAGATATTCTCGTCATGCCTTCGCAGAATGAAGGTTTGGGTACAGTTATTTTAGATGCGATCCATGCCGGTGCTTGTGTCTGTGCAACGTCGGTTGGTGGAATACCAGAAATTATTATTCACGAAAAAACTGGTTTGCTGGTAAAAAATAAAGATGACGCTCAAGATTTTTGCGATCAGATGCGAAGATTGATTGAATCAGAACACTTGCGCGAAGGTTTAGTAGCACAAGCAAAATCGTATGTGCAGCAGAACTTTTCTATTGAACAAATGATCGAAGGTAATTTACTGAGCTATAAAAAATTGCTCGGCTAAGAATTCAGAAAGTAATTTATCTTAGATTTCGCTGACCCGGTTGTTTGTTTTGAAAGGGACTTGCCGGGGGCATTTTTGCGCGTTCTTTTAAAGTAGCCGCAGAACCGGCTGCTGGTGTTGGAGCTTGTGAAAAAGCACCGGCATTAATCAAACGATCGCCTCCAGCTTTCAAAGAGCGACTTGTCATTAGCAGGTCCAATATATCTTGCACCAATTCTTGTAAGCTTTCATTCGTCAGAACATAGCCAAAGCGAGATGTGCTTGCCTTAGCCTTAACAAGTTCTTCAATCGCAAATCTCGTGGCATTTTCAAAAGCGGAAGACATCAAGAACTCCATAATGAAAGAATGCAGTATGAATAATTTAACTACTATTAATTATGCCGTTCTTGATGAGTAATAAGAAATTTATCTCTAAGAATTTGAAGGCAAGTGGCGCTTTAAACTATTTAAGCATTGAGATTGCTGGTTAAGACGATGATGTTATCGTAAAAACACAAAATAATCTATAAATTTAGACAATTATAAGATAAATCTCCAAAAAAATTTAAGAGTTAAGTAAAAATTCCGATTCATACTTTGCTTGCTAGAGTTTGAATGACTTAATTAGTTTTAGGGGAAGAAAGATGTCAACAAAGTCAAAAAAAAATAAGGACAACTTAAAGCGCAATTTTTGGCGTTCTACTTTTATTATATTTTGTTTTTTGTTTGTGCAGAGCCCCTTTCTTTAAGGATAGGGAATAAAAAATTAATTTAGTGGGTGAAATCCCTATCTATTCGCTATTTCCAATGCTTCTTAGGCTTAAAAAGATGGCGCGTACTGTGCAGTCCGCGCTCGTTTGACACAAATATAGCCAAAAATTAAGATAGGATCATGTGTCAATTCACTTGTAACTATTTGAATTAATTATCTGCTCTGGCTCCAGCCTCCCAAAGGAGGTCAATTT
>JAGOVF010000034.1 GCA_018060885.1 Oligoflexales bacterium | reverse complement strand
CATCTGGATTACGCAATACGGGGCTATTGCCGCCATTACCAGCCGCCTTAACGAATACCACACCTTTTTTATTTCGCCCTGAAACAGCACTTTTGAAAGTTGCTCGGTAATATCTTGTATCTGAATAACAAAGGTCATCTCGATCATCAAAAACCAACTCGCCGTTTTCGCCAATTTTAAAGCCCGCGCTTGCAGCCCCGAGCACCAAGTTCTGTTTTAGTTTCGATACACGAGGACCTAGACTCATATTGACTATGTCTGGCTTAATCAGTTTTGGATTTTCAAAATCCATCGATCGAATCAAAGAAGGTGATGAGATATCATCTTCATTATTAGAAAAATCTATGCGTGTGGCGCTGATTTTTGCATTTGGCGCAACACCGCGTGAGCCAATACCATTCCAACCACTCGCTGCGATTATACCAGCAACACTGGTGCCGTGATCGCCCTCTGCTCCTCGAAATACCGGCGGACGTGGATTATCAACTCCGGCTATAATCGCCCCTTCAGCTTTCGATAAGTTACGATTATAGGCCTTATTAACATTACTCTTAAGGTCGGGATGATCATCCTGCAAACCACTGTCTATGATATGGACTTCGACGCCCTTACCGGTAATACCTTGTGCGATTACAGGTGCGATAAAAGTATCAAAATTTGGTTTTGCGGGAGACCACGCAAAGGCACGCTGCCCTTTATTTTCTAAATGCCAAGCATGCTCCACTAAAGGATCGCCTGAGATCTGGAGAATAAATTCATGTTCGCCGGTATATCCTTCTTGATCTACTTTCACTTTAATTTTTACCACTTCTTCAAGTGCGCCCTCTTTGCGATTCTTCGAAGTAAACTCAGGAACTCCCTTAAATTTTCTTGCGAGAGCATCCCAATGTAACCACTTCGGCGCATTTTCAAGTATGAGCCCATCAACATCTTCGCTCAGAGTTGGCTTAAATTCCCAGGCAACTCCTTGCAAAGCAAGAGGCGGTTCACCTGAAAACAGCACCTCTTTTGCATCAGGTAGGGTTTTTTGAGAAAGGTTAAAAAAGAAGTCCTCAATTGAAGCATCAAAACTAGCTATGTAAATTTTATATTCTAAATCCGGCGTCAATCCATTAAAGGTCAGCTCGCGACGGATATGACGTGCGAGCTCTAGTTCAAAAAAACGACCTTTGGCCTTGTCAATTTTTCCAATATTAAAAACATCAAGATTGCTTTTAATTTGTTGATTTTTTGGGTCCTGAGCTTCTAGAACATAAATCGCTACTTTAGAGGATTTGTCCAATGCAAATATTAAACTAAAATAGTCTTTCCCCACTTCTTTAATGCGTGGTTGCACTGCAAATCGCGGTATGACATTAACCAAGCGGAAGGGCTCATAAACTTTTTTTTCTTGATCATCCTTTTTATCACAAGATTGCGAAATCGAGAGCAGCGGTAAAAAGCAGAAAACAATGAAATAATTATTCAATGCTTTGTTGATCATTGTTTTTAATTTTGAGTTCATTAAAAGCCCTTCCATAAAAACCAATCTTACTAAGCTAGCCATCACAAAAAACTCAATTACAAAAGCGCGATAGCCTCATTGAGAGCCTGGATCTGCAAGCCAAGCCCCTGTAACTCTAGAGTGATGTCAGCTAACTTATCATTTAAGAGCTGAATGTTTTTTATAGTCTCTTCTCGCTGACCACTATTCATATCAACTTTAGTTTTAAGGTCAATTAAAGCGGAGCTAATTTCCCTAGCTTGATCTGGAATTAAGAGTACAGCTGCTTGGAAATTTTCTACTTGCTGCATAAGCAGGCTTAAGTTTTCTATATTTTCCCAAGCTTTTTGAACTTCGACTTTAAGACCAGATAAAGTATCGCCCTCTTTATTACTACTAGTCACTAACTCATTCGTTTCCGTAACCATAGTGCTGATAGTTTCTTTATCTCTTTCTATTCGATTGCTATGGTCAGTCACAACTTGTGCCATACTTGCAGGATTGTAGCGCCTTATTTGCGATTCAAGCTCAAGTGCCTGCTCCTTGAATCCAGAAACCGCCGCAATTGAAGAAGCTCTGAACTCTTCAATCTCTGCGGCTCTATCTTGAATAAGAGTTTCAATTGCAGACAAGCGAAATTCAAATACACTCAACTGCTCTTTAATTCTGGTGTCATACGACACAAAATTACTATTAATGAGCGTCAGATTCTCTCGCATGTCCTGTAAATCACGATCTCTGCCTTTGATTATTGCAGCGTTAGAAGCAGTTCTGATAAGTTGCTCATCTAGTACTGTTCTATCACTGGCAGATTTGCTTTTATGATCGTCGATTTCAAGTTGCTGTTTGTAAAAATTTGTCTTTTTTTCTTCTATTCCGTAGCCACTATTTATATCTGAACGCGCTTGGTCATCTGTCAAACTAAAAGCCAGCTCTTGCCACTCTGGTAGATCTTCCACAGAAACTGGCAGGCTATTCTGCTCGAGACTTGACAACAATGCGTCTGCCGCTTCCCGAGTTTCTCCGCTCAACTGAAAGCCCTGATTAAGCTGACCCGAGGCCGATGCAACGTCATCAACTCCAGCTTTTACTTCATCTATAGATGTTTCATATTCGGGATTTTCGAGCTGATACTTTTTAAGTTTATTGTCGATCTTATCGTTACAGGCACTTGTTAGGCCTACAGTAAGCATAGCCAACGATACTAACAATTTTTTTAAAAAAATCTGAGAAACAGCTTTTTTAGTAGAAACTAAATTATGAAAGATTAAAGATATTAATTTTGACATATCGAAGTCCTTTTTTATAGGCTTAATAAAGCTACCTAATAGAAAAAACTAAGCTTCTACTCATTTGTGCCATCTGGATTTATCCCAGCTTCTTTTAACTTAGCCTCTAGGATTTTAACTTCGTCTGTCAGCTTGGAAACATGTATTTTTAAAGCTTCAACTTCGGCATTTGACCCATCAATCTGCACTTGGCTTTGGGTGTTTGCTTCGGCTTGCGCAACGAGCTCTGCATCTATTTCAACTATTGCTGCCTTTGAAGCACTCACTTCTGCAATCGCATCCACAATTTTTTGCCCGCCAATTTCCTTATTAGTAATTTCTTTTAATTGTGAATTCCAACTGTTGTATTGGTCGTTCTGTTTTGACTGCACCAATTTTTCTTTTTTCAAATCATCCTGAAAAGTAACCAAATTTCTTTTATTTGTGTCTAAGTCTGTTCTCATTTGAGATAAAGTAGAAGCTTGTTGATCCAATGTTTGCGTATTGTCTCTAATCTTTCTACTCATTTCTTGGAGATCGTGATCAGCTAAAATCTGTTTAATGCCATTAAGAGTACCCGTAACTGTTCCCACACTTTCAGCGACATTTGATCGCACGATATTAAACTTCTCCTCCAAGCTCTTCATCGAGCCTTCAGCTCGTTCGATGCGAGCAGAATAGTCCTCTAAGACTTTATTGACATGGGTCGTTTGTGTCGTTGCAAGAGTATTAAGGGCAGCCACTTCCCTTTCGAGTTCGCCGATTTTCCCACCATGAAGTTGCAAAGTTTTCTCTTGTTCAACTAAACTTCCTTTTATGGTGACTAAATCCTTCTCATTTTTCACCAACAGAGTTTTATTCGCGATGATTTCCTGATTTTGCTTATAAAAGTTTGTTTGCAGACGATTGCTACCAAGCCCAAAAGTTGCGTCTTCGCGAGCCGCATCGCTCACTAACGCATCATACATCTCTTGCCAAGTTGGCAAACCAGATGGACTTTGGTCATTTATATTGCTCGATAGTTTTTCGAGGTAATCATAACTGCGTTTTTGTGTTTCAAAGCTTAATTTATAAGAATCGGCGTGATCTTTATTAGCGTCGCTCAAGGTATCTACCTCCTGACGCAATTTGCCAATTTCAGACTCGTAAACAGAATTAGTCATATTGGGTGCTGCCGGACTTTTATCAACATCAGTACTACAAGAGATACTTGCCACAAATACAGGGAGTAAAACTATCATCATGCGAGAATGATGTAGCGCAATTGAACTTAAAACTACACGTAGTAAATTAATCGGCATGATAGGCTCTTTATGTTGCATATAAAATTTCTCCTTGCAGGCGTTGGCTTTATGGATAGAGGGCCGAGTTGCGACCCTAGATTAAAACAACACTGTCTATTTTTCTGGACACTGCCTAACTCTTTCTTCTTCTACTTTGATAGGATATGAGTTATTCGGGTTTCCTTTTGTGCAAGGATTTGCACCTGACGATCCCGACTTAATAAAGACGAGAGCTCGAAGGCTAGTTACAACTAAATCTTTATTCATGCCCTTTAGCGGAATTGGATTCACCTTGTTGTCCCAAATATTTAATGTTTTAAACGCCACCCTTAAATTACTTAAGCCCGAGATATCCAAAGCTGGAAATTTTTCTTCTAGATCTTCAGGATTTAATTGGGACTCAATCGCCAAAAATTGCAGCGCTCTCATGTTGTCCAGTGGATCAATTTTCAAGATTTGATTGCGATTCACCGACAAAGACTGCAATTTATCCAAAGTACTTATAAATCCTAAACGGCGCATTTTGTTGTCGCTTAAATTTAGATTCCTTAAATCTGGCAAATTCGACACCGGATCTGCAATGACAATGTCAAAATACTCACCTTTTTCTGGGTTCGGCGACAAATCCAGGGACACTTGCCGTCTGAGCTTGTCATCAAAATTTGCACAATTTTCAGAAGTTGTCAGCGCAGGGTCCCAGACCAAATCCAAGCGCTTACGAATAGCTTCTACTGTCACCTGTATTTCTGCACGCCAGGCCATCAAAACTTCCTCGTCATCACCAAAATCTTTAATTAAGGCCATCGCAGCTAATTCATCATAGGCAACTAAACAGTAGTTTTTATATTGCCAATTTTTGAAAGCCGCCGGTGTTTCTGGTGGTGGCGGTGGTGGTGGTGGCGGTGGTGGCGGTGGCGGTGGTGGCGTTTCTTCAGGAACGGGCGAGCCTCCGCCTCCAGATCCAGGAGCTGGCTTTAGCTTCGGACCTAGATTTGCATTATCAGCTTCAGCGGCCGTTTTCTTAGGTATGGTGATATCATCATCCAAAACCCAATAGGCACGACTTTTGGAATCATCATCAACGAGGGCAGCAGATTTTGCGGGCGGCTGTCCTACAGGCTCATCTTTTTTTGAATCTTTACTACAAGAAAAAGAACTAAATACAGCAGCAATAGCAAAAGCCTTAAAAAAGGTTGCGCCTTCAAAATAAAAGAAATTTTTGTGCCATGGCATGTTTAACATCTTTGACATCTGCAATCCTCTTTCGTTCTTCAGTTTCGCAGTCTGTTTGTCCATGTTCCTTCTCCTTTTTTACTCTAGTTATATTTTCTAGAAACGATGAGAACAGTAGAAATCCAGCTGAAGAAAAATTATTCCTCTTCTTCAGGCACTGGAGCTGGTGAGGGATCCGCCATTCCTTTACATGCAACATCGTAGTCCCAGCCCAAAGCCGGGTCGCTTAAGTCGCCAGGCTTATTTTTAATTGCAATTGGAAAATCATCTTGATCTGTAGGAATACCCTTGGCGCCCCAAGGCTTTTCAGGAATACCGACAACCAAACCAAAATTTGTATTTTCCAAACTTTTAAAATCAGTGAAATCAGCATCTTTAATCAGTGCGCCGTCCAAAATGACACAATCAAACATTGTGAAACGTAAGTCTGCTTCAGCAAGCTTCGCACCAGTCAAATCCGCATAAGAAAGAGTTGCATCATAAAATTTTGCCCCTCTTAATAAGGCGTCTTGAAGTCCAACATTTCTCATATTTGCCGCATTAAAATTAACTCCTTCAGCATTGACTGCATCGTTTATTTTCGCATCTTGGAAATTAGCGCCATAAAAACTCGCAAAACTTATATCCACACCTAACATCGTAGCCTTTTGAAAAATTGATCTACCCGCGACAACACCCGATAAATTTGCCTTATTTAAAATAGATCCGTTAAAATCAGCGTATTCTAAATTCGCGCCCGTCAAATTCGCGCCATCAAAAGTACTCAAGGGGAAATTTGCCTGGTTTAATATTGCACCAGCGAGATTTGCATTTGTAAAGTCCGCTGAAGAAGCTGGACTTGCATCTTCTTCAGAATCCGTGCGAGCAGAAGTTGCTTTAATAAATGAAGCGCCTTCTAAGCGTGCATTCTTAAATGTAGACTTATTCAAAATAGCTTCATCAAAATTTGCCCGAGACAAAATGGCTCCAGTAAAATCCGATTCTCTCACTTTCGACTTCGCCAAATTTAAAGTTCCCGCTTGCGCAGATTTAAAATCGACTAGATTCAGATCAGAATCACTCAAATCTAAGCCAAAAAGATTCGTTTTTGCTAAAGATGCACCATCGATCTTGGCATTTTTAAAATTTGCTGTTCTAAAATTTGCAAACTTAAATGTCGAATTTGCATCTATTTTAATATTAATAGCAAAGACATTGCCCAAATCTGCATTACTAAAATTTCCCGCAACAATCGTCGAATCACGCAATATTGCCGAAGTGAGTATTGCCGAAGAAAAATCTGTGGAGCTGATTTTTACACTATCAAAATTCGCCTTTGTAAGGTCAGCATTTTCAAAAGAACCACCATTAAAAGTAGCTAGGTTGAAATTTGCTTGGTAGAGCTTAGAATTTTTAAAAGTTGTCGCAACAAATTCGCTTTGCGAAAAATCTGCATCATAGGCAGTAGCACCATTAAAACTCGATTTTTTAACCGTGCTATTATAGAAGTCAGTAGAATTGAGCTGCGACTTGTTAAAAAGCACGCTATCTAATTTGGCTTGGCGGAAATTAGCCAGCTCAAAGCGACAAGCTTCAAAACTAGCTCCTTTTAACTGGCTCGATAAAAAAACAGTTCTATCCAAGTTTGAAGAAACAAATTCAGCATCAATTAAAACTGCTTCGGTAAAAATCGAAGAGCGCAGCACAGCATCCACAACAACAGCGCCGCTTAAATTGGCGCGCAAAAAAACCGCTGAACGTGCGCTTATTTTATAAAGCTCTGCATTTTGCAAATTTACGTCACTGAGGTTAGCTTCATCAAAAATAGCGGCTGCAGCAGAAACCTGTTCTAAGTCTGCCAAAACCATGGAAGCACCGCTAAAATCAGCGCCATCAATATTAGCATCAACAAAAATCGCACCCTCGAGATTTGCATTGATGAATTTTGCATCTTTTAGAATCGAACCAGTAAAATTAACACCACGTAAATCTAATCCGGAAAAGTCTGAGCCTGTATAATCTATTTCGCTTAGATCTTTGACCACACCATGTTGGCTCGCTTGGTAGAGTCGAAAATCACAAGTCTGACAAGCATCTCTCGAAGGCAGCTTGAACTCATCCGGAGCTCTAACAGTGTCTTCTTCTTTACTACATGACAGTAAAGTGACTAAGATTATCAAAGTTATTGAACGCACCTGAATCATAGAAGAACCCCCCCACCTAAAGTCACAGAATTAAAATGTTTCGATGCATTAATATGCAGCGATGCAGAAATGCTTTCATAGCCATATCTCAATTTAGCGGTAAATCCATAATCCATCTCTGATTGATCTTGTATTGCACTTGTTCCCGCAAAAAAATCTGCGCCTAAGTCAAATTTATGAAAATTTGCCAGATCATAAACACGATACATTTTGCCTAATAGAACGCTCATCGTTTGAATATCTAAATTGTTGTTAGAGCGGTTTAATCCGTAACCAACACCAAGGTCGACTTCTTTAAGCAAAGGAAATTTAGTCGGACGGTATACGCGTACATTGACAAGTTGATACATGGCACCATCTTCTTGGTATTCTGCAAGCCCTGTCATTAAATTGACGTCATAGCCGAATTTCTTCGGTAAAATGTATTCTTTTTGAATTTTAATCTTTACTTCTGGCGCCTTTACAATAACAGAGCTTAAGCCATCCGCTTCTTGTTCTGCATTCGGAGCACTTTCAACAATTATAATGCGCGCTGATTTTCCAAATTTTGGGTTTGCGCCGCCACCAAAGGCATGAACTTGCATTTGCGGATATTTATTTTTTATATAACCCTCAATGGACCCCGCTCTGCGCGTAGAGAGAAAAAGGTTGTGGTCGCTAGTTCCAGTGGTTGTTGCAGTTGCAATAACGTGAACATAACTCACTCTCTCAAGAACAATCCCCTTAAAACATTCATCAACTAACTTCGTATCGAATTGCACGCTGTTCAAAGGAAACTCGATTGAACAAGAAAAAATCCTCGTTTGCTCGTTCTTTTTCGGCACCCCAGGAGTATCCGCGATTTGATCGAGTTCTTCTTGATTAAGCTCCACCGGTTCACTGGCTAAAACTGACGATGAAAATTGTAAAATAAAAAATGAAATAATTATTGATTGTGAGATTTTCATAAGTTCGCCTTTAAAAAAGGTTTAAATCGCTACAAGTCTAAACCGTTACTCGACAGACCGTATATTCACCACATCAAGTGATCCACTGTCATTTAGAAGATAAAAAAATCCACCATGAGCATCCAGAGCTGACGGTTTAAAACTCAGAGTTTGGCGCTCCAATAGAGTCAAGCTACCGCCAGAAATATCGTGCTGCAAAAAGATAAGCTCAGAGTCTGAATCCAAGCTGTTATATGCAAGTAACAAAATATAAGAACCTTGTATCGCAACGTCTTGAACGTTGCGAACACTCGAGAAGTTTTCAATGAGCACCGGCTCGTCTAAACGGTTAAAATCGACAACGACTAGACCAGCTTGTTTGGCTGCAGCATAAATGATGTTCTCGCGCTGAGCAATTTTTGAAATTCGTGCCTTTGGAAACTTTGTGCTTATATCAAAATAACTAGTCTTTTTAATCGCAGCCTCACCGTCATGAGCGAAAACCGCAATACCGCCGTTAGCTTCTGCTACAAAGAGACTCTTCCCTGAAGCAACTAAACTTGTTGACGCTTCAACACGATCAACATCCTTTAAAGGAGCAAGCTTATTTAAGGAGCCTTGCTCATCAATATCAAAAACCTGAACTCCATTTAACTGTGAGGCTATGAATAACTGATTTTTTCCGCTAACTTTATCAGTCGCCAAAACGTCAAAAACAACATCACCCAGCGAGGCATTTGATAAAGTCGCAACAACGTTCGGATTTGTAGGATCTTTTATATCCAACAGTGATAGGCCTAGGCCTCTATCAAATAAAAATAAGGAATTACCATGAAGCGCGACATTTTTTGAAAAAGCACCGCTTTTGTAGCTTCCCACCTGAATTGGATTTGCCGGGTTCGCCATACCCAATATAGTCACACCCCCATCACCCAGCGCGACTGCTGCATAGTTACCGGATATAGACAGATCCTGCGGCTGCTCACCTAACTCCTGGATATAACCCAAAGATAAAAAGGGAGGAGAGACTTCAGGAACATTTTTTGAGGATTTTTTGCCACCACATCCTGACTGACCGGCCAGCAAAATCAGGGGTAACGCTTTAATAATTCTAAGCATTTACTCTTTCCAATCAGAAAGTTGCATCAAGAACACGACCCATTGTATCAGAATCCTTGTCGTTTTAAAATATTTTTCTATTATAGACAAAAATAATTTATATTTTATGAAAATTATTATTTTGTATGCTTTTAATATTGATTGTTTAGAAAAAATTTATTAGTATCCTCGGGCATAGGGTCGAGTGCTTAATATTAAGGATGCGCCATTTTGTTTATTTTTGCCGAAAAATTTACCTTTACATCTGTTCTATTAGCGCGTTACAAAGAAGTTAAGCGAATTATCCATACTATAACACAAGTTTATCATTCCTAGCTCACAATAATTTAACAATGGGGTAGTCCGATGCTCGTACTAAAAAAGTCACTCGTTAATATCAGTGCTGTTTTTGGGATACTATCAATGAGCCAAACTGGCCTGGCGGTCAGTTCTGAAGAGCTTTCTGCGACAGTTCTTTACGAGGCAATTGATGTTTTAGCTAATTACCTCGATGACGATATACCTAGTCTTTCTGGCGTAACAAAAAAAGTTGCGGTCGTAAATTATACTCAATCCGAAGATCTTCCCGAATCTGCAAAAGCTTATCTTTTAAAGAAGCTTGAACAATCGAGCCGTAGCAATGAACAAACACCAGTGCGCATTCTTCAGTGTATGAAATGTTTAGCTGTTCGCGCCGAAGCTCAGGGAGATGAGATTTTTATTAAAAAAGGAATTTCTGACAAAGCCGAGCTCGCAGCGGCAATGAAAGATTTAGGAATCACTAAATACGCTGATGTTAATTTAACAAACGCAGGTCGCTATTTGATTCTTCAAATGAGTGTTGTAAACCAAGATGGTATTATCGAGTGGTCAAAAGAGTATAAAACCCCAATGAGCGCTTATAATGACTCACAGTGGATTATTGGAGCTGATGTTCAATCTCTTTCGTATTCAAATGCGGATTTTCCTTCATCACAAGCTTTTCACGCTTATGTCGGTCAACGTCTATTCGGCGTCGGTTCAGCGGGTTTAGCAATCCAAACTGTTCCAAAAACTAAGAACAAAGAAGTTTCTGCATACAACACCTATTCCGGTTATTTTGAGCTAAGTCACAATGAATTATTTAAAGCTTACTGGGATTTTTTCCAACTGAACTATCTTATTGAATTGGGTATGACTGACTTCAATAAGAAGCAACAAATCGCTGAAACTGTCGGTATTAAAATGATGTTCGGAAACTATTTTTCAATGCGCTTAGCTGCACAAGCTAACCAATTTATCTCTACTCCTAAAGATGAATCTGATGTTTATAATCCAGCTGGTGAGTCCTTCATGAAGAATAATGAACCGTTGCCAATGCGCTATCTTGTTGGTGTCGGTGTTGAATTATAAAAATCGAGTTATAAGAAGAGGGCTGAGTTATATGACTCGAGCGAGAGAACTTACTTAAAAGCGAATTCTACGATAAATAAGCAAGGGAGATGTTTCATATGAATATCCGCAATAAAAAAATCTCGATAGAGATGCCTCGAACTACTAAACTCCTTTCGATTCCTCTTGCTCTATTAATTTCAAGCAATCTCATTGCTCAGGTTGAGACTCCAAAAGAGTCAGTTAAAAAAAGCGAAAAAGTTCTGGATGTCTACGAAAACTATGGTGACCTTGTTCTCGTTGAAAAGAACAAAGTTACAAAATTTATCACTCCAAAAGATATCCACGCAAACGGCAGTTATGTTGTGCGCATTAAAAAAATCGATGACGCAAATAATTCAATTGACGAAAAAACAGCTAGCCAGGAAGAAAAAATCGAAGCTCGTCGCATTATGTTTCAAGCGAATCAAGAATTTTTCAATGGAAACTTAGACAAAGCTTGGGACCTCATCGAGCAAGCAGAAAAGCTAGATAAAGATTTTTACCGCATTAAGAGCATGAAGGGTTCGTTGTTGTACCGCATCGGATCGAAAGATCTCGCTGTGGCAATGTGGCAAGAGTCGCTTGCACTTAATCCGGCACAACCAGAAATCGTCAAAATGCTTCAAGAAACACAAAAGGAGCTAGGACTGTGAAAAACAAATTAATCAAGAGCTTTGGCTTCTTGGGGTTTTTCTGCGCTTTTTTGGCTTTAAACGGTTTAGTGTTAAATAGCCAATTAAATGCACAAGATTTGGCTGAAAAAGTCACCTTTGAAGATACTATTAAGTCTCGACTCAGCGACAAGCTAAAGATGATCATTGATCCAGAGCTGTTTCGTGTTTTTGCAAACGCACAAGTTAAACAAGTCAGCGAAAAGATAATCTTGTCTGGCGAAACACAACAGCAGTCTGATGGTCTTGCAGGAGCTAAGAAACCGGCAGCATTACCTGGTTTTGAGTTAATGGAAAAAGCTGGAGATGCTGCGAAAGTTCAGCAAGCAAGCACTAGCAAATTTAAGTACAACCACTATATTCAGCTCACACAACTCGATGTACATCTTTTATTGGATCAATCGATTGCGGAAGATAAAAAAAATTATGTTAAAGAAGTCGTAGAACAAGACCTGAAGAACTCCTTTGGTGACAAAGCCAAACTTCATGTTAAAGACCTTGCCTTTGTTGACAAACCCGTTAATGCCTTCGAATCTGCAGCCGCATGGTTTAAAAGCTATTTGGATAAACGCGGAGGCTCAGGCTTAGATCTTTTATATTTAGTTCTTTTGGTCCTTGCATTCTTATTTGCGATCGCAACTTTAATACGAAAAATGAGAAAGTCTGCTGCAGGTAAAAATTTAGCCGAAGCAGGAGCAAGCGCAAATAAAACACAAATTGATAAACCTGAAAATCTTGAGCTTATGATAGAGGGAATCCTAAATCGCCTCGTCGAACAGGTGTCAAAACATCCCTTACAAGTTAGTTGTTTTTTAAAACAGTTGCAGGTTGATCATAAAAAAGCGCTACTTTCCGCTACAAAAACACCCGCTCTGACAATGTATTTTCAGCAGCTTATGGGCTTTTTTGAGGCAGAAGAATATACAGCAAATGGTTCAAACAATTCTGCCGCAGTAAGCAGCGGAAATGTAACGACTCAAAGCCTAAAAGATTTAAAATCTAAGCTTGTGCATATCGAGCAAGATCTTGAACGCTACTTAAAGATTCAAAACAAACAAGTTAACCAGCAATTTGGCTATCTGCCTTTATTGGAAGATAGGCAAATCAGTGAATTTATCGCGCATACGGGTCAAAAGATCCGAACTTTGTCGATTCTAGCTAAGTTTCTTGCTAAGCCACAATTTGCGAAGTTGACAGAAGAACTAAATTTGGACGAAAAAGTCGAACTCTTTAAAGCAATGCAAACTTCAAATTATTCTGAATCCGAATTGGAACAACTAGATGGTATCCTTCGGGCGAAATACGAGCTTTTGAAAGATCACAGCGCTGTTTTAGTAACTGACGTTCATGAACTTGAAAAAGCATTCTTGGAAAACGACAACCATGTCATGGATGTTATTAATCGTCTAGTTGCAGATAATTTTCCACTCGGACCGTCCTACGAAAAATATAAAATTACTTTCGACAAGCTTGTTGATCTTGAGGGTGGCGTTGTAAGGCAGGTTATACAAAAAGTTTCGAATGAAACTTTAGCTAAGGCATTTGCCCACCACAGCATGAGTTCAAATGTTCGCAGTTCTCTGGGTGAGATGCGCGGAAAGCTCATCGAAAGCATGAAAGCTCGTTATACCTATATAGATAAGAACGAGATCGATAAGGCTCAAAACGAAATTTTAAAAACATACTGGGCTATGGTATAAACTCTCTCCTTGACTGAGCTCTAGGAATGCAAGTAGATTTGATCAATATTTCTGGAGGTTGTAGAGATTATGCTCGTATCCTTGTTTAAATCTTCTTTAGCGTCTATTTTAATTTCTTCATCGTTATACACGTCTCTTTTCGTTTTCGACGGAATTGCTGTTACAAACACTATCGTTCACTATCCTTCTTTGATTTTGGTAGTTGGTTGCCTTATTGGGGTATCACTTTTTTTACTAGAATGGCGAGACTACCCTCGCTTTTTTAGTTTTTTGTTTACCTACTCTGTCGGGCAAGAAAGAAATCGATCAAGCATCTCAGAATCAAGATTTGAAGAGATGTTAAATTTATACATAAAAGAAGGCCCACAATCGCTTAGCAACTTCATAAAAGAAAACAATCTTCCTTATATTTGGCAAATAGTCGCAACTAAATTAGAAATTAAGGTTCCGATTAATGATATAAAAAATATTCTGACTTACAAAATTAGGCAAATAGTTGCAAAACTTGACCAAGACATCGTAACGCTGCGCCAACTTTCCGCTCTGGCTCCGGCTTTTGGTCTTTTAGGAACAGTTCTTGGTCTTATTAGGCTGCTCGGCAATATGACAGATTTTTCTTCACTTGGAACTAATATGTCCTTGGCACTTATTACCACCCTCTATGGTATATTTTTAGGAAACCTTGTCTTTGTTCCTATCGCTAGACAAGTAGAAAAAAGAAAACACATGGGAATTAAAAACCACGAGAATATAATCTATTGGTTATCCGCACTTGAAGACAATAAGCCTTCTTTTTATTTAAAAAACAAGTTGCGCAAAATTACGAGCGACGAATCTTAGAATTAAGATTTTTCAAGCTCTCTGTTATGCCAGACTTAAATGTAGCTTAGGGAGGCGATCCTAAAAATGGATGACAAACACGACCCGCTTGGAGGTTCTTTTTACAGCTCTTCAGTGTCCCCAGTCGAAGAGACTTGGCTCACCAGTTATGGAGATTTGGTTACTAATCTTTTGGTTTTTTTCGTACTATTAGTCTCTGCTTCAAAAATATCCGCTGTTCAATTTGAAAAAATAAAAAATGCCTTTTCTGGACCCGACGCCGAAACATTCAGCATTGCTCGTACCCATGATACATTGGTCGAAAAGGTTGAAGAAAAGAATATTTCTGATCTCGTCGAGGTCGTTGAAGCTGATCAAAGTATAAAGATTGTCATAAAAGATAAGCTTCTTTTCGATTTAGGGAAGACAGAAATCAAAACTGAAAATTTACCTATTATTGAAGAAATTGTACAAATTTTTCAGGAGCTCCCTGAATATGCACGAATTGCCATTGAAGGTCATACAGACGACAATCCCGTAGGACATGCGCAATATAGATCGAATTGGCACTTATCTGTACTTAGGGCTCTTTCTGTGCTTGAGGTTTTCGATCGATTTAATATTTGTAAAAAGAATTGTGAACTTCGAGGATTTGGTGAGTACCAACCTAGCAAACCAAATAGAAATGAAGAAGGTACTCCAATAGATGAAAATCAATCGCAAAATCGGCGCGTCGTCATAAGAATTTATTGATGGATATAATAAATATGAAAGCTCTAAAATACATTTTTTTATTAGCTTTTTTTGCTATCGTTGGATGCCTCTCGGCCGAAAAAAACCGTGAAAGTACTGACGGTCACGATATCCCTGGCAGAAGAATTTTAGAAACGCAAATTGAATATAAATGCGAAGCACTCTTTTCTAAGGGCATAAAAGAAATCGAACAGTTGATTAATCAATTTGGTCGCAGTGGCTGGGAGCTCGCAAGTTTTATAAATCGCGACGGTGACGCCTTTGCATTTTGCATGAAGCGTCGACGCCTTTAATAGCTCTATAATTTAATAGCTAAATATTAGATCCCGTAGAGAGCGTCTTCTCGACCAACGCCCGTACCAATAATCCCAACCTTTACTCCTGACAACTTCTCAATAGCTGCGACAAAATTTTTCGCATTGCTAGGTAAGTCGTTTATTGATCCTTGTCTAGGAATTGGACCAAATCCCGGAAAAGTCTGATAATTAGGCACACATTGCGCTAAAATATCGGCATCGTCGGGAAAGTCTTCTATTAAACCTAATTTAGGATGCTGATAGGAAGTGCAAATTTTAAGTTCGCTGATGTTTTCCAAGATGTCCATTTTATTTAGAATGACATAATCAAACCCATTGATTGCATGGGCATAACGCATAGCGACTGCATCGAACCAGCCTACACGACGCGGGCGTCCCGTCGATGCACCGAATTCTTTGCCGCGGCTCGCGATTTCCTGCCCAATGCCATCCTTCATTTCTGTTGGCATCGGCCCTTCACCGACGCGCGTTATATACGCTTTCGCAATCCCTATAACTTCGCCGACAGACTTAGGAGGAATACCAAGACTCGCAACGGCTCCACCGGCGATGGTGGAACTCGAAGTTACAAAAGGATAGGTACCATAGTTAAGATCTAAGAGTGTGCCTTGGGCTCCTTCTAATAAGGTCGGGCTCCCTTTAAGAATTTGCTTGCGAAGTTTAGTTTCGACATCGGTGACATACGGAGCAATAATATCCGCAGCTGCTTCGAATTTTTTCCACTCTTCGGCAAGCTCTGAGAACGATCTTTTGAATTCTGGATGCGTTTTTTGCATCTGATCAATCCAAGATTTGCGAGAATCGCTATCAATGTAATCCACCAATCGGATTCCACTTCGAGCGGCTTTATCCGCATAAGTTGGGCCTATACCTCTTTTCGTCGTGCCGATAAAAGTTGCTGCCTGACTTTCAGATTGGCAATCTAACCAAACGTGCCACGGAGTAATCACATGAGCCCGAGCCGATAGCCAAAGGCGCTCCGGAGTTACAACAAAATCAGCTTTTATGCCTTTAATTTCTTCGGATAGAGCGACTGGGTTAACTACAACTCCCGCAGAAAGCACACAAATTTGCGTCTGACTTAAAATGCCGCTGGGTATTTGGTGAAGGACATATTTTTTCCCCTCTACGTAAATCGTGTGACCAGCATTATTTCCCCCTTGAAAACGCACAATGTATTCAGACTTCTTGCCTAAGCAATCAACCCATTTGCCTTTGCCTTCGTCTCCCCACTGCGCACCCACAAGAATTTGTATGGGACTTTTGAAATTAATTTTTTGCCCGACCATAAAGCGCCTGCTCCATAACATGAGAGAAATTTCACATAACATTTAATCGAAATCCGCGTCTTCCATATATGAAGATTTCGCGCTAATCTGCAATTTAGCCGGAATTGTATCTGAACTAGGGACTTTTTCACTATAAATCTAAGGTGCCTCATAAGCATGAACCCATTATTTTCGCTATCACCTCTCGATGGGCGTTACCAACAACAAACTGCTGAACTTGCAGAAATTTTCAGTGAATCTGGCCTTAATCAAAGGCGCGTGCACATAGAGGCAGCTTGGCTATTGCACTTAGCCAAACAAGATCCTATTAAAGAACACTTGAAATTATCTTCATCTGTAAAAAATCTCCTAGAAGCTTTGTGCTCGCAACATATAAACGAAGAGCAGTTGAACAGCATAAAAAAGATTGAAGAAACAACCAATCATGATGTCAAAGCTTGTGAGTATTTTCTTCGAGATCTATTAAACTCGACAGCGAAGGCACCACCATATGTCATTTCTTACATTCATTTCGCTTGCACCTCAGAAGATATCAATAATCTTGCTTATGGCTTGAGTCTAAAAGAAGCTCGCGAAAAAATTTTAGTCCCAAAGCTCAACAAAATCCTCAATACCATGCACAATTTTGCTGAATTATATGCCGAACATCCTATGTTAGCTCGCACACATGGTCAAGCGGCTAGCCCTACTACAGTCGGAAAAGAATGGGCGCTATTTTGCTTTCGCATTGAGCGCAAATTAAAAATCTTTAAGCAAATAGAAATCCTTGGAAAAATCAATGGCGCAGTTGGCAACTATAATGCACACCACTTTGCTTTTCCAGAGTGTGATTGGCAGGATATTGCGAGAAACTTTGTTGAGGAGCAACTTCAACTTAATTTTAATCCCATCACTACCCAGATAGAGAGCCACGATGCACTTGCAGAATTATGTCAGGCGCTCATTGGCATCAATTCTGTTTTTCTTGATTTAGTTAGAGATGTTTGGGGCTACATTTCAATAGGCTATTTTTCTCAGAAGCAGAATTCCAATGAAGTTGGATCTTCCACCATGCCACACAAAGTCAATCCCATCGATTTTGAAAATGCGGAAGGAAATTTAGGCCTGGCCAACTCTATAGCAAGTCACTTCTCACAAAAGCTGCCTATATCACGCTGGCAACGAGATCTTAGTGACTCTACAGTACAAAGATCGCTTGGAGTGATGCTCGGCTATAGCCTTTTAGCATGGAAATCTATAGAAAAAGGTTTAGGCAAAATTTCAATTAATTCGGAGTTGATGTTACAAGACCTAAATAAGAACCCAGAAGTTTTAGGAGAGGCTATTCAAACTGCTCTAAGAAAATATGGAGTTACTGATGCTTACGAAAGGCTTAAACAATTTACCCGCGGAAAAACCCTATCGAAGTCTGAGTTAAATAAATTTGTCAATGACTGCAAAGAACTCCCTGCGTCTGAGAAAAAGCGATTCTTGAAGTACGAAACGAAAGACTATATTGGTTTAGCGCCGGAAATTGCCCGAACAATAAATGCCCGCGCAGTTGTTCCTAAAACAAATGCTACGGGCAAAATACTACCTAAGAAATAATGGCTTTATAATTATCAGTAGAACCTTAAATTGCATTCATTTTTTTCATGCAGTTTTGCATTTGAACACCGTGAACAAGGGTAATACCCGCTTCCATGGCTGCGCCGACATGAATAGCTTCAGTCATTTGCTCTGGATTTGAACCCGTTTCGAGGCATGCGGTTGTATAGGCATCGATGCAATAAGGACATTTTTTAACATGGGCGACTGCTAGTGCTATAAGAGCCTTTTCTCTTTTTGTCAGAGCTCCATCTTGACCGACAACTTTATTATAATAAGAAAAAAAAGCCTCCATAAGCTCTGGAGCGAACTTTCCAACTTCTGCAAACTTGCCGAGATCTTCTGATTTGTAGTATTCCATTCTTGCAATCTCCTTAATATGTTCAAAAATTAATCCACCGTATTTCCACCGCAGCTGCTTCCTGCGCCTGCAGTACATGCAAAACAATGATCGTCTACTTTAATCTCTCGTTCAAGCAATGCGGATGAAGAAAAATCAAATATCGTCATCGCTTTTTCCGCTTTATTTTCAATGGGCATATTTAACATTTGATTAAAATCACAATCATATAACTTTCCATCATAAGAAACACTGATCATATCTCGACACATAACGCCGTTTGCTGCAATTGGATTAAAAGCTTGCATTAACTTTTCCATATAAACTTCTAAGCCTTTTGACTTTATTAATTGAGCCTTGAAACGATTGATTGGCATATTAGTCAGCGCAAATAGACTATTGAAAACGACGCCGTATTTATTAAATAGTTCTTTTTTAAAATCGTTCTCCAATCCCTTTTGTGGTGCCGGCAAAAAAGCTCCAGCTGGATTGTAGACCAAATTTAGAATTTTATGCGAACCCGGCTGTCCGTAGCCCAGCTTATTTAAAATCTGAAGGCTTTTAATGCTTTTCTCAAAAACACCGTCACCACGTTGCTTATCGGTAAAATATGATTGGTAATAAGGTAAAGACGAAACAATTTCTACATTCTGTTTAGCAAAAAATTCCGGCAAATACTCCATAGATGTTTTTAATAAAGGGTGCAAATCATGGGTTACTGTCAAATTATGCCTTACGATAACGCGTTTACCTAAGTCCCGAGTTTTCTCCACCAATTCAATAAAGCGCGGATGAAGTTCGGGAGCTCCGCCTGTTATATCTAGAACACCGATCTCGCCATTCTCGGCCAAAATCTTTAAACAAGCATCTAAAACCAATTCTGACATCATTTCTCGACGTCGCGGGCTCGCGTCTACATGACAATGTACGCAGGCTTGATTACACATTTTGGTGATATTAATTTGCAGAGTAGATACTGATGTAGGAGTAAGTGAAACTTTTCTTTCACATAGATAATTAGAAAATACATTGGCTTTTAGATTTTTCGTCTTTATGTCTACCGAAGCAGCCGTTATTGACATATATTTTTCCCCAACTATTCATTACGAAAATTTTAAAAAATTAAACATTTATGAACTAACCCTGACATCTTTGCATTAAATAGAATATGGCCACTAGAACTAGTATAAGTTGAACATAAACTACGATCCTGTTTTTCAGGGGCGACGAGTCGCTTTTTGAATTATTTATACTATTTGTATTGGCCATTTTTTTTCTTTTGCGAAAAGAATTGAGATTTATAACCTTTTTTTTATTGCTATCTTGATCCATACAAATCCATTCTTACTTTTGAAAATAGAGTTTATGCGCTCTTCTTTTTTGAATAGGTCGAATATTTCCATTCGAAAGTTTTTCAATTTCGCTTAACTGTTGCACAGAAGCAAAAACTGGCTCGCTCAGAATAAACCAATCGACACCTTCAGTGCAAGGCGGATAGCTCAAAGAACCCTCGTAATAGAAATAATTCATCTTTTCAGGTAAAAGTGAACTTGGATCAAAACGCAATTTTCGCTTCGGATAGGCCGCATTTTTTGGCAATTGCTCCCAAACTAAATCCAAACTCCGGTTTCTATTTCCTTGATCGACAAATAGAGACAAGATTGCGATTCTTCCAGATTCATCTTCGTGAAACAGTTGAATTTCCATGCCATAAGTAATGGAATCATCTTTGTGTTCACTTGGAGTTCGAAACATAATTTTTTTCAAATAAAATACTTTTCCACCAGCATCCAAAGTTCCGCTTTTTTCATCATTCATCTCAAGTACAACTGTATTCCCATTGTGATATAAATCAGCCGTTTCAATTTTGTAGAAAAGATTAAGACGCGGCAAATTTTTTCTTTCAAATTTTTCTAAATCGATCGGTGATTGATGTTGTCCCGTTCCGCAAAGTTTATAGGAATCATTCAAAGTTGCCCAACTGCCCGGGCCCCTTTCTTCTCCAGAAAAGGACCATTCTTCCGAAAGATGCTCAATAGTAGGTGGATGATCTGCTTTATGCTCCACCGCAGCTTGTTGATCATGTGTAGCGTTTTCAGTAACTTCTTCGGCTGGTAATTCATTTGAACTAGGCTGCTCTTCGATTTCATGCTCTTTCTGATGAGAAGCTAATTCTTCGACTTCTTTTGAAATTAACTTTTCTGCCTCGTCGTTCTGCTTTTTGTTTAAATAGTAGCTAAGTCCAAAAATACCGCCAAAAACTCCTAATGCTAGAGAAAAAGCCAAAGGCCAAACGATGCTGGGATTTAATCGTACCAATATGTCCTCAAATAACTAAAAAAATTTAAAAAATGTACAAATATGCTATTCTTCTGCGACGATTGTAAAATACATTTATTAATTTAACCACCTAATTTATAAGGTTTTTTCTTAGCAAAGTCCGGGGTTTATACAGCAAGTGAGTTGCACAATTTGGGTTTAACTGTTAATAACAGTTTGTTTTGTTTGGCTTCTTTTATAAACAACTTCCCCGTGTAATGTCTTCGGAAATTAAACTAAACTTAAACCAAACAGGGCAAATTCATATGGTGCGTAAAATAAATCATAACCCAAGCGAAGACGATCCGCTCAAGATTCGTAGGTTTTCAGCAAGCTCGAACAAAAACGTCATGCATCGCCGGTCTTTAGACAGTGGCGATACAATTGCGACCAATGAATCTAGCTCTCTACGTAAAAAAGCTTTTGTCTTTTTAGATGACCTTGAACTTAGCTATGATCTCAGTGAAGCAGCCGAAAAACACCGAATTACAACTTATACTTATTGGTCCATTGAAAGTTCTATGGATACTTTTTGGCCAGAAATTGATTTTATCATAATCAGCTCGCCTTTGTGGCTGAAACTACAATCCCCGCTTTTTTCAAAACTTAAAGAAAAATTTTTACAAAATCAGATTTTTATTCTCAAAGAAGAAGGTGTCTTTTCAAATTCCAAAGAACAAGCCTTCGATGCAAATGATCGAATCAATATTCATCATATAAATTTTAAGTCAAATGACTATATTTCTTTATTTGCCCAGATCCATAGTGAATTATTAGATTAATGAAAATAATTATTCCGGCTCTGCCTACTCAATCATTCTAAAAGAAAGCTACGAATTCAATGGAATCAACCTATACTCTTTACGGCTCGACAACTTCACCTTTCGTTCGGCGAATTCGATTAGTTCTAGGCACCATCCCCTATACTTTTAAAACCGTCAATTTACATGATCCAGCAAATAGATCAGATTTTGAAAAGATCACCCCAATTTGTAAAATCCCACTCTTATTACATGACAATGTAAAAATCTTTGACTCACGGATTATTTATGAGTATCTAAACTCTTTGCATTGGAAGCATAGAATTAGTTTTAATGAACAAAATAAAATCACTCTAGTAAATGAGTTAAATGATACTTTTGTCTCAATTTTTTATTTGGTACGAAATCAGCTTGTACCATTGCAACCCAATGCATATATTTTAAATCTAAAGAGAAGAATTGATGAAATTTTTCGATTTATTGAAGATACATTTGAGCTGGAGAACTTAGACAGCTTTGCTCACATCAGTCTTTTTTGTTTAATAGACTGGACAATTTTTAGAGCCCAATATCAATATGACAAACTGCCTAAAATTGCCAAATTTTATGATACATGGCGCAACTCGCCAGTTACCGCGTCTACTCGACCAATTGAGCAAGTTTAAACCTAACTAAAGATATATAGAGCCCGGCTTGGAAAAAAAAAATCTAAAACTCATGACACCGCAAAGCTATGCTGCCCTTAAAAAAGAATACGAACACTTATCTAAGGTTGAACGCGCTGAAGTTGTAAAAACAGTTTCATGGGCGGCGAGCAATGGCGATCGCAGTGAGAATGGTGACTACATTTATGGAAAAAAAAGATTACGCGAAATCGACAAAAGACTGCGCTACCTACATCAACAACTTAGTCAGTCAAGAGTTATCGACCCAAATACAATTTCCATAGATAAGATCACTTTCGGGGCAATAGTCTATGCCACTATGGAAAATGGTGAAGAAAAGTGCTTTCAGCTCGTTGGTGAAGATGAAGTTGATCCAAACGTTGGCAAAATTTCTTTAAATTCCCCCATAGGTAAAGCTCTTCTAAATAAAAAACTTGGCGATGAAGTTATAATTATTCGACCGAAGGACCAAATTAGCATAGTTATCAAAAAAATAATCTATGGCTCTTCTGAAACCTAAATAAGACAGTTGGAATTAAATAATTCTTCAACAATATTGTGTTTCTATGAAACTTCTTTATGTTCATCCTGATTTGACAATATTTGACTTTCTCCGATAGCAAATATGAGCAGAGTCATGTCGTCTTCGAGTTCTGGATGAGAACGAAATAATTTCTTATTCGCTCTAATTCCATTCAACAACGCTTTAGCTAACGAATACTTCGCTTGAATTGATTTGCGATGGCAGCGTTTTATCCATTGAGAGGTGATTTGATTGGGAGCAACAATGCCATCAGAATATAGAAATACTAAGTCGCCTTTAAGAAGGCTGACCTTTTCTACGCTAATTGCTGATTCAACTCCACCTAGCCTTGTTCCCTTTGCAACTAAATAGCTTAAATTGTGATCTTGCATATGCAAAATCCCCGTGTGTCCGGGAGTTGCATAGTACAACTCTTGTGTCTTTGGAAAATAAAGCGTCATAGCTGCTGAACAACCTTTGTTACTACGCAGGCCGAGTAAACCTTCATGTATCATTGTTACCGCTTCATGAACCAGTTGGCTAGATTGGTCAGAATTTGAAGGATCAATATTTCTATTGACTATGAGAGTACACCAACGACCCCAATGTGAAGAAATTGTACTGGTCATCATTGCTGCTGCAATACCATGCCCTGTCACGTCCGCTAAACATGAAGCCAGTGCCTTTTCGCCATTAGCGAAATTAATCTCTCTTATATCGAACCAGTCGCCGGCCAAGGATGTTGCAGGAATATAATAAGTGCGCCATTTCCATTCGCTGGTAGTTTTTGAACGAATTGGCAACATCTCTTGTTGAACTTGACGGCCCATTTCAAGATCTTTATCAACCATTGCCTGTCGTACCATTTTTTTACTAAAAACTAACATTGCTTTTGAGGTTGAACCAACTTCAATCAGTGCAGCAACTATCAAACTTGGAAGAATTAATGTATGCCGCCAGTCTAGCCAATCTTTAAAACTATTCGCCGCCTCCAAAACCAAGTCTTCATAATTCACCCAAACAGTCAGTGAAAGCACAAGTACTAGAAAAAGAGCCCGTAATACTTTTACCGAATCGACCAAAAGGTCTTGCCCATCTCCTGCGCTCTTCTTCTTGCCATTGTTTTTTATTTTGTAAATTGAATATAGAAGTATTGGAATTCCTATAAAACAATTTCCAATATCACTCCACATATCCATTTTAAAAAGGGAATTTTCAACAGTAAGAAAAAACACACTAAAAGCTGTAAACGCCGCTACCAAGCTCGCACTCAACCACTTCATCTTCCATTTTATTTGGCCTAGCGAGAGCAGAAAAAAAGGTAAGGCGACAAATACAATAGCATTTGCAAACACAAATCCATAATTCATCCATTCGTTTGGTCCATATCCAGACTCACTTAAGAATGGAATAAAGGCACGCAATGAACGACCAACCGTGTAAAGTGCTAAACACCAAAAAGCTGCGCTATGATCCAATATTAAGGCCATTGCAACTATCAATAAAAATACAGTGAATTCTTGCGCGCGCAACACTAAAGCTGTCATCACATTTCTGGTAGGCAAATTGGCGTATTCAGCAATTTTTTTTGAAATGACGGCAGAAACCGGAAGGTTTGTGGGTCCAAATGATGGTAATCCCATAAAATAGGATACTAATTTAATTTTTTTTTCTTCAAATATTGAATTTTTATCAATAGCAAATACCAGGCTCGTCCACAAACCAAATGTCTTTTGAACATATGTACCAAGGTGATAATCAGTTCTTTGATGAAACATTCTTGGAATCACTAAAGACACATCTAATTTCGACTCACGTATCCAAGATATTTCACTTTCACTGAGTGAGTAAGTTAAAGTTACCTTATTGGGAGTTGGTTCAATTTTTGATATGAGTTCTTTTATTCCTACTAGATCAGGGAATTTAATCTTGTAAAAATAGTCGCCAACATCTCGGCAATCTAAATGCTGTGATTTTTTTTCGCAGAATTGAAATTCAGCACGCCACTCAGAAAATTCAAGAACAGCGTTTTCCGTTCTAAGATCGTTCAAAACAACCAAAGGACTGCTTTTTTGCTTAAAAATATGCATAAAGAAGAGAAATATGATTACGACTATTGAGAGGAAGGCTATCAACAATCCTTGTCGATTTTTTCTGAACTTCCATGTTCTCATAAAAAATAAACTACCTTATGATAGAAAATAATAACTAATCAGTACATTTCTGTTCCGCTGTTAACCAAGTTGAAAATTTTGCCTTAGTGATAAGAAGCGCTGGACCTTTACCAGGATGATCCGTTGTTATCCAATCTGCAAAGCCGGCATATCCACCATTCCCACTAATGGATGCACGAAGTTTATTTCGATTGTTTACATGATCTGCAGCAATTAAATTTCCACCGCCAATTGGGGTTCCACCGCTATGACATCCCAGGCAACTAGAAAAGTTGCTATTTGAGCCTATATTAGAGGTAAAAGAAGTTTGGGCCAAGGCACAGAAGTCAGGTTCACCTCCGGTATCACCACCAGTTTCACCACCAGTTTCACCACCAGTTTCACCACCAGTTTCACCGCCAGTTTCACCGCCACTATTTCCACCAGTCCCACCGTCAGTTGGTTCTTTGTAGAAACTTGAAACTTGAATGTCACTTGCCTTTAATTTTTTATCTGAAGAGTTTACCAATAAAATTTTGTCGCCGCGTTTAATTGCTGCCCTTTGAATAAAGCTGAAAGTTTTTTTCTCAACATCAATTTCACCAATACCAAAGATTTTTTCTGCAGGGGATTTAAGGCTTGAATTCAATATCTTCCAAAAAGCGACAAAGTCATCTTTAGCTTTTTCTTTTGAAAAGAATAAAATAATTTTTTCACCATTATAAAACCACAAATATTCAGTATTCAAAATTGGTCCTACCGAAAATACTTCTTTACCTGCGAAGAGCTGTTCCGCAAGCCCAATTTCAGTAACAAGGAAATTATCGCTTTGAAATTTAACAATATAAAGGCTCAAATCTTTTTTAAATAATATGGAATCTGCGTATACCGATACTACTTTCGATTTACTAAGAACAATATCTGATCGCTCTTTATCAAGTTGAAATTTTTTGGTGGCTTTAGTTAGGTCTGCCAATTCGCTGACGATTAATTTATCTCCTTCAAGAGTCCAAAACATATTTGCGTGGGGGCTAAAAACTTGTTTGCCAGCTTCCGCACTTTTAGTAAGCTCTGAAGACTTTTCTATGGATTTTACGCCTCCTAAGTTATCGAGCAATACAAAAGCAGAATCTCTATTGTAACTCAATAGCGTCGCAGGCTCTGGCAAGCTGTTTGTCCCGAACTCTGCCTCTTCACCAAAGTCCGCTATTTTTAGATTTGCAGCCTCAGGAAATTCTATTTCAATATTTCCAGACCCATTCCCACCAGATGGAGCACCTGTACGCTCATTTTTTTCCTGGCTACAGCCAAAAGAGAATACAACAGTTATTGCAGCCAATAAAAAAATATTAAATTTATTCAGATTTAAAACCGCCATGACCCATCCTTGTTTAAAATAGGTTCGCCTCAATTCTTAAGAAGCTTTTCGGAGGCTATGGTCGAAAAAATGAGCGCTTAAATTAAAATCTTTATATCTACAGAAAAATCAGTATCTTACTCGTAGATCCCCCAGAATTATTTTAAAAGAAGCTCGAGTTGGTTCATTAGAAGTGTTACCAAGGAT
>JAGOVF010000033.1 GCA_018060885.1 Oligoflexales bacterium | reverse complement strand
GGCAGCACCTCCTGCCGACCGTTTATAATTTTGTCACCTATGTCTCCAGACTAAAATGTTACCTATGTATCAGGACTGGACCTTGCCTACGACTGTGCTCACGACCACGCTCACGTTAACATCTTCGTGAGCGTAATCTGCACTTGGCAATCAATCAAATTAAAGGTCAGACCAATTTTTGCGAATTTAATTTCAGAAAGTTATAATAAAATGTTTGGAGCACATAATGGCGGAACTATTTAATCTCAAAATAGAGCTCTTTTTTGCTACGATTTTTATCGTAACTATTTCCTGCGCTTCGATCCAACGCAAGCAAAGTCACTTAAAGCAAGATGCGCAATCTTATTGTGAAAATAACGGCGCAAGCGCTGGTTTAAAAATAAGGGACCAACCTATATCAGGAGCACAGTTAGGGCTGATTCCACATACTAGCACCACCGAAATAAAAGCAGATTACCTTTGCAACGCAGGAAAGGGCTGGTACAAAATAAACTACGCAGGCGTAGAAGGATATTCTTCTTCGATGCACTATCTTTTAATTCTTTATAGATCCAAGAATTGTCGCTTTGTTTTTCCGCGTAGCCCATTTGACCGTCTTGAGTCTTGAAGTAGAGAGCTATGCTTCCGAGCTTTACAACATCAGCAAGAAGTTCTTTTTCGCCCAAGACTATGCTTTGTTTGGAGATGGCCATTTCATTCGCCAAACGCAGCTCGTCTTCGACCAATGACCACAGGCGACCGTACGCCTTGAACACCGATAGTTCGGCTCCTTGAACCTGCTTCTCAAGTGTTTCAACAGTACTTAAACGATCTTCTTTACTGTAGGGAATGCTAGATTCAATATACTTTTTTAGAAGAGATGTTGTGGCGATAAACTCTGGGACCAAAATCTTACCTTGGTCTTCAAATGAATTTTGATTTTCTTGTGAGGTCTTTATTTTTTCTAAAATTTGCCGCACTGCGATTTTATCTTTCTCAATAAGAGACTCTAGTTCGCCTTTGCGCGCCGCATAACTAGAAACAAGGCTACGATGTTCTTCTCGCGCTGTTTGCAACTGGCTGTTCATCGCCTCGATCTCCGACCTAAGCTCGGCTATTTTCAGAGCCAAAGGATCAGTGCTTTCCACAGAGAGTTTTTTAGAATCTTGGGCAAAGCTGAGGGTTGCTTGCGTAAATATCGCTAATATAAACACTGATGATACAAATTTTTTAACATAAAATATGGCTGAGTAATTCGACTGAATATTCATATTCATCCCTCTTCGAAAGTCTTTTCGTTGGCTCTATATTCTCTATGTTGAATAGGATAGCGAGTTAGGAGATTGTAAAAAAAATCTAATCTTTTTCTAACAATGGGATTTGAAGATTGGGGATGTACGCCAGATTTTGAATGCTACTTTAGTATCTTAAATACGGCACGTTGCAAGCGAAGCACCTGCTCTCTCTAGGGCACAAAAGCCCGCGCCCTAGGATCATAGTGACAATTCATACACACAAAAGGCGCATCTTCAACAGATCCGTTGATAAATTCTGATTTATTGCTGAGATCACCAGCTTCATCATATACAAAAAAAGAATAGTTTTTGTCGTCTTCGCGTTTAATGATGACTTCAGTTTCTCTAACATATTCTGTCCCATTTTCATCTATAGCCATTGTCTGTGCGACACTTACATCTTCAAAGCGATAAATAGCACGATCAAAACCTTTGACGCTGCTATTTTTGACAAGTGTCTTTTCAGTCCAATTGTAGAAATCAAACGTTTTTATAAACTCTTCAAGCGTATTGGGGATAGGTCTCTTGAAATGGCGAAAAATACGATTGTCGTTATAGTAAAGCGTCGTCACATCCCTTAATTCAGGGAAGGTAAAGGGTTGACTTGCACTAAAATTCTGAAATACTGCTACTTGTTCCGGTACCATCGCATTGCAATCCAATGAGAATGCCCATTTATTATCCGTCGACATGTCATCCATTTTATTGATAAACGAACTCAGCATATAAGAGCTGGCATCATAGATAAACTGTCTACTGCCTTTTTTAATTTCGAAGTCTACATTTATGCAGCCTGAACTAGCAGGTGCCGCAAACATCGAAATAAGTAGAAAAATTCCAATAGCAACTCTAAACAATTTCATATCTATTAGTGTCCTTAACGCATTGAAAACATGTGAACCGAACCTGTTTAATTAACCAGTTTGCTTCGAACAGATTAGATTCTAGTGGTATTTCTTATCAAGTGTTTTTTGAAGAAGAATCTAACGGACAGTACTCAATCTATAACCCTCTTCCGATAATTATCTGTATTCACCTCGCCATCGCAAGCTTCCAAAATCAATGGTCTTCATTTTAGCTCACTCATAGCTAATACTTCTTATTTATTATCGGAAAATAAAAAATTTGTTTTCTATATTGTGGCCTATTTCTATACGATATGGAAATAGATGCTTCGCATTCCAAAATCAGAGGTCGCAATTGGCCTTGTCTCTTAGTCGAGAAAACAACCGCTGTGAAATTGGCTATTGGATTTCTGGAGTCTTCGAAGGAAAGGGCTACATTTCAGATGCTTTAGCCGCCCTCGAAATTTCTCTTTTTGATATTGGTTTTAATCGAATCGAGATACACTGTTCATCATTAAACTCAAAATCGATGAGCGTCGCAAAACGTAATAGCTACCAGCTTGAAGCTTATCTTAAACAAGAGGAGATCAAAAATGGTGCCTACCGAGACACTTTAATTTTTGCAAAATTAGCCTCAATCAGAACAAGAAAGTTTTCGCCATTTTTATATTTAGATTCTATTTATCTCTTTACTCCTAATCTCAAAGCAAGCCGCGATTGGTACGCAAGACTATTCGAAGTAGAGCCCTATGAAGATCTCGAAGACTACGTCGAGTTTAGACCAAATGGTGGAGTTTCTGGACTTTGTTTGCACCATGCTGATACAAAATCCCCGCTATCTAGCGGCGGATCAGTGGGATATTGGCGAGTTCTCGACTTTCAAGCCGCTATAGCGCATTTTGAAAAAAACGGAGCAAAAATATATCGTGGTCCAATAAAAATTGGTGGCGGAAAATCGATTTGCCAAATGATGGATCCAATTGGCAATGTGGTGGGATTGATAGGTTAAAGAAAGTTGGCCCTCAAGTGGGCCAGACTAAACAGAACTTGCGTTCTTAAAGTGAATTATAACAACTACCGCTATATGCCCATTTATAACTTCCATCTGTTAAATTCGTTACTTTGGGAATCATAACCACAGAGTATTTGCAAACAGATGCAGGTGCTGTATTTGCTTTGAGATCACCGAAAGCGGGGCAATCACTTCCATTTGCCTTTGCTGGGCGATTTGTTGAATAATTACCCTCATGGGCTACCAAATAGATTTTTTTATATGGCTTATTAAGAGAGCACACTAGAGAGGCGGAATCTGGCTTTGGATTAGATCCGACAAACGTTGAAAAGTCCCAATAGACGTATTCTGGAATTTTATTTGCAATTGCAATCCCAGAAAGAATTATTTCTCCAGCCTTACATTGGTAGACTTTAAAATTTTTTGTGCCATAAATATCTCCGAATACACCGCATGTAGAACCATCCGTATTTTTCAATATAGCAGTGTTGACATTTACAGTACTTGTTTCAATACCAACCCTACAATCTCCTGTGCATCTAAAGTCTACAGAAAAACTATCCATGTTATTCAAATTTGACTGTAAATTTTCCTCATTGCAACTAAATAGAATTGGAACCAGAAATAAACTAAATTTTAAAAATTTTGCAGAAACTAGAATACTTCTCATTGTGATCTCAAAAAAATGCGGGTAAATAAAAATACACAGAAATGACCGGCCTAAGATTTTTAATGTACTAATCAGGCGATTCGCCACTGTTGACGGGCTTGTATAATTTTTTAAACTCAAGTGTCAATAATTAACAATTTTAGATCTATAAAGTGTTAACTTTGTTCATTAAAAGCAGGAATGTCGCTTCTTCTTTTTCGCGGCCATTTAATTGCAACTGGATTTTATGCTTTCCTGAATAATAGACCCGCGTCGTTACCGGCTTAAAAGAATGCCTTTTACAGATTTTTAGTTCTGAATTCCCTGGAATTTGTCCTGTCTTAAGCTTAAAAACTTTCGGACTCAAACTACCGTTAGCCTTGCAATGATAAAGCACGTAATCGAGCACGTACTTGGTACTTTTGTTCGCGTCGTTTCGCAACACAAATTCAAAATCGCAGCTTTCACCAATTTGTATAGATTTTTGTTTGATATTAAATTTCTTAATACTCAGTGCGGGATTTGCGTGTTTAACTCCCATCAAAGCCAAAGCGTTGGGATTACCAAGTTTAATAAGCGTACGCAAACTTTGTCGAAGAATAAATTTAAACTCCTTTTCAAAATTAAGCGGCACAATTTTCTTCCAGGATTTAAGCGTCTCTATAACAAGTTCAGGATGATCTTTTGAGATATCGTTTAAATGATTTGCCACGCTTTTTCGTACGTAAATTTCAGGATCAAATTTCAATATTTCTAATATTTTTAAACAGGGACTCGGATCAGCTATTAAGGGATGAAGTCGCTCTCCCCAGGGCAATCTCGGCCTAGAGCCTTCGCTTGCCCAGCGACGTAAATGTACATTTTCATGCTTCGCCGCTTCTAGCAAATAAGTAAAAGATTTTTTTGGCTGCTTTAATATAAAGGGTCTCACCACAAATTCTGCTGTAAATCGCCGTGTCCAATTCTGCATTGCGGCAAAAGATTCGTCAAAATGCTCTAAGCCAAAATATTGGACAAATTCCGTCGCCGGCCAAAGCGCAAAATTTTTAATATCTTCAGCTTCCACTACACTCGCCAGAAGAGTCAGCGCTTTAGGGTAGGGGGGAAGAGCTTCATGTAAAGCTATTGCAATACTGCGAACCCTTGCTCTCAAACTAAGTTCGTGAAAATGCTTTTTTACTTCCAAAAGCGGCTTTAGATTTAAACTCTTATCAATTTTTTTCAATCCGCGAGCATATGCTTCGACCACTTCCGCGTTGATCATATTCTTAAAGGCATTTGGATTATCAATTTTTGTCAACTTAGAGCTTTCTTTTTTTTGTGTGAATTTCAATTTGCTCTATTGAACTCCAGCGGGGCAGTCTATCTCCTTTTCATAAAGACAAACATGTTTGGATCGTTCAAAAACAAGCTCAAATAATTGATTGTCATAACGCTCAGTAGATTCTGCATCATCGACAATTAAGTTAACTTCGCGCGACTGATTCCACGACTGCGTATCCATATTTGCTGAGCCTACGATCATTAATTCCCCGTCAATTGACATATACTTCGCATGACTGCAATTTTTTCTTTCCTCTCCGTCGTCGATGACAATATTCCCATTCTCATCATGCATCCAACGAACTTCTAGTTTAGGTAGCATCGCTGGATTTCTTCTTTTAATTTCTCGATATAATTCAATAACGTTTTTTTTGTTACCTCCGCCTTGCCCCAGCAGCTCGCTTTGGGCTCCTTCATTAAAGTTTTTGGTTAAATGCAAATTAACTTTCACCCCCCTTAGAACTGCATCGATAATTGCAGCTTTTGCAGCATCATCGTTTAAATTGGGAGTTAGTATATTTATATGACTGGTTGCCTCTGCCATAGTCTGAATAAAACCAATATTTTGAGGATTATCATTGTTGTTATTCGGTAATTTTGAACCGCGTCTTGTACTAATAAATACGGTAAAATCCCGCGCATTCTGCGGGCGATTTTCAACAAGCTCAAAATTAGCGATATTTTCTAAATTTAAAAGCTCATTATTTAACAGAACTTTTTCTTCCATAGTTGCTCTCTTTACTTCATCAACACCTCTTTTTGCTTCTAACCAAGTGTCCAAAAATTCTTTGCGCAACTGTTCTGCGACTTGACCTTTGAATATTGCTGCGTAGTCATACCAATTTCCGCCGCTAATATTAAAGTTCTTATCCAATGATAATCCGGTAACAAAAGCCTCTTTGCCGTCCTTTATGAGAACTTTTGAATGCATCGCGTTTAATTTACTTGATAGATCCAGAAATCTAAATTCAACTCTCCTACTATCGAGTTGTGCTTCTTTTAAGATGTCATTAAACACGCCATCAACTTTAGATTCAAAAAATGTTTTATTGAGCACTAAGTAGATTAAAAGTTTGCTTTTGCTTGAGGCTTTTCTTTCTTTAATTGCCTCGATTATTTTATTATGACCAGCATGATCGAATTCCCATTTAAATAGCTGTATCATTATTTCGCTTTCTGCTGTTTCTATCCAATCTGCGATCAACTCAAACACCGGCTCGCCCATTATTAGTGGATCAGCGACACTGCTTGCATAGGTTAAAGCTTCTGAAAATGGGATCGTTGCATTTATTCCTTCTGTAGCGACTTCATTCGCCTCGATTGCATTAAGAATATTGCGCATTTTCTCTGAAGGCTCTCTAGCGCTAGCTGCCTGAGTTAGTTCGCTTAATTCATTGTTTTTTGGATAATTTCTGCATGAATTGAACGAAAAGACCAAAATCAAGATAAGTAGTCTACTCATCGCCATTAACATGATTACTCCCTCGTAAAAACTCTCGCCTGTTGATAGTATACCTCAATATTTCGTCCTGCATTTTTAATAGAAAAGTGCAGAATTATCACTCAAAAAAGGAGAAATCACTATGAAAATTGACATAGGTATTAGCGAAAAAGACCGTGGAAACATAGCAGATGGTCTATCTAAACTACTTGCAGATAGCTCGATGCTTTACTTAAAAACCCATAATTTCCATTGGAATGTCGAGGGTCCGATGTTTAATACTCTACATTTGATGTTTATGGACCAATACACGGAGTTATGGAATGCACTTGACCAAATCGCAGAGCGCATCCGCTCCTTAGGAAGCTATGCTCCAGGCTCTTATAAGAAATATTCCCAACTTTCTAGCATCCCTGAATCCGATGGCGCTGTCCCCGCACTGCAGATGATTAAACATTTATTAGAGGGCCACGAGGCGGTCGCGAAGACTATACGAGGCATTTATCCAGCTGCGGAAAGTGCGCAAGATGAAGTGACACTCGACTTATTGACTCAGCGTCTGCAAATACACGAAAAAACTGCTTGGATGTTGCGTTCTCTTTTGCAAGAAAAGTAAAACGAAGAATTCATTAACTAAGCTTTTGATATATAGTAAAAAATAGCTCTTTCTGAAATGGCGACGCAGCTTACACAGTAGGTTGCGTTGCTTTATTTATCTAGAAACCCCGAGTTTGCCACAGCGTTTTAAATTCAACAAATTGTCCGAGAAAATTCAGACTGAGTTTATCTTTTGTGGGCGCAATGATGCGCTTTAAGTTATCTGATGCATTTGCCTTTAATTCATAAAAATTTTTGTCTAGCTCACTTTGGTAACTAAGAGTATTAATTTCCATATGCTCTGCCAAAACTTTTGCTAATTCTGCTAAATTTCCGCTCAATATGTTAACGACGCCTGCTGGCATATCAGAGGTCGCTATACATTCCGCCAAACTCGCAAGCAAGGGAGCATCTTTTTTATCCAGCAAGAGAACCAAACTATTGCCGGTACATAAACTTACTGCAATATCAGCACAGGTCGCAGCTAGACCTTTTCCAGCAACAAGCATGACAACACCCATCGCATCGACACTGGTTGAGTTCGTAAGAGCGCCTTGAACGGGATTTACAGATCCGATGAGAGCCTCATATTTATCTGTGAAGCCAGCAAAATAAACGAAGGCCTCGATAGCTCCCGTAAGCTCCGCCTCAGATTTTTTTGCATCCATTCCTTGCGTCGCATTTAAAATCTCAACAAACTCACTACGCCTAGCTTCTATCATTTCGGCAATTCGATAAAGTATTTGCCCCCGATTATATGCAGAGCGCTCAGACCAACTTTGCTGAACTTTTTTTGCTGCACTGACTGCGTTGCGTAAGTCTTTGCGAGAAGCTAGGCACAAATGAGCATAGACTTCACTTGGTCGACTGTGAAAATAGACTGGAAAACTTCTACCTGACTCTGTGCGAGGAAACTCACCGTTAATAAAAAGCTTTATCGTTTTAGCTATAGCCACGCTTTTGTCTTTACTTAAACCACTCATGAACGCACCTCTAGATAAGGCAAGAGCCCTTGTTTGCCGCCTTCACGCCCAAAGCCGCTCTCACGGTAGCCGCCAAAAGGAGACGCTGGATCAAAACGATTGTATGTATTTGCCCATATGACGCCCGCCTTTAGTTTGCGGGCAGTTTCCGCAATCTTGGCGCTTTTTTCCGTCCAGATACCGGCGGCTAGTCCATAAACTGTATCATTTGCTTTCTCGATGGCTTCAGCGGGAGTACGGAAGGTTGAAATTGTCAACACTGGCCCAAAAATTTCTTGTCTATACAAGGCCGAAGAAGGCGCAACATCCGCTATAAAACAAGGTCGATGATAGTAGCCTTTTTTAGGTAGAGTTTCTGCACTTGCTTCGAAGTACTCGCCTTGTTCTTGCTTACCTTGAGCAACAAATTCTTGAATCTTGAGAAGCTCCGATAAAGAATTTATCGCACCAACATCGGTATTTTTATCGAGCGGATCACCCACTCTTAGACTTTGCATACGTTTTTTAAGCTTGCGCATAAAAACATCGCGAATTGATTCTTGTAACAACAGCCTCGACCCGGCACAACAGACGTGGCCTTGGTTGAAATAAATGCCATTGATGACGCCCTCTACTGCCTGATCAAGCGCCGCATCTTCATAAACTATCTGCGCCGATTTTCCGCCCAACTCTAAGCTAATCCGCTTGTTGCTATTGGCGGCAGATTTTAAAATAAATTTACCAACCACCGTGGAACCGGTGAAAGCTATTTTATCAACATCAGCATGCGCTACTAGAGCAGCGCCAGTTTCTGCGCCGCCCGTAATAATATTAACAACACCTTCTGGAATACCTGCTTCTTGAATCACTTCTGCGAGCAAAAGCGCTGTTAATGACGTTGTTTCCGCCGGCTTTAGAACTACGGTATTCCCAGTAGCTAAGGCTGGGGCAATCTTCCACGCCGCCATTAATAAAGGAAAGTTCCAAGGTATCACCTGAGCTGCCACTCCAAGCGCCGAAAATTTTTGGCCAGGAAATGCGTAAGCGATCTTATCCGCCCAGCCCGCATAATAAAAGAAATGTGCCGCAGCCAAAGGAATATCTATATCTCTTGATTCTCGAATTGGCTTACCATTGTCGATAGATTCTAAAACTGCAAATTCACGTGCACGTTCTTGCAATATACGGGCAATTCGAAAAAGATAGCGGCCTCGCACGGCCCCAGATGTTTTTGACCAAATATTTTCATAAGCACTTCGCGCTGCTTTTACAGCTAAGTCTACATCTTTAGAATCCGCTATTGCTAACTCTGTTAACAACTCACCATTTGCAGGATTAATGCTAGGCATAAAACTATTTGATTTTGGAGAAATAAATTTACCGTCAATAAATAAATCATAACGCGGCTTGATCTTTATTATTGCGCTCGATTCCAGCGCCGGGGCGTAACTAAACTCAAAACCACTTGCATTATTATTCGACTTTTCAACCACTTTTTCGGCCGCGCTTAGTTTAATGCTGGCTTTGCTGTCGCGACTCTCTTTAGCTATTTTTACGGTAGATTTTTTATCTAAACTCATTTTTAGTCCCTTTTTAATTCTCTATTCTACCGAAAATGCCTGGTCATAGGTATAGCGACCAGTTAGCTGTTTGTAATATTGTTTTAATAGGTCATTCAACAACGCACTTGCACCAAAACGGAATAGATCAGCATGCAGCCACCCTTGGCCTAGCGTCTCATTGACCATACATAAATAATGAATTGCTTCTTTCGTAGTTCTAATTCCCCCGGCCGGCTTCATGCCTATTTTTTTTCCTGTTCGCTCATAGTGGTCTGAAATTGCTTGCAGCATGATATAAGTCACCGGCATCGTTGCAGCTGGAGTCACTTTTCCGGTTGATGTTTTAATAAAATCAGCCCCTGCTTCTATTGCTAAATCCGAGGCAAAGCGAACTTGGTCATAGCTACCAAGTTCTCCAGTTTCCAAAATAACCTTCAAATGCGCCTCGCCGCAAGCCGCTTTAACCGCGACTATTTCATCAAAAACCCTTTGGTATTCACCGCTTAAAAACGCCCCTCGGTTAATCACCATATCGATTTCTTGCGCACCAGCATCTACAGCTTCTTTTACATCAACCAGCTTGGTTTTAAGCGATGCTTGTCCCGAAGGGAAAGCTGTCGCAACCGAAGCTACTTTTATGTCAGTTCCCAATAACTCTTTACGCGCCAACTCCACCATAGAAGGATAAACGCAAATAGCTGCGACTTGGGGGATGACTTGAAAATTCTTATATTGACTTAGCTCGTTTTCAATGTGCCCAGGTAAGGGATTACGCGCCTTAGCACAAAGTTGTTTCACTTTGCCGGGAGTGTCTGCACCTTCGAGTGTAGTAAGGTCAATCATACTAACACAGCAGCGAATTGCCGCTAACTTCGAATCGCTCTTGATGCTTCTCTTAGTAAAACTGGCTGCCCGTTCGTCTGCGCCGAGCTTATCAATTGCATATCCATGACTAGCTATAGTTCTTACTAAGCCTTGGTCAGAATCAGCAGTATTTATATTAATTAAGCTCATGTTAATGGCACCTCAATCTTAGACTTCGACGCGGTCGGAGGGGATTCTCAGCCGCGCGGACTCTAAATAATTTTTGCCAAAAAGTAAATCTGCATTACTATTCTGTTGAAATTATGGCCTTTTTATGGTGGGTTAATCTGTTACGTTTCTGATCTGTAAATTGGGTGGATAGGACTTATTTATCATAACACCAAGCACTTACTTGATAGCAGGCTTAGTTGTCATCATACCGTTTGGCATTGCCATACAAAATATTGTCACCGCAAATTGTTTTTTTATTCTTTTATTTTATTTTTTTAAAGATCGAACTGTTTTACTTAAAAACCTCAAAAAAACGCCTCTCATCTTGGCTGGATTATTCTTATTTTGTCATGCCCTGGGTACATACTTAAACCAAAGAGAAACGGTTACTGAACTAGTGAAGTTTCTTTTTGGTTATGCCGGTTTTTTACTAATCCCAAGTATGTTTTATGCCTACTGCCAAAACCCTAATATTTCCTTCTCCCGCGTTTTCAAAATTCTTAACCTAGTATTGATTATTTGGGGCAGCCTCGTATTGAGCCAATATCTTTTTTCTTGGGCCTTAAAAGGAAACCAAGTCATTGCCTATGCCGGTAGACCTAAAGGTTTTTTCTCTCACCCCTTGACGTTAGCTTATAGCGCTGCTCTGTTTTGGCCTTTTGCGCTAAACCAGCTCATTCTGGATCGCAAAAAAATTCTAAATTGGCTTGCTGCCCTTTCAATTTTCATAATCATTGTGACGACTTTATCTAGAACCATACAAGCTTTGGCTTTTTTGGTCGCTACATGGAGCTTCATGACATTGCTGCCAAGAAAGCAAAAAGTACTTGCTCTGATAATCGCTAGCGCTTTTGCCGTCGTGACTGCGGCCACAGACAATCCTATTTCAAGAAAATTTAAAATTACGCTTAATCCCTACGACGAAGGAAAACCTAAATCTGCAGAATATTTAGATGAGAGGCTGGCTTTTTGGCACGCTCACTGGGAGATGATTAAGGAGCGTCCTCTCTTCGGCCATGGTATTAATACCGACACCGCTTTTCGCACGCCATACTATAATAAAATTGGCCTCTCTGACTATTCGCGCAAATATGAAGCACATAATCAATATATCCAAGTTGCAACCAATGCGGGCCTTGTGGGCTTGTTTTTGTTCCTCGCTTGGCTCGGCTGGTTTTATAAGCAGTCCTTCGCTTTGGTGGCTCCTCTAAAACTTATTTTCCAACAAACCCTAACCTTGTTCGTCTTAGGCGGCTTAACACAAAACGCGCTTCACGATTCCGAGGTCAGGTTTGTTTTTTGTTTATTTGCAGTTTTGCTACTTTCTAGTGCGCCTTTGTTGCGGCGTGGTGATGATGGCAGCTTAGGTCTTTATTCGCCTGTGGCGCGCTGACAAATAACGGCGAAAAATACGATCTGTAGCTATAGCCAAGATAGCTCATCAACACGACGCAAAGTAGCGCTATGGGAATATTCTTAATCTCATCAAGAAATAAATGAACAGCAAAAATATTGACTACTATTGGCGCTAAAATTACTAAGGCCAGAGGCACCCAGAAGTTAGCAAGCAACATTAATCCTACAATTACTTCAGTTCCCTTCAATAAGGGGAAAAAATAACCCGTCCCAGCAAAACCATTCATTAGACCCATCATCGCTTCAGACATCGCATCAGCTGGTACAGGTATAAACTGCAAAAAGCCATTTAATCCGAACACGAAAAAAAGCAACCCTAAAACAATTCTCGCTGCCGCTGTTAATTTTTGATGCATAATCTCTTTCCTTTCTAAATTTCAATATAAATAAATGCTATTAGATCTTATCATTAAGTAACTAAAAGTTATCAATAATTTTATGGCACCAAATATTTCTGCCATAGATTTTAAAGGGCCTTGTATGCAAGTTTTTTTCAATTATTTAATTATTATTCTGGTCGCAACGATTATTTTTGTTCCCTTGTTTAAGCGTCTTGGCTTAGGAGCCGTAGTTGGATACTTAATTGCGGGCTATTTTATTGGACCATATGGACTCGCTCTCATTGCGGAAGTTGAGAGTATCATGCACCTATCAGAGTTTGGGATCGTATTACTGCTTTTTTTAATAGGGCTAGAACTCAGCCTCAGTCGACTCTGGCAAATGCGGCACTCTATTTTTACTCTCGGTGCACTTCAAGTCGGCTTAGGTGCCTTAATATTCGTACTAATTCTATGGCCTTTTTTACCAACGTTGAACAAAAGCGTCGTCATTAGCCTTGGCTTAGTGCTTTCCTCGACTCCTATGGCGCTTCAGCTTATTAATGAACGCGGCATGCATCAAAGTCCCGCCGGAAGACAAGCTTTTTCTTTGTTGTTGTTTCAGGACTTGGCCATCATACCAATACTTGCAATTTTACCTTTGTTGAGCCCAATTCAAATAGAGGCAGGTGTTAAAGACAATTGGTATGAATTTGCATTAATTATCGGCGCTATTGCAGGCATGGTCTTTGCCGGACGTTTTCTTCTACGACCCCTATTTCGCATCATTGCCGGCACTGGACTGCGAGAAATATTCACCGCCTTTTCCTTGTTAATTGTTTTTGGCGTCGCCTTAATGATGCACAAGCTTGGTTTATCTATGGGGCTGGGCGCATTTCTCGCCGGCGTCTTGCTGTCGGAAAGTGAATATAAACATGCCATTGAGGTCGACATTGAGCCATTTAAGGGGCTATTGCTCGGGGTATTTTTTATTTCAATAGGTATGGCACTCGACTTTGATTTAATTAGTTCCAATCTCGAACTCATTTTAGCGCTTACACTTGCCGCGCTCTTAATAAAAATTGCGCTTTTTTTGTTGATCGCAAAATTGGGTCGCATCGAAAAAAATCAATCGCTTATTTTTAGTTTAGTACTATGCCAGATTGGCGAATTTGCTTTTGTCATTTTTAATTTAGCGCACATACAAAATATATTAGACAAACGCGAGTTGGGGATCGCTTCTTCGATAGTAGCTTTAGGTATGGTAATCAATCCCATACTTATCATCATTTATGAAAATTGGCAGAGACTTACTCAAAAATTCGCGCCTAAAAAGTACGACTCCGTTGATGACAAGGGCCCACATATTATAATCGCTGGGTTTGGTCGCATGGGACAGATAGTCGGTAGAGTTCTCAATGCCTATAATATTCCGATCGCTGTACTTGAAAGCAATCCGACACAAATCGATTTAGTTCGAAAATTTGGTTACAAGGTATTTTATGGTGATGCCACTAGACTTGACCTTTTAGAGCAGGCGGGACTTAGACGCGCCAAAGCTCTCGTGATTGCTGTTGATAAACACGAATCGGTTTTAAAAATCATTCATATTGTTAAGACTATCACTCCGAACCTACCTATCATCGCAAGAGCATCAAGCCGCGGATCTGCCTTCGATCTTATAGATCTTGGTATACATCACCCAGTACGTGAGACTTTTCATAGTGCTTTGATTCTTGCGGTTCAAACACTCGAACAATGTGGTTTTAGTAAGAGCGAGGCTGAAGCTATTGTCAAAAAATTTCAAGAACGCGACGAAGCCCACGTTTTGCAGGCCGCAGAACTTAGGCGTGAAGGCGGCGAAAAAGCACTTATCGCTTTTGCTGCAGAAATCAGAAACCAGCTTGCGACCGCAATGCAAGAAGATGAGGGCTTGAAGCCGTTAATTGCGGAAAACAAATCTCATTGATTATTTTTAGTGGATGAAATAGAAGGCGCTTGAGAGCACAGTTTATTTAGAAGATAAAAGTGGGATCGTAGATTGCTTAAAGAAAATAAATTAATAAAAACAGTAACAAGACTCGCTTTCACTCTGCTCGCGCTGTTCATAATATCTTCTTGCGGAAGCGACAGATCTGAAAACAACAAAAATCCACTTCCACCTATTATTTCAAATCCGCAGAACCGCCACAGTGGCGATGCTATTCCATATGAGCAAGGTAAATATATCTCGTCATTATCGAATCGATTTTTTGTAAAAATAGAAATGCTAAGCCCTTTAACTTCAAAATCAAACGACCAAAAAGTAGCGCTCTATTTTTTAGATTTTAATAGCCTTCCTGCGAATGCTGTCGGCATGATAAGTTTCGAATTATACTTTCCCACAAAGAATCACAAAAGCGATGAAAGCAGGCAATTCTTCTACCGCGACCCAAAGTATCCTGACCTTGTTGAGGTTGATGGATTTGATTTCAACTTTGCGGGAAAAGAAGGGGAGTGGAATGCTCTCATTATTGCACGCGTCAATGGCGAAAGAGACAGCGCTCTCATCGCACTCCCTGAGGTCTTATAATTGCGCGTCATCATGAACCTCTGGTGTCATCCTGAACCGCTGGTCATCCTGAACCGAAGGTGAAGGACCTCTGGTGTCATCCTGAACCGAAGGTGAAGGACCTCTGCGTCATCCTGAACCGAAGGTGAAGGACCTATAACTAATTCACCCCGTAAAACCAAGTCATCTCATGTTTATTTGCAGTCAAATGCAAAACCTCACTTCCGGGAATTTCCTCAAAACGCCTAATCACATCAAGGTGCGTTCCTTTTCCTTGAAGTTTAATCGTACAAATCGCTTTTTTAATCGAAGATTTCAATAATTTATTTTGAATAAATTCATACAATTTGTCGGGATAACAAGCTAAGTCAGAAAACAGCCAAGATGCAGTTTCTTCCGCATTTAAATCTACTGCAAAAGCATCCCCTGATCGAAACTCAATTCTCTCATTTTGCATTAAGTCCTCGCGCAACGGACTTCTGTCGTAGGCAATGACTTTCGCTGCAATATTTTTTAACACCCACGCCCAGCCACCTGGACTTGCTCCAAGTTCGATACATATCTCATTGATATTTGGCTTTACACCAATACGGCTTAATGCCTCCCACAGCTTAAGATAGGCGCGGCTTGGCGGACCATACATATCTTCCATAAAATACCATTCGCCATTTGGTCTTTGCGAGGAGCAGCTTTTTGCGGCTAAAGCGCGATTTTTATCGAGCAGGGTCCAAGAGCCTAAGGGACTTTGCGCTATTACAGCGCCAAAATCTAGGGGTTTAGCAGAAACATGGGGTAAGGCCTCTTGAATCAATTCCCCGCGACGGAAAAAATCATAAAAATACGGCCACCAAGAACGCTGCATTGACTTTAATGCCATTGCACAATCTTTGACCGAATCAAACTCAATTAAGACTGGATCTAACCAAATATTTTCCTGCCAATATATTTTTTGCGGAATTTTTTTTTCTAGAAAAAAAAGACGCTCAAAACGCTTAAATTTACTGCCGCTTAATTCCTCTGCGGTCAATTCAGAAAAATCTCGCGGCGCAAGTACTGCCATAGAATTTGGCTGCTCGATAATTCTAAACATGCGTTTGTTGTCGTTTCCACTCTGAAAGACAAAGCGCGGTTGCAACACTAACGTTCAAGCTTTCAATTTGACCTGTCCCGTCAATTTTTAAGCTTTCTGCCGCCATGGCTAACACTTCACGGCTTATGCCGTGAAGCTCGTGACCCACGATAAAAACAGATTTTTCACTTAACTGGGCCTTAAAAAGACTTAGGCTTGCCTTTTGATCCAAAACGACCAGACGATATCCCAGTTCTTTTAGTAAAGTTAAAAAAGCTACCTTATCTTTACAGCGAATTACTTCTATGTGCTCATAACCGCCTTCGCTCGTTCGCAACCAAGCTGCGCTTTCTTCTGGGAGTTCCCCAACTTTTCCCATTAGATAGCGAACTCCGAAATGCGCCATACTTCGACAAATAGCACCCAAATTATGTGGGTTGCTCACACCGTCAACAAACAACAATGCGCCCGCGCTGAAGTTTTTCTTCTTAAATTGGTGAAAAAATTCTTCTACATCTTTGGCTCGCCTTTGGTTTATAAGAGCTGCCAGTCCTTCATGGTGTGGAGAGTTGGTAATTTTTTCCAGATCGTCTTTGCTGACTATGTGATAGGCTTTTTTAGCTTCGACACAGCCTTGTAACACTTCCTTTGCAACTCCAATACGATCATTTATCAAATAGACTCTAACAAAATCTTGCTGCCGCTGTTCCCACGCCTTAAGAACCGCAGCTTTGCCGTAAATCATCAATTCACCAGCTACTTTGCGTTTTATTTTTTTTGGATTCTTCTTATGTTCAGGCAAAAAGCACCTCTTTCACGACATAGCCTTTTAAATAGCGGCCTTCTGGATGCGACAATAGAACACCATGATCAAGTGCATGCCGATGCTGAGTAATAATTTTTAATGTTCGATTTTCAAAACTCGCAGCTTGCATCAACATTTTTAAAAAGTCTGCGTCACTAGTAAATGGCGAACAAGAAAAACTGAGCAAAATCCCACCGCGTTCAAGTTTTTTTAACGCCAATCGATTCAGCTCAAGATAGTGTTTCAGACCTTGGTTTAAATCTTTCGACTTTTTTACATAGGGTGGTGGATCAAGCACAATAATATCGAATTTTTCTTGTACAGTTTTTAAATATACATATACATCATCATTAACAAGCTCATGGTTCCCAAGCGTTGACATCTCATTTAATCGAAGATTCTCTTGCAAGAGCTCACATGCCGATGCGGAGCTATCTAGGCTAACTACTTTTTTTGCACCGCCTTTAAGCGCATTAAAACTAAATCCACCGGAATAACAAAAAGCATTCAATATTTTTTTATTTTTAGAAATTTCTCGCAACAGCAACCGCATCTCTCGCTGATCGATAAAAAATCCTGTTTTTTGACCTTGAGCTGCGTCAACTGCAAAGCGAATACCATTTTCCACTATGATTGTTTTGCTTTTGCCAATTGAGCCGACCAATACACTTGTTATCTTCTGCGAACGGTCTATGACTGCTGTACATCCTAGCTGGCTATTTAAAAAATCTGCGATAGCTTGTTTATACGAGTCAATACCTACCAAGCTTATTTGAAGTACAGCTAAGCTATCGTATATATCTATAATTAAACCTGGAATTCCGTCTGCCTCTGCATTAATTAAACGAAATGCATTACTCACTGAATCTGGTACTAATTGTTTTTTCTCGATTTTTGCTAGTTTAAGCCGCTCAAATATATAAGTGTTGACATCAAAATTCTGTTCATAGCTCAAGACTCTAGCGGCGATCGAATTACGCGGAAAAGCCATAACAATTGCTAGGAAGTCGCCTTTGTTATCAACAAGTTCGCACACTTCCCCATCTTCAATCGTTTTTGGAATTTCAAACAATGCCCCCGAAAAAATCCATGGATGACGGCGTTTAATGAGCGCGGCTTTTTCAGGCTTAATAACAAGTTTTTGCGGCATTTTAGGCTGCTTTTTTGCTGCTTTTGTTTAGCGACGTTTTGGTGGTATTTAGATCAAAGATTAAATGGCGCACCCGGCACGATTCGAACGTGCGACCCTCAGATTCGTAGTCTGATACTCTATCCAGCTGAGCTACGGGTGCCTATAAATACCTAAGGGGCAGAAATGAAAGAGTTTTTCATAAACCGCCCCAAAGAAACGAAGCTATCGTTTACCAAAATTTACCTGAAGGGTCAATGGCCCAATGCTGTCAAAACACTAAAAATTAAAAAGCAAAACACAAAAAATCTATCTTAGAGTGCTTTAATTTCCACGCTTATAACACATTCGTCAGAAATCATCCGAAACTCGCATGAAACAGTAGAAATTTTGATCTCTTGATCGTTCAATTTTTCCTCTACGATTAATTGCTTTAAGCCTCTTAAAGGATTAAAACCCACAGGAACCAAACCTTCATACTCTGGATTAGTTACAGGTAAGTCAAGTGCGTCATAAAGCTCTTTCGCAGCTAAGCTAGTTATTTTAAAACCAAGTGCTTTAGATTCAGTACTTAAGCTTCCCCACTGAAAATTCGGCTGAATCTTGCAGCTTGTTCCCGAAAGTCTGCTTTCGCATTCGATAACAAGCTTTTCATAAGAAGTTTCAAAAACCTTAACACCAATCATTGGGTTTATACCACCCGTAGGTGCCAAATCCGCCTCCGGATTAGTAGCCTCTACGTTTAAGGCTGCATAAAGCAGTTCCGCAGCTTCGCTACGAAACATCAGAGCAGGTATTACTGGCACTAAATTTTGCGCTTCTACTACTTCTGAATTAATTTCGACATCAACAGGCTCATTTGTTTGTGCAAAGCTTGCTACTTGCAGAGAATTCGCCAAAATCATTACTGCAATTACGTTTTTCAAAATCATTTTGTTGCTCCATTAATTTTATGGTTTAGAAGTTCAAGAATACGAGTTCACCCCCGCCTTGTACGAGGTGGGTATCACAGATACAAACTACTTTTCAATCAAAATGAACATTTGTTTATACTTCGGTTATTACAGGATTTTTTTATTTGGTCACTCTAGTCACTATTAAAAAATTTCTGAAAACTTACCTCGTTCTATTAGTTTGGTTTTATTCTTAAAAGTTTTTTAATCTCTATTACGGTAATTGGAATCAACGCAAAAACAAGCAACAAAGCAAAATCATTGACTGACAAGGGTTTTAACGCGAACGCTTCTTGCGCAAAGGGGATATAGTGCAAACATACTTGTAAAGTAGCTGTAAAAAGTACTACTGCCAGAAGCCATAGATTACTTAAAGCGCCTACTTTCCAAAAAATTCGTGAATTAGACCGCGCGCCGAATGATCGCAACATTTGGCTAAAAACCAACTCGGTAAACAACATGCTTCTCGCGTAGTCTTCACCGTGATTATTTAGCAAATACCAATAAAGCGAAAGAGCAACCATCGCCTCTAAGAGGCCAACCCAAATAATTTGCCTCCATTCCCGATGTCCCAATAAAGATTCTTTTCGAGGACGAGGTGCTTTTTTCATTATATTTGGCGACAAAGGTTCAACGATTAAAGTCAAAGCAGGGAGAGCATCGGTCACAAGATTAATCCAAAGCAGATGCGCTGCGAGCAGCGGCAAGGGGAGGCCAAACGCGATGGCGCCGAGTACTACGGCGATTTCAGCGAGATTGCCGGTTAGTAGATATGCAATAGCTCGCCTTATGTTTTGAAATATATTTCGCCCTTCTCGCACTGCCGCCACGATGGTAGAAAAATTATCATCTGCAAGAATGAGATCAGCGGCTTGGCGAGTAACTTCTGTGCCAGACTTTCCCATAGCAATGCCAATATGAGCTTCTCTAAGTGCGGGCGCATCGTTCACACCATCACCTGTCATTGCGACTATGTGGCCCTGCGCCTTCCATTTGCGAACAAGATTAAGTTTGTCTTGCGGAGTCGCGCGTGCATGAACGCACGATTCTAATGTTTCTCCTTCAATGACGAGCCCAAGTTCACGCGCAATTACTGCGGCTGTCTTCGGATGATCGCCAGTAATCATAATGGGAATGATGCCCGCTTCACGAGCTTCTTTAATTGCTTCGGCAGCCTCAGCTCTAGGGGGATCTGCAAGACCTAGTAGTCCTATAAGCTTTAATTCCTGCTCGCCGGGCCCGTTGCCAGTAGCAATTGCAAGTACACGCAAGCCTCGCGCCGACATGTCGCTGGCAGCATTGACGGCAGAGCTTATTTCTCCATATTTGCTCCCACATAGAGCGAAAATGCTTTCAACTGCACCTTTAACATAGTTAATGCCATCACTTCGAAGTATCGACATGCGTCGCCGCTCAGAGTCAAAAGGCTCAATAGAAACTCGAGGTGTAGTAGCTTCGATCGACTCTTTTGAGAAGCCTCGTTTAAATGCCTCAATTAAAATTGCCAATTCCGTTGGATCTCCTGTTCCGGAGCTAGCGCTATCATCTAGCTCTGCATCACAGCAGGAAGCTGCGGTTCTCACAACTGCAGCTTGATCCTCACCCCAAACTTCACGCACGCGCATATTGCCTGTTGTTAATGTTCCTGTTTTGTCCGTACAGATTACGGAAACACTTCCTAAAGTCTCAACACTTGGAAGTTTGCGAATAAGCGCATTGCGCGCTGCAAGGCGCTGTACACCCAACGCCAAAGCCACGGTAACAATTGCTGGCATTCCTTCAGGAACAGCCGCCACTGCGAGAGAAATTGAAAAGACTAAAAGTTCAAGCCACGCTCGACCTTGCAAAAGTCCAATGATGACAACAACTCCAACAACAGCTAAACAAATCATTAAAAGTATCTTGCCCAATTTAACGAGCTGTAATTGCAGAGGTGTTGTACCAGACTGTGCAGAAGCAATAAGATGAGCAATACTTCCGAGTTCCGTTTTCATTCCCGTAGCCGTTACCAAAGCTTGCGCCGTACCCGTCGCAACCGAGGTCCCCATAAAAAGCTCACCTGTGCGCTCTGCTAAAACCGTGTTTTGAGTCTTTGTGCGAGCTAGCTTCTGAGCGGGCATGCTCTCGCCAGTTAGCAATGCTTCATTAACCTGTAAACTCGAAGCCTGCAAAATATCTGCATCTGCGGCGACAATATCTCCCGCTTCTAAAATCAATAAATCACCTGGAACAACTTCGTGAGCTAGAACCACTACCTGACGCCCATCTCTTATGACTCTTGCTCTGGGGGCGGTCATTTCTTGGAGCGCTAAAATCGCAGTCTCAGCACGGTACTCTTGAAAAAATCCGATTAAAGCATTGATTATAAGTATCGCACTAATAGCAATAGCTTCCATATTCTCACCCAAACCAAGCGATAGAATCGTTGCCGCAATGAGAATCAATACAAGCGGACTTTTAAATTGTTCAATAAAAAGGCGCCAGGCAGGGCGAGTCTTTTCGCGCTGAATCTCATTGCGCCCATATTCTTTTAGCCGGCGCGCAGCTTCTTCTTTGCTTAATCCATATTGAGAGTCTTCTGCATTTTTTAGTTTCATTTTCCAAACCATTTTCTACGAACTTGTTAAAAGATTTTTTATAAATTTATCCAACCCAATACAGCAGAAGAAGAGCACCTACAACGATACCAATAACTGCTAGCGCATCTGGCTCAATGAATTTTTTGCGCTTCTCTTCATGATAAAGCTGGCCCATTACAGCAACTGATGTTGCAAGTATAATTGCTAAGGCTGTCAGCACATGCGTATTAGAAACGCTCGCCAAAAGATTGCCTTGATGAAACCAATCTAGAGGAATGAGCACGATCATATTAAAGGAATTGCTACCAAATATATTGCCAACCGCAAGATCAAAAGCGCCCATTCTTATTGCAGTTATTGTCGAAACAACTTCGGGCAAGGACGTGCAAAATGCTACGAGCGTAGAACCTATAAATGTTTTGCCAAGTCCTGTAAGATCAGCAATCTCGCCAGCTGCATCGGCTAAAAATGGAGCTGCAATAAAAATTACCAGAGCAGAAAGCATATAAATAGATATTGCGCGACTCAGTGCTCCTCGCTTATTTGTACCTTGAGAAGTAGCCCCACCTTCTCCTCGGACAACAAGCTGCTGATCATAATAGACAAGCCGGAGTCCTAAAATATAAGCAACACCAATGGCCAAAACGCCTATACCGATTTCTCCGACTTCAATGCCCGCAAGTTGAGGTCCAAGCAAAATAGCAATTGCAGCCAAAACGGTTACATTGATGCTCATAGCAGCAGACAAAGCATGCTGAGCTCCCGCACGCGAGAACATTTTATGTGGGCTTCGATGTACAAGGTCTGCAATACCTAAAATTAAAAGGTTCATCAGACTACTACCCATAAGATCACCGACAGCTAAATCTGGCATTCCTTTACGAATCGCACTTACATCCACCATTAGCTCCGGCAAAGAGGTTGCGCCCGCAAGCAAAATACTGCCAGCAAAAAGCCGGCCCATATTAGTAAGCTCTGCGATTTTGTCTGAGGAACGCGCTAGAAAGATTCCAGCTACAATTATTGCTGCAGCAGATAGAAAAAATTGTATATATGCGTCGAACAAAGGGCCCTCCAAGCTTTGACCTTGATTCAATCAATGTTTAAAAATACCTTGCCTATAACTTAGTCGCTGCTACGATCAGCGTTTCACCAAACAAAACGTCGCGAGTAAAAAGCTGTCTAAAAATTTCTCTATTGCGCTTTCGTTGTCCTTTGTCTTTTTCTTCTTCGTGAAAAACTCGAAGCGTAGAAAAAAAAGCAAGTGGTATAAATAATGCGTAAAGCCAACTTACGGGCTTAATTCGGTTAGTCGTTATTGTATGAATTAAATAGCCGTTTGTATGAAGCACATAACGAAGCTCAGGCAAAGAAATCATGCTGATATGATGCCAAGGATTGGGGTTTGTCTCATCAAGAGGCACTTTGCATTTGTTATGAAAGCCAGTCAAAAACCAGCGCCAGCGCGAGCGTAAAGAAGAGATATTTGGTGTAGAAACAATAAGCTGTCCGCCACGTCTAGTAATTCGATTACATTCTCGAATGAAATCAAATTGCCGTTCAATGTGTTCAATTCCATCCAGAGAAACCACTGCATCAAAAGATGCATCAGTAAAAGATAATGTTTTACTCATATCGACTTGCGCAAATTCGATCCCAGGAACTTTACAAATATTTTCAACATCGCCCGCAATGATGTCTAGTCCGCGTTCTTTGCAGCGCTTGGCGAAAGCACCTTCGCCTGAGGGAATGTCTAATACTCGACCATTTTTCAGATGTGAGAAGAGAATATTTGCTGCTATTTGGTGGGTATTTTTAGTAGTGCACTCGCCAATCGACATTATTTCTCTCCGCCAAATAGCTCTTAAAACTGCTTTACCGATGGGTTAATTAACTATAATCTGTTCACAAACAAGTAAAGATCTTTATTAAAAGATTTAGATAAAAAAGTTAGAAAAATGACCGAAAAAAGAAAGCTCGATTAAATGGAATTTTTAAATTACGGCGTTGATTTTATATACTCTTTGATCGACTTTATACTACATATTGACGTCCATCTTAATGAATTGGCTGCATCATTTGGTCCTTGGCTTTATGTCATTCTTTTTTTCATTATTTTTTGCGAAACCGGTCTCGTTTTACTTCCACTATTGCCCGGTGATTCGTTGCTTTTTGCAGTCGGTGCGTTAGCCGCATTGACGGATTCGCCCATAAATGTGCATTTAGTTGCAGTTTTGCTTTTTATTGCGGCCGTTTTGGGTGATGCAACTAATTATTATATCGGTCATAAGATTGGGCCACGCGTATTTCGGATGGAAAGTAATATATTTTTTAACAAAGCCCATCTTTTTCGAGCGCAGGCTTTTTACGAAAAACATGGTGGGAAAACTATCATTATCGCGCGTTTTATTCCCATCATAAGAACATTTGCTCCTTTTGTTGCGGGCATAGGACAAATGAAATATCCGCGCTTCGCTGCTTTTAATATCGTCGGCGCCCTCGCCTGGGTTCCAAGCTTTCTTTACCTCGGTTATTTTATCGGCAATATTCCTGCTGTTAAAAGCAACTTTTCCATTATCATTATCGGCATAATTATTTTATCAATAATGCCTGCCGTCATAGAAGTGCTGCGCAATCGCCGATCGGAATTTAAACCTGTGCCTAGGTAAACTTCTCTTCGAATTTTTTAATTTTTTCTAGCATCCAATTCTTTGATACCTCACTAAAAGTCGTGTTTTTAAGATTCTTTTTGTACCAATAGTACAAAAAGACTCCACGATATTTTACAAACTCAGGAACCAAGGCCCGCCATTTTGCATCAATTTTTTTGTGACTTTCGTATCCATCCCAAAAATATTGCGCAAATTCATTCCAAGACTGATAGAATTCATTTTTTTCAAGCGAATAGAAAACAACAGCAATATCGTAGACAAACCAATGATGTAAAGCATCATCGAAATCGAAAGCAACAACCTGTTCATTTTCATCTACGTGAAAGTTTCCTCGATGCAAGTCAGCATGGATCAGGCCGAAGTCATCCTTTTCCTTTGGTAAATTCTGAAACAACTTAATAAGTCGTTTTGCTTCAGAACTTATTGCCCCGCCTTCTAAATTTATCCGTTCAAGAATCTCTAGATGAATCTTGTCAGTGTCCCAGCTTGACCGTATTTTCGCCGAAGGATGTTGATAATTCTTTGTTGCCACGTGCAGTTGTCCAAGAATACTGCCCCACGATTTACAGACTGTCGACGTAAAGTCCGCAGGATCTTTTAAGGGGCGACCAGAGGCTTCACGAAACACTGAAACAAAAAAAATCTGATCTTTATGATCTATAGTTTTTAGCAAAGTCCCGTCGATCGAGGGCACAGGATGCGCAAATTGCACACCTTGTGCCTGCAAATATTCAAGCCAAGTTAACTCGGCATTAATTTCTTCGGCGGATCTATGCAATGGATCAGTCAGTCGTATATATAATTTATCTTCTGCAGAATGATAAATCCAATTTTCAACTTTCCTTACGAATCTCAATGATGGTTTTAATTTCCAAAGCTTTATGACTTGATCAATAATATGTTGAGACGAAGGCATTCTTTCCTTTTGATTTTAGATTAATTCTATTTAAATTAAGAAAATAGCATTAATATGCGCGCTAAATTAGGTTTTTTGCAATAAATTAATAGCTCGAAATTAGCAAAATTGGAATTCTAAAATGACCGTTATTAATATCCGCCCAGCAACAGTTAACGACGCTCTCGGAATTGCAAAAGTTCATGTAGATGTATGGAATACCACTTATACTGGCATTATCTCACAAGAAGTTCTCGATGAAAGAACTTATGAAAAAAAGCGGCTTATGTGGAAAAATATTCTAGATGAGCAAAAAGACGTGAATCACTGTTTTGTTGCAACAAATATCATTGGAGAAATAGTAGGTTTTATTGCTGGCGGAACAAATCGGGAAAAAGAACTTGGTTTTGAATGCGAAATTTATGCTATCTATATTCAAAAAAATTTCCAACATACTGGAATTGGTCGTCAACTGTTCGAAGCTTCCCTCGAACAATTTATCCGAAATGGTTACTCAAGCATGATGATTTGGGACCTTGAGAGAAACACAAATGCCTGCAAATTTTACGAAACAATGGGCGGCAAAGTTGTTGGTACAAAATTAGAGGACTTTGGTGATAGAAAATTAAAAGAGCTAGCTTATGGCTGGAATAAACTTTCGACGATCACTTCAGCAACAGCTCTTCCCATTCTTTATAGCGATCGCTTATTGTTAAGGCCCTTAACTCCAAAAGACTCAAAGTCCATTTTTGCTTATGCGTCTGATCCGGAAGTGTCCCGTTTTACTTTATGGGATACACACAAAACAGAAGCCGATTCTGCGAACTTTATCCGCGAATATGCCTTAAAAAATTATAGCGCAAAAATTCCAGAGCCGTGGGGTATAGCTTTTTTAGATCAGCCCAATACCATAATCGGAACTATTGGCTGCTTTTGGGTTTCAAAAGACGATCATTGTATGGAACTAGCTTATGCGATCGGAAAAGATTATTGGGGTAAGGGCATCGTCGTAGAATCCGCTAAGCTTGTTTTAGATTTTATTTTTAATAATTTTAAAGTCGAACGCATTCAATGTCGCTGCAAAGTTGAAAATAAGGCCAGCGCTCGAGTCATGGAAAAGCTCGGATTTAAATACGAAGGAATCTTGCGCCACCAAATCTTTCATCAAAATCGATATTGGGACATGTATCACAGTGCTATTTTAAAAAATGAATGGATTAATGAGTAGCGACAGTCTAAAGCGCAAATTTGCAGCAGCTGCACTAGATCATACTTTTGATACGCGCTTTTTTACTTTCGATAGGAGTGCTGCATTAACT
>JAGOVF010000032.1 GCA_018060885.1 Oligoflexales bacterium | reverse complement strand
CCATTCTGAATGGTCGTAGCATTCAGAGCGGTGAGTTCGCTTAACCTCTGAGCTGCACGGCCTGTAGGAGCGCAAACACAAATCTTTTTTTGCAAAAAAGAAAAGTATTTGATGATCAGGTTCGCTGTCGTGGTTTTTCCCACCCCAGGCCCGCCAGTTAAGATAAAAATCTTGCTGTTGAGTGCTAGGTAAATAGCCTGTAATTGATCTGCGCTGAGTTCAACTTGTTTGTTATCGGAAGCTGTCAACGCGAGGATTTTGTCGTTGAATTCATTTTCATTTATTTTCGGTACTGAGCTTTTTAATAGGGAATTAATGCTATTCGAAAGTGATTGTTCGGCAAAATAGATCTCTTTTTTCCAATGAACGAGCGCGTTTTCTCCTTCTTTTTGACTGGGAAGGCTCTCGGTCACTATTTTTAGCTCATGATTCAATTTATTTAAAGCTACAGCCAGTCTTTCGCTGATGATTAATTCGTCTATATTAAGCAGCTTTCCTAGGGCAATCAACAGCTGACTTGTTGAAATAAAACAATGCCCGCGACTATTGTATTCGTTGATCAAATAATAAGTTGCAGCTTCTATGCGGGCGACGGCATCTGCTTGAAGCCCGTTTTTTTGAGCAATGCGGTCGGCAAGTATAAACCCAATGCCTGGAATATCATTAATTAAGTCGTAAGGTTCATTTTCAATTTTTATTTTGGCGCTTGCACCATAAGTTTGGATTAATTTAGTCATGAAACGCAGAGGCACAGCATGGCTCTGTAAAAATATAACAAGGTCACGTTGAGATGTTTGTTCTCGCCAAGAATCACGAATGAGTTTGAGTTTTTTACGGCCGATTTTTGCAACATTTAAGAGTTGTTCAGGGTGTTTGTCCAGAATTTCTAAGGTTTTGTCGCCAAATTTTTGTACAATAGCCTTCGCTGTTTTTTCGCCAATGCCTTCAATATTTCCCGATGAAAGATAGGCTAAAATTGCATAACGATCCTGTGGGGTCTGTGCAACAAGAAGGCTTGCTTGAAATTGGCGTCCGTATTGTTTGTGCTCAATCCATTGGCCTTTAGCTTCATATAGAGTATTAGGCTGTAGATCCGGCGTTGTCGCGGTGACGCAAACAATCTCCTGGCTCTTTTCAATTTTTGCCTTAAGAACGCTGTAGCCTGTTTCGCTATTGCGGTAAGTGATTCCGATAATTTTTAATTGTAAATTTGTCTGCTCACCGGCTAACAAAAAATCTCCGAGTCTAATTCGAATAACCTAAGTATCAAATAACGTAGAAAGTGCAATAATAAAGGAATATCCACGTAAACTTCCGTGCTCGGTAATTGTACTAGTCTGAGCGCCGCTGTCAGGATTATCTGCGCTTGGTCTTTCGGTCAAATCATAACGAGCTTTATAGCGCGAACTGTAGGGGACGGATAGTCCGATATTTATCATGTAGCCTTCGATTCTAGTTTTTAAATGCTCTGGTTTATTTGACTTTTCACGTTTTGTCGTTAGCCAACTAAAAAAAATGCTAGGAGTTATTGACAGCTCGTTGACGCGCATGCTGTACTTATTAATGATGGTGTCTTTATCCCCGGCTGAAAAGGCTGCCTCACTTCGATTGCGCCCAATGGATCTACCTGCGATATCTAGGTACTTCGCTGATAAAGCAAAGCCATAACTGCCTTCGATACTTCTAATATCTAAATTTTGTGCACTGATTCCCCAAGTGAGAGTAAACCCTGTACCAAAATAATCCGAATCAAGTTGACGGTCAAGAATCGGTTCATAAGGTCCTTGACGAATATCGACGCTCCCGTCGAGATACCAATTTCGTCCTAAAGATTTCATACCGAAATTAATTTCGACGCTGTTACCGGTCAGTGTGTGAACTTCAAGACCGCGCATATTTTGCCGAACTCCAGTGAAACCAATAAAATAATAAGTTTCGCTTGTATCTGGATCAGCGATTTTTGTCTGGCTTACTTTAGTATCAGCAAATAATTCAGCAGAAACATTTAAGAATAAACAGACGGCTAGAAATATTCTGGTCAAATCTCTAGAAATATCATTCATTAAAGGCTCTTTTTTCGCTACTCGCGCGTTTTTTTTCTATCATCTTAATGATGACAAGAGCTACTTCAAACATAAAATAAATTGGTATAGCCATTCCTATCTGAGATATTGGATCAGGAGGCGTAAAGATCGCTGATACAACTAAAATAATGATAATAATAAAACGGCGATTTTTAGTAAGCATTTCACTGCTAATTAAATCTAAAAAAGCTAATAAGACTAAAATGAGCGGAGCTTCAAAGACCAATCCAAAACCAAGAATCATTAATAACACAACAGAAAAATATTCACTAATTCCAATCATGGCTTTGACTTCCTCGCCGCCTAGATTGACAAGATATTCCAAAGCTAAAGGCAAAATAAAGCTGTAGCAAAAAACAACTCCGAATAAAAAGAGACTAAACGATGCAATAGTAAATGGTAGAATATATTTTTTTTCATGTTGATAGAGCGCAGGTTCGAAAAATCGCCAAAATTGATAAATCCATATTGGACTCGCAAATAATATTCCCCCCAAAAATGCCACTTTTATATAGACAACAAAAACATCCATGGGGCCGATAAAATGCAAAACACTTTCCGCATTGGGCATTGCTGCAGCGAGGGGAGCCTTAAGAAAGCGAATGGCATGTTCGGCAAAGGCCAAGGTCCCAATAAAACAAATGAGCAAAGCTGCGAGAGAACGGACTAAACGAATTCGCAATTCGTCTACATGCTCCCAAAGCGACATCACTTTGTCATTTTCGGGGGCTGATTCTTGATCTTTGGGTAGTGATTTTGTCGATGCTGTATTCATGTTTTTAGTGCGCCTCTAGCCAATTTAAACCACAACCGACTTCTACCAAGAGAGGCACGTCGAGAGGAAAAGCAGATTCCATGGTTTGTTTTACAATAGCCGACGCCGCTGCTTTTTCTTCGGCGGGACAACTCACAACGAGTTCATCGTGAACCTGTAGTATTATTTTAGCTTTTAAGTTTTGTTGGTCAAACTGATTAAAGATTTTTATCATCGCGAGCTTAATAATATCTGCCGCACTACCTTGAATGGGAGAGTTGATGGCGATGTTCTCGCCGCTGGCGCGGACCGCTGGGTTTTTCGAATGAATTTCGGGTATCGGTCGTTTTCTGCCTAATAAGGTTACGCTGTAACCATTTTCTGAGGCGAAAGCTTTTGCTGATTGAATGTAATGCTGAATTGCAGGGTAGCTGGCGAAGTATTTTTGAATAGAGGTCTTTGCTTCAGGTAAGCTGACGCCAGTCTGCTTCGAAAGCCTCTGGGGACCCATTCCATAAATAATTCCAAAATTGATCGCCTTTGCTTGAGAGCGCAGTCTTTTATCTTGTTTGGCCTGTTCGCCAAATATTTTCACGGCGGTATTAGTATGGATATCCTCATTGTTTTGAAATGCTGAGATTAAATTTGGATCTTTGCTCAAATGTGCCAAAATTCTGAGCTCAACTTGAGAATAGTCAGCAGAAATTAAAATTTCGTTTGACTGTTGGGGCTTGAAGGCTCGTCGGATTTTTTGTCCTTCTTCAGAACGAATAGGTATATTTTGTAAATTGGGATGCGAAGAGCTGAGTCTTCCAGTTGCCGTCCCGGTTTGATGAAAACTTGTATGTAAACGTCCGGTTACTGGAGAAATAAGCTGCGGCAAACTATCCACATAAGTATTTTTTAGTTTAAAAAGACTACGGTATTCTAAAATTGCCTGAGGCAGAGGATGTTCCGAAAGAATTTCGAGGACTCCGACATCTGTTGAGAAGCCTGTTTTGGTTTTTTTGATGTTTTTTATATTAAGAAGTTGGTGGATCTTTAATTTTTCAAATAAAATCTCGGCAAGTTGTTTTGGTGAGTTGATGTTGAATGTGGCACCTGCTAAGACGTGAATTTGTTTTTCCAGCGCGGCAATTTTTATCTGTAAGTAGGTGGAAAGTTCTGCAAGCTCTGCAGCATCAATATAAACACCACACTGCTCCATATCAGCAAGAACCTGTAGCATGGGAAATTCAATTTTTTCTGCAATCTCTAAAAGATTAGATTGAAGCGCGATTTGGCTTAGTTTCCTATTGAGCAAAAGCGTAAAGTCAGCATCTTCACAAGCATAAACAGCGAGTTCTTTTGGATCTGCCTTCTTCATGGTGATTTTGCCGTTTTCATCTGCAAATCGCGTTGTGGGGATTTTTTGGTAATTAAAAAATTGTGCGCAAAGATCATCTAATTTGTGGGAATTAGCTATGGGATTAATTAAATAGTTGAGCAGCATGCTGTCGGAAAATGGACCTTGTAAATTGATGCCGACATTGCGCAACATTTGTAGGTCAAACTTCAAATTGTGGCCAAGCTTTTTTGTAGTCAGCGTGTTTAAAAGTGTCTTCAGCTCATTAAAATCTTCCGATGGCACGCTTAAAGTGTCTAAATTTAAAGGTAGATAGTAAGCTTCTGTTTTGCAGGCAAGGCTATCTTCAGAATAATTTATGAGATTTTGTTGATAGTCTTTAAAAAAAGCAAAACTAATGCCAATTGCTTTGTCTTCTATGCAATGCAGTCCAGTGGTTTCTGTATCTATCGCAAATGCGGGTGCCTCGCGTAAACACCTGAGTAGCATGTTGTATTTTTCAAGGTTATCAACGAAGTGGTAGTTGTCTTGGCGCAGTAAATCAGAAAGTTGCAGAAATTGTTTTGCAGCTTTTTGAGGCTCTTCGACTTCTTTTTGTGCTGCATCGTCTGCAAGATGCTTGGCTGGCGCAGCTCTGCTAACATTGTGGTCTGTATCGATTTGTTGTTTAGCATTATTGGGTGCGAGCTTCTCTGCTGTCGTCGCCCCTTGTTTAAGCTGACTGATCAGTGATTTAAAGTCGAGCTCAACAAACAACTGCTCTAATTCTGGAGTCAGAATCTTGCCGGGGTCTTTGCAGCGATGAGTCTCCAACGATATTTTTAGGGGAATATCTGTAATAATAGTAACGAGCCTTTTCGAAAGCAGTGCTTGTTCGCGTTGTTCTAGTAAAAGAGTCTTTAGGCGCACATTAGTCACTCGATCGATGTTTGCATAAATATTTTCGACGCTACCAAACTGTTCTATAAGTTTTATGGCACCTTTTTCTCCGATTCCGCGCACTCCAGGTACGTGGTCAGCGCTATCTCCCATAATGCCGAGTACATCTACGACTTGTAAGGGGGTGCAGCCGAATCGTTCTTTAACCCCGCCAATATTTATGATAGTCGGTGGAGAATTTTTCTTCGGGCTATATAGAAATGTATTTTCGTTCATAAGTTGCATAAAGTCTTTGTCGCCTGAAACGATGTACACTTGCAGATCAGTACTTGCAAATTGTTTAGTCATACTTCCAATTAAATCGTCGGCTTCATAGCCACTTTGCGAAAATGCGGGACAACCGAGCTCTGTAAAGAGACGGTAAATGTAAGGAATTTGGCATGCTAAATCTTCAGGCATCTCGCTGCGATTGGCTTTATAATCTGGGTAAAGCTCATGCCGAAAATTTTTCTCTTTGGTATCGGTAGCAACGATTAAATAGTCAGGTTTTTCATCTTTTAAAAGTTTCAATAAAAAAACGGCGCTGCCAAAAACTGCAGATGAAGGCTGTCCAAGTTTTGTTTTTAGTGGAGTTTGAGAGAAGGCGTGGAAACTTCGAAATGCGAGAGCCATGGCATCAATGATAAACAAGCGTTTTGGAGGATTGGTCATAATTTTATATAAGAGCCTTTTAGCGGTAAATTTAAAAAAGGTAACGCTCAACTTTTACAAAAAAGTCAAATTATTGTAACTTCTTTTGAGAAAAATCTTCTGGCTATTCATTTACTTGTTTTTTTTTGGAATAATAGTCAGAGTGCAATGATCAATGGAGGATCTTTTAATGTCAGAAAAAGCAAAGTTAATACTCGAAGGCAAGGAATATGAGCTCCCGGTGGTCAAAGGGACTATGGACGAAAAGGCAATTGATATTTCAAGCCTTAGAAATATGACTGGCTATATTACTCTTGACTCTGGTTATATGAATACGGGTTCTTGTCAAAGCAAAATCACCTACATCGATGGCGATAAAGGGATACTGCGCTACCGTGGCTATACCATTGAAGATCTAGCTGAGAAGTCCACCTTTGTTGAAACGGCTTATCTACTTATATACGGTAAACTACCAAATAAATCAGAGTTAGATGTATTTAGTACTTTCCTGACGCGACATTCTTTAATTCATGAAGACATGTTGCATTTATATGAAGGCTATCCACCTTCAGCTCACCCCATGGCAATCTTATCTTCGATGGTTTGTACTTTGTCGAGTTATTATCCAGATTCTTTAGATGTCAAAGATCAAGCACAAGTTGAAGCTCTGATACCACGTGTCCTGTCAAAAATTCGCACCATTGCGGCTTATTCCTATAAAAAATCAATTGGGCAACCTGTGATGTATCCGCGCAACGATTTAAGCTATTGCGCGAATTTTTTGTATATGATGTTTGCGGTGCCTTCTGAGGATTATCTAGTCGATGAAGATGTTGTAAAAGCTCTAAATATGCTTTTGATATTACATGGCGATCATGAACAAAACTGCTCGACTTCGACCGTTCGCATGGTCGGATCGAGTGATGCAAACTTACTTGCAAGTCTCGCGGCAGGGATTTGTGCACTTTGGGGACCTAAACACGGCGGTGCAAATCAAGAAGTCATGCATATGTTAGAAGAGATTCATCAAAATGGTGGTGACGTCAAAAAAGCAGTCGCTGCTGCAAAAGATAAATCTAGCAGCTTTCGGCTCATGGGTTTTGGGCATAGGGTTTACAAGAACTATGATCCACGTGCAAAAGTCATCAAAGCTGCCTGTGATAAATTGCTTTCAAAATTAAACTACCACGATCCTTTATTGGACATTGCAAGACGATTGGAAGAAACGGCTCTTTCCGATTCCTATTTCGTCGACCGCAAGCTTTTTCCTAACGTAGATTTTTACTCCGGTATTATGTACCGAGCCATGGGTATACCAGAAGATATGTTTACAGTTATGTTTGCGCTTGGTCGCATGCCCGGTTGGATAGCCCAATGGGTTGAAATGCATAAAAACGACGAAAAAATCGGCAGGCCTCGCCAAATTTATCAAGGCGATGTCTTGCTTAGTTACAAGCCCTTAGCAGAGCGCAAGTAGCTTTGGGCAAGTATTGCGGGGGTTTTATTGAGTGCGTCGTATTGGCTTATGAAAACAGAGCCGCATGTTTTTTCTTTCGATGACCTAGTTAAACATCAGATTAGTCCCTGGGAAGGGGTAAGGAACTACCAGGCGCGAAATTATATGCGGGATGACTTTGCGCTAGGTGATGAAGTTTTTATTTACCATAGTAGCATCAAAAATCCCGGCATAGTGGGGATTGCAGAGGTTGTTAGGGGTGCTTATCCCGATCCGACAGCACTTGATTGCACGAGCCCTTACTATGACGAACGCTCAGCAGAAAAGGGCGTTTCGCGCTGGTGTATGGTTGACTTGAAACCTTTACAGCGTTTTGAAAAAGCGATTACGCTCGATTTGCTGCGAAAAGAGCCGAAACTTGCTAAAATGCAGTTACTGCAAAAGGGTTCGCGTTTGTCCATCCAAAAGGTAAGTCCGTCGGAATGGCAATATATTAAAAGCATGGGAAGCGTACAAAGGTGTTGAGCTGGTCGAGTTGCTTGTTTAAGATGAGGCTGTATTTTTTTCTGTAAAACACTTAAGCGCATTTGGAGGCAAGGCAGTGTGGAAGGTCTATAAGATCGAAACAGGTAAGACAGTTAAAGCTGGTTTTGCAGATGAAGAGGACGCAAAAGAATGGCTAGAAACTCGCAAGGGTCTGTTACAGCAAGATTTTGAAATTGAAGAAATGGATCCTGATGAGGAAGAAGAATATTTAAATGAAAATGAAGATGATGAGGAAGAAGAAGAGGCAGATCCAATTGAAGAAGACCGTGAAGAAGACGTCGATGACGAAGCGGATTTAGAAGTTGGTTTTCATGAAGAAGACGATGAAGAGGACGACGTAGATTCAGATGATGAATCTGAGGACGAAGACGAAGACGAGGATTAACAATTGCGTAAAAATATATTCATTTTGATCTTATTTCTATTTTGGTTTCCATCAGCTTTCTCTGAGCAAGAAACTAAAATGAAAAACTCTACAGTAAAAGGCACCGGTGAGCTGGTTGATGAGGTTGAAAAAGGTGAGGACTTAGCGACATCTCACTCGGTTTTTACGCAGGCATTGTCTTCAGGTCCCGTTGTGTTTAGCGTGCTGTTGATTCTTGTTTTTATGTCAATAGCAGCATGGGGTATCGTCGTTGCGAAGTATTTTTATATGCAGCGCTTGGAAAAGGCCGGTCAAGAATTCCTTGCTAAGTTTTGGGAAAGTCGCTCTTTAAATGATTTAAATGCGAAAGTTAATGATTTTGAATACAGCCCGGAGCGCGAGATTTTTAAACGCGGCTATGCTGAATTAGTCAAAGGTAACCAATTAAAAAACCAGACCGGAGGTTCGGAGCTATTTGTCCAATCTTCGATGGAAAATTTGGGTCGAATTTTAAATAAAGCTCGCATCCTTGAACGACAAAATCTTGAAAAATTTGTGCCGTCGCTAGCAATTTGTGCGTCCGCAGCGCCTTTTATTGGGCTATTTGGCACTGTCTGGGGAATTATGCGAGCCTTTGAAGGGATTGCTCAGCGTGGAGATGCAAGCCTGAGTGCGGTTGCGCCTGGCATTTCTGAAGCGTTGATTGCCACTGCATTTGGACTTGCTGCGGCAATTCCAGCAGCGATTGGCTACAATATTTTTTCAGCCAAAATAAGAAAGCTTATGGTTGCGATTGATGGCTTTTCAGTCGATTTTTTAAATATCGTAGAACGTTATCTTGTTGGCGAACGTGCGAAACTTCAGAACCAAAAAAATAACAGCTAGTATGATTTCTCTACCTATTAAAAACTGAGGGAGTCTACAGATTGGCTTTTAACTTAAAAGGTTCTGGTAATGGCGATGAGTATGAGGGAATGGCGGAGATAAATATCATTCCCTTGGTCGATGTTATGTTGGTTTTATTAATAGTTTTTATGGTCGCGGCACCGCTGTCAGTAACTGGTATTAAAATTGATCTGCCACAGAGCAAGGCAAAAGGTGCTGCAATAGAAAGTAAACGAGTCGTCTTGTCGATAAATAAACAAGGTGATTATTATTTGTCCCAACAAAAAGTGCCTGCTGATGCCTTAAAAGAAAGATTAAGAGTTTTGTTTGAAGGTCAAGAAAACAAAACGCTCTATATTCGTGCAGATAGAGGGGTCGTTTACGGCTCTGTCGTTGACGCGATGGGACAGGCTAAGATGGCAGGAGTTGACAAGATTAGCATGATAACCAAACCTCAAAGCTCATCGTGATAACTTGTCATGAATGAGACAAAGAATCAAAAAGTTCCATGGTTGCAGCGTTTTCTTGCGTTAGCTAAAGATCAGGAACTCATCGTCCGTCGATTTATTTTTATTTCATTGTTTGTTCATATTGGGATTTTGGTTTTTTCTCGCCTAAATATCGAGAACCATTTTAAGCGAGATATGCAAGAATGGGTCATAGAAACGGATTTGAGTTTTGATACCAGCCTATTGCCAGAAGCAAAAGAAACGGCATTGCCAGATGTTAAAATAGCAGAGGCACCAGCGGTAGAAAAAAATATTTTGCCGCAGTTACCTAAAACCTACAGTTTAAAAGAACAAGAAGAAGAAATTAAAGAAGAAGAAAAGATAGTTGAAGATATCAAAAAAGATGAAAATGAGTCGGAAAAGCCTATAATCGAAGAACCTAAGCCAGCTCCTGCCCCCAAGCCTCCGGAAGAGGATAATAAACTTGAAGAACTAGATTTGCGCAAGCGCCAGGCCCTAGAGGCGCTGCGAAAGCAAAATCAATTTGCTGATGAACGCCAAGCTCAAAAAAGCTCGGCTTTAGCAAGTTTAGAAAAACAAATAAATATAGAAAATTCTGACAAAAGTGTCAGTTCTCAGGTAGGCGACATGGTTATGAACAAATATTTGGCGGCGGTGAAATCCTCTGTTCATCGATGCTACAGCCTTCCTGATACTTATCAGATAAAGAGGAAAGATCTTGAAGTCATAGTCGAATTTTATATTGACTCTAATGGCTCTCCACGTAATTTGGAGATGGTAAAGTCTTCTGATGATTCACAATACGATCAGCTTGTGCTACAAAGTATTGAAAACTGTTCGCCCTTGCCGGAACCTCCTATGGGAAAGGCAACGGATTTATTAAGGTTTAGATTCAATATTAATGATTAAATTCCTGGAGAAACTACGCATGCTTAAAATAATTACCAGTGTTTTATTGCTAACAATTTTTTTCCCTAGAGTGGAAGCCGCACCACTCATAAATATTTCAAATCCAAATTTTAGAAAACTTATCGTCGGTGTGCCAGTTTTCCAAGTTGAATCGACAGATCAGCAATTGAAAAATTGGTCAAATTTAGGATCTGATCGCTTGAGCTATTATTTAAATTTTTCCGGAATCTTTAGTACTATGGATGCTACGGCCTACCAAGATATTATGCCTGGTGTGGCAAAGGCAATCGCTCAAGGTAATTTGAGCAGTGCTGCAGCGCAACTTAGTTCATTAAAATTGCTTGGAATGGACTGCGTAGTTTTTGGGGTTTTGAAGAAAAGTGGCGAAGAAGTCACATTAGAAATACAAACCTATGACTTTGCTCAGTCTCGTATGTTGCTAGGAAAAAAATTTCAAGGCAAAGACGAAGCGTGGTTTATTCAAAGTCTCAAAGTTTACGGGAATCACATTTTAAAAGAATACACCGGTCTTGAAGGTATATTTACTTCTAAAATAGCGTTTACTGGTAAAAAATCCAAAGGCTCAGTTAAACAATTATATATCTCAGACTTCGATGGTTCGAATGTACAAAAATTGACTGATTCTAAATTGCCGGTGCTTTCTCCTGCATGGAGTCCTGATGGTAGATATGTCTTGTTTACCGCATATACTCGCGGTAACCCTGACATCTATCAATATGATACACGGACTGGAAAGATCCAGGCTTTGGCAACTGAAAAAGGCATGAACAGTGGTGGCAGCTTTTCTCCAGATGGTAAATTGATGGTTTATACGGCTTCTGCTGCTGGAGACACGGATTTATTTATACGTCCTGTCCCCAAAGGTTCTCGTAGTCTTTTTATCAGCGGCGGTGGCTTAGATGTAGAGCCAAAATTTTCACCTGACGGCAATTGGATTGCTTATGTCTCTGGTCGCTTTGGCAATCCGCATATTTTCCGAGCCTCTATAACTTGGCCGACACCTTCGACTCCGAAAGTAGTGTCAGATATGCGCTTAACTTACGCAGGTTGGTATAATGCAGCCCCAGCATGGTCGCCAGATTCGACAAAACTAGCTTTTGCTGGATACGATAAAGAAATTGATAGATTTGATTTGTTTTTAATGAACCACGATGGTTCTAATCTCGAGCGACTCACTTTAAAATCGGGCGATAATGAAAATCCTTCTTGGGCACCTAATGGCCAGCTTATTGCATTTTCATCGAATCGAGTTGGTAATCAAAATATTAAAAAAGTTCATCAGCTTTATATGATGCGTCGCGACGGTAGCCAGCAAAAATTGCTTGAAACAGGTCTCTATGAAGTGAGCTCGCCAATTTGGGGCCCGAATCTTTAAAGGGACAAACATAGTGTCAGAAATAGTTTTTATTTTTTCTCATAAAAAAACAGGCTTGCCGCATTTGTTGCTTGAAGATGGTTTGGCATCTAGCCAAATTCGCTTAGTACTGCCCAGTGGTGATATTAGAGTCATGCACGAAGGACTTTTTGACGAGGAACCTCAAAGTATAAATATAGACGATAACTATCTTGATGCCGGTATTAATGCAACCCAATGGCAGGTTTTATTAGATTATAGAAAATTGAATCAGGCTGAAGAAGCTAAGTTAAAAGAAGAAGCAAAACAGCGAGAACAAATCATCGCAAAAGCTGCACGCCATGCACAAATTGATGTGGCAGTAGCTGCAAGCTCTTCAAGTTCAACTAGACAACGAATAAGCCGCGAAAAAAAACGTCGCACTTCCGCTTCTCCGAAAGAACTAGTGCGTTCTGTAGAATGGAGTTGTGAAAGATTGACTTTCTATAAACACCGAATTGAACCTTTGGCGCCAAAAGGAGTTATGTCTATAAGACTTGGAGATCAGCTTTTTCGCTTAACCAGGGCGGACTTCGAAAAGCACTTTAACGACGTTATTATGTCGCCGAATTATCGCTCGGCGGGTTTTTTTTCCTATCAAGAGTTGCCACCGCGTATGCTCGATTTTTTAGTTAAAACTTAATTGTTGTGTTATAAATCTTATCATGAATCTTAGTATCATCATTCCAATAGCACCAAAAGAGCTCTGCTGGAAGCTGCTGGTTAATGATCTCATTGAGTATTTCGAATTAGATAAATCAATCAGCGCGGAGATTCTCATTGTAGGAGCTGAGTCTGACGACTGTTCTAGTATTTCGAAAGAATTGAAACTGTTAAAAACATCTTTGCCCATGAGATGTGTGCAATCTTTGCCTTCGAGGGCAAAACAAATGAATAAAGGGGCGCAACTGGCTGAGGGCGAATATCTCTGGTTTTTACACGCGGACAGTCGAGTCGGAACAAGGGCCATATCTAAGTTGGCGAAATATATAGTTACCCACGATCAAGCACTGACATATTTTAATCTGCTTTTCCTGAAAGACGGACCTCTGCTTATGTGGCTCAATGTGATAGGTGTTTGGTGGCGTTCCCATATTAAGGGCCTGCCTTTTGGCGATCAGGGTTTTTGTATGCCCAAAAAAGTCTTTTTTAAAGACCTTAATGCCTATGATGAAAATGTGGTTAAAGCCGAAGATCATGCTTTAATATGGCAAGCCCGTGCGAAAAAAATAAGCGTTAAGCCGCTCGCGGCATTTTTATATACGAGCGCGAGGCGCTATCAGGAGCAAGGTTGGTGGAAAACGACACGCTGGCATCGTCAATTGACTCGCGATCAAATCAAAGATTTTCAATGCCGATATAACAATAAGGTAAATTAAAGTTATGCGAATCGCTGTTGCAGCCTTTGTGAAAACGCCTCAGCTATCTCCTGTAAAAACCCGCTTAGCAGCAGAAATTGGCACAGAGAATGCACACTTAATCTATATACAGATGATTGATTGTTTGAGAGAGCTGTTCCAAGATTTGATTGAACAAAATGGCACTTTGTATAATGTTTCTACCTTTTTTGCCGTAGCTGAACCAGATGGACTTAACAGTAAATTATGGCGCGGTCATCCAACAATATTGCAACATCAAGGCAGCTTAGGTCAGCGCTTAGGGGCAGTGTATTCTCATCTTTTACAATCTTATGATGCAGTTTTTTTAATCGGTGCGGATTGTCCACGTCTGACTTGCAGTGATGTTTTACAAGCTATTGATCTTTTAAAAGAGCATAAATTTGTTGCTGGACTTGCAATGGATGGAGGCTTTTATCTTTTTGCCGGGCGAGAGAATTTAGCAGAAACCATTTGGACATCGGTTAATTATTCTTCTGCAAATACACTAAAAGAATTGCAAGTAGCCATTGGTCCGCAATTGTTTACTGGATTACCTGTTTATAGTGATATTGATGAAAAGAAAGATCTCGCAGAATATTTAATTTCACTACGTGATTTCAAAGGCATTAATGCTAGCCAAAGGGCTTTGTTAGATTTAATAAAAATGCAAAATGAGTTCACTAATTAACTACGTAATACACATTTTATGACTTTCGTTTAGAAAACATGAAGGCTAGGCTGAGGGTAAGGCAAGAGTGCCAGAGGACCGCTCAATTTTTATGCCTTCCCTGGCAAAATTTTCGCTACGGGTTCGGGCATCCCGCCCTCACCAGTTCCTCCGGCACTCTTGCCTTACCCTCAGCCTAGCCTTCATGTTTTCTAATTTATTTTCGTGTTTAGAACTGCATATATTGCGTAATTTCTTCAGTATATTTTGTTGTATCCATAAATTTACCAAGCACTGAATCCCGTAAACTTCTGTTAGTGCAATGCTCACAGTGCCTAGACTCCGATTCATGGAGAATTTTTTGAAATGTAATACAGGAAATGTTGCGATCTGCGTAGGCACATAGTTCTGATATTCACTCTAGTATGTAGCTTGCAGTAGCTGCCTTGGCTGCCAGAGGAACTGGTGAGGGCAGGAGCCCGAACCCGTAGCGAAAATTTTGCCATGGATGGCATAAAAATTGAGCGGTCCTCTGGCAGCCAAGGCAGCTACTGCAAGCTACATACTAAATGAAATTCGCTTAAAAATGTGCATCACGTAGATTAAAAATGTGCTACGCAGTTAAGAGGCAATACCCGAAAGTGCAAGTCGAATATCATCCCGATTTGAAGCATTTGAAATGAGAACTTCTTGAGAAATGAGGCCCTGTTGATAAAGATACATAAGTGATTGATCAAAAGTTTGCATCCCATGACCTACTGACCCATTTTTTATGGCGTCTTGTATCCCCTCGAAGCTTTTAGCATTAAGAATTAAATCTTGAATTGTGGAATTCACAAACATTATTTCTGCAGCAGCAATCATACCACTCCCATCTATACAGGGTACTAATCGCTGAGAAATAACGCCTCGTAATGTTTGTGAGAGGACAAGGCGAATCGATTTTTCTTGCTCAGGTGAAAAATAAGATAGCAAGCGGGTAATTGTTTCGCTCGCATTAGACGTATGCAAAGTTGAAAAAACTAGGTGACCAGTTTCAGCGGCCATAAGTGCGGTTTCGATGGTTTCCTTATCACGCAGCTCTCCCACTAAAATGACATCAGGATTCTGACGCAAGGCAGCTCTTAGAGCATTTGCAAAAGACAAGGTGTCAACCCCAATTTCCCTTTGGTTTATAGTCGAATTCACGTCCTCAAACCAAAATTCGATCGGGTCTTCTACAGTGACTATATGACTATAGGAATCGTTGTTAATTTTGTTGATTAAGCTTGCGAGTGTTGTGGATTTTCCACTGCCTGTTGCGCCCGTAATTAATACGAGCCCACGTTTATATTCGGTGAGACTTGCGACTTGTGATGGAATTAGCAATTCGTCTAGGCTTTGAACGGCAGAATTTATAACTCGTAAGACGGCAGAAAAAGATTGCCGCTGCCTAAATAAATTGACCCGAAATCGGATATGATTTCTATTTGTAAAGCTAAAATCTGCTTCTCCTAGCGATTCGAACTTTTTTGTGAGATGGGTCGGTAGAAGAGTTTTGACCCACTTAACCATCATGTCCGCAGTGACGATCTCATTAAAATTGCCGCTAATAAGCTCTCCACCAATACGATATTTGGGGGAACAATTTGTTTTAAGTAGGATGTCAGAGGCTCCGACTTTCACAGCGTAATTAAGCAAGAGCTCTAAATCCATTCTAAAAGCCTCACGTTTAATGATTTTCTAACAGAAATTGACATGGACAAAGCTTGTCATTGAAAAGTCACGATGTTAAGCTAAGTTCATGTTTCTTAAGAAATTCTTAAAAATCTAAAAACTAGCACTGTACTATTGCGTCTTATCGGAAAATGAGTTCTGAAATTAAGCGTTCGAAGTTTTACTTTTTCTCATAAAGAGGGTGAAAAATGGCAAAATGCAGAATTATGGTTTTTAGCTTTTTATATCTTGCAGCATGTGGCCGAGACCCTCAGACTTCCAATATCTCATCAGCAGCGATTTCCTCAGAAGTAAATCCTATTATTTTAGAATATTACACAAGTAATTTGAGTGCCTTGGAAGGGGAAGAACTCATCCAAAGCTTGTACGAAGACATCCGCGGCCATAAAAAAATATCATATAACTCAGCTGACGTTGCCTTGGTTGATATAGACAAGAGTTTGGTTGGAAACGGAGAAATGGAACTTTTCTATGAAGGATTTTTGGTAAGCAAAAAACAACGCAGTGTGTGGAACAGAGAGCATTTGTGGCCGCAGTCGCGCGGTTTAGAAAGAGCTGGATCTGAAGCAAAATCCGATCTTCATCATTTGCGGCCAACATTAAAAGAAGTTAACTCAATTCGAGGTAATAAAGACTTTGATATTGGCGGACGTCCAGTAAAAGAGGCACCTAATAACTTTGTGGACAGTAATTCTTTTGAACCGCGAGATGAAGTTAAGGGAGATACGGCGCGATCTATTTTTTATATGGCTGTGCGTTATAAAAATGCCTTAAAGATGAAAAAAGAAATTTCCGGGACTGGTTTTTACATGGGGAATTTATGCACTCTGTTAGAGTGGCATGAAAATGATGTCGTGTCAGCGCAGGAAGCGGCTCGTCATGAGCGAGTATACAGCCACTGGCAAAAGAATAGAAATCCATTTGTAGATTATCCGGAATTGGCTCGCAAGGCTTGGGGCAAGGAGTGTTTGTAAATTGAACTTTCTAGACTTCAACTTTTGCTAAAAAAATAGATTTTTCTGGGTAAATTAAAGCACCTGAGCTAGGATTTTTGCCAGAAGAATTTCTCTATTTCCATAATTGACTTATCTTAGATTTATTATTTCCGAATGAGAAGACAAGCTTTCTGGTTTGTTCATCAGATGAGGGAGATAAGTCTGTATGCGTGCGCGTTTTCCATGGCGAGTGTTAGTATTTGGCCTTATTGCGCTATTAGGTGTGCGTTTAGCTTATTTTTTTAGCTCTTTTGACTACACACAAACAACAGAGTTTAGTTTGCTCGGCATTATGTATGCGTTAGATATTTTTGTGTTGAGTGCTCTTTGTTTTTTGTTTTGGTACCTGCCTCAGAAGATAACAGAATCAGCGATTGAGACCTCTGTTTTTGCAAAATCAAATAGCTCCGATGATTCAAATCGACCAGCTGATGAAATATTTTCCAACTTAATTAAACAAATCGAAGATAAGACAGACCATCTCAGTGTGGAGTTCAACCATTTTCACCTTAAAAAATTAGATAATAAAAATGTTAGAGAAGGTTTTGATCAAAGACTTTTGGGAAGTATGCCCAGAAATGTCCAGACATTTGAAGTTGCATTTCAAGACTTACTACAGACCCAAGATCTTGCTTATCAAGTGTTAGATAAGAATTACAGCGTCAGTAAAAAACTAGGAGAATTAATTAAAGATTGTGAATCAGTTGCGACTGTCGCTTTAAATAACAAGTTAGAAGCGAATATACTCAATAGTCAAATTCGCACCATCAAAAAGCATGAGTTTAGCAAAGCGAACTCTGTTGATATCGTCAACCGAGAGGCGCATAAATTAAAACTCAAATTAGATGGAACGATGAACGTAGATCATCCCCTGCATCATCATTTAAAAGATTTACGTCAACGCGGTAATGAATATGTAACAAGTTTGGAAAGTGGTTGGTCATCTCTTGACAATATAAGCACTTCAATAGAAGGCTCAAAAAAGGATGTAAAGTCTGCCGCAAGGTTGGTGAATTTATTGTCTCAGCGGGCGGAGCAAATCGTCAATATCATCGACGTCATAGATGATATCGCAGAACAAACGAATTTGTTGGCATTAAATGCCTCTATAGAGGCCGCGAGAGCTGGTGAACAGGGGCAAGGTTTTGCGGTCGTTGCTGATGAAGTTAGAAAGCTTGCCGTGAGGTCGAGTTCGGCTACCAGATCTATTACTGAACTATTAATCACAATCCAGAGTGAAGCAAAACATGCTTCAACAGACCTAGAAAAAAGCAATAATTCAGTGAGCTCTGCTAGTGAAAAATTTAACGGATTTATAGAGCAATTTAGTCAAATTCGCATTCACTCGCAGGGTTCAATCAAAGAGATTGGGCAAATTGGGCGCAATGTAGAATTGCTTCAAAATGATATAAATTCTTTGCAACGTTTGGTAAATACCTTAACAAAAGAAATTGTAGCATTAAAAAAGAGTGACGATGAAATGACTTATTCACGAGATTCGATTAACCAAAGAATCTACCAACTCACAGCTAATGCCGATAAAATATACCGTGAGATGAATCGGTACTATTTTGATATGACTTTTTGTGAGCAATTTGCACAATCAGCGGTTCATCAGTTTGATGCATTGGGTCAATCCGTTTCTGATGCTTTAGGTGGCATTGTTAGCTTGATGTTAGAATTTAAAACGCTAAGCGAAATGCTCATTTTAAAAACAAACTCGCCAAATGATGATGAAAATACAAAAAATCTATTGCAATATTTAAATGGCATAGAAGAAGCCGCCAAAGCCCTCTCAGTTCATATCGCAAAGGCACAAAAGCCTATTTTAAATAGTCACTACAAAAATTCTGAAGAAATTTTGGTAGAAGTCGCTGGCGGGCAAAAAAATAATGAAGAAAATGCAAACTCCTCTCTCGCGGCTTAAAATACAGGAGTGAATTAATTGAGCTTTCGGATTATAGATAAAGGCGTCAGCGAGAAGATAAATCGCGATTTGCAAAAAGCAAGTGAGCAGCACAGCGACTCTATGCAAAAGCTTTCGTCTGGTGAGGTGTTCACAAAAAATGACCCTCGACCTTCTGAACGCGCGTTAGCAGAAAAAATGGAATTTAAATTACGCGGATTGGCCAGTGCGAAACGCAACATAAATGATGCAGTATCCTTATTGCAAACGGCTGAAGGGGCCTATTCAGAAATAAATAATATTATCACTCGTATGAAGGAAATAAATATCAGTGCGGCAAATACCTCAGTGACAGATGTAGAAAGAAAATTTCTTTTCATCGAATACAGCGCTTTGTATGACGAAGTGAGCCGTATTGCCCAAACTACAGAGTTTAATGGAATTCCACTTTTAGATGGAAAAAATGAAAAGTCTCCATCTGAGCTTGTTTTTAGGCTTGGTGATCCGAGTATTAGTGAAGATGTTGGCTCTGAGGATCTAAATATACTTAGAATGACTGGATTTAACGAAATTAGTGCTCGTCCAGAGTTATTGGGTTTGCAGGATGTTAAAGATATTCTAAGCGACTTATCTGAAGAATCAGGTCTGAGTTTAGAAGATGCAGAAGATTTGCTGCTTCCTGAAGATGATTTATTTCCAACTTCATATGATCAAGCTCTTGCAACTTTGACAAATCAACGCGCGGCTTTTGGGGCTGTGCAGGCTCGACTAGCAAGGACGCTAGATTATGTTGATGTGTATCATGAAAATATTGCAGCTGCGAAGTCGAAAATATCTGATACTGATTATATTAGCGAAGTTTCCAAAATGGTTGAATCAAAGATTCGTATGAATGCTTCGACGGCTATGCTTGCTCAAACCAACTTTGCTGCGCAAACAACCCTTTCGCTTATTTCTGCCTTGTCATAAAATTTTCAGCCATACGAAGTAATTCTTCTTCTGAAATATTTGTTTGTTTAGCAGCTTCAAAACGAAAGAACAGCGAAGCTTCATGTAGTGCTTGTTTTTTTTGTATAGGGAGCTCAGTGAGTCGCTTAAGTTTTTCCGAAAAAAGTATCTTTTCTTGCAGATAATGTTCTGGGAATAGATCAAAGGCACATTCAACATAGTTTGCAATGACTTCCAGTGGGAATTTGCAGCGATTGTGAAAATATTGTGTTAATGGCCAAAGTTGTGAGAAGGGCAATATTCCGTTGATAATCATCATGAGTGAAGCTTCAAAATAATTTTCGAAATAATAAATCGAGTTTTTGTAGCCATAATTCAAAATCTGCCGAGCTGAGGTTTTTCTTATAAAAATTCCCTTAATGCTTTGCTGATTAATTTTTTTTGTCTTGCTCATTAAATAAGAAATTAAACCTTTATCGATTTGCGAATAGCTCAAATATTTTGCAAAGCCATCAGGAGAAAGGTCTCGGTCAGTAAGAATTTTTATGCCTAAATAAATATACGCGTCCGCTTCGGCGTCATCACCAATTAGGCAGAACTCACTTTTGGGCGCAGAGGAAATTATAATATCTAAAATCGCATTGACCTTATAGGCTACGTGCTGCCGCAGTTGTTTGACACGTATTTTTTTAAGATTGTAAGCTTGATTTTTAAAAGTATCGCTAGTCCAGTCTAAACCATCTAATAGAAACTTTTCTTCCAGTACGCGTCGAAGTTGGGGGGGGGATGAAGAAACAAAATGTAGCGGCAGCGGTTTAATGTTGTTTGCATTTGATGCCTGCCACCGTAAACTGTGTAATAATTCACTTGCGCCTTGAACCGTTGTTTTTGCTTGCGCATCCTCAAAGGCAATCTTAGCAATATCTATAAACGTATCGAATTCAGTTTCCAGATAAGTCTTATCAATATCACAGATAATATTCAGTAATGGTGTTTTTTTATAATCGTCCTCGCGCTGATAAAAATCTGTAAGCTCACTCAGACGGTAAGTGTCGAAGTTTTTTTTAAGTTCGTTCCAAAGCCATTTCATGGCTATGATCCCTAACTAAAATTATTGTTAATTGTAAGCTTTTCGATCTTTTGTTCGGATCTTTGTAAAAAGTCTAAGTCAGTTATGATATCCTTAAAGTAAATTTCGGGCAAATTGTTGTGAATCGATAAGTTCTTGCAAGCAAATTAAGCCGATTGGGGAGGGGTGAGCCTATGGATGAAGAAAATAGACGGTTTTGTGCCTATTGTTTGGAGCAAAAAGACTGGCATTGGCAGGGTCTGCGGCTCAAAGATGGTTCTAAAATTTATGTCGACCATAAAAATATGCGTTGGTCCGGAAAACGTTGCCCAGACTGTGAGCGACGCAGAGTTAGGCAAGCCTTGAGCATAGATAGCTTCAATAGAAATTTAGTGATCCAAGAGCTACAACGTCAAGGCTATGAAGTTCTTAACTCGGAACTTCCCATACAAGTCAGTCGAGGCGGTAAAAATTTTAAGGTAGTTATTAAAAAAGCATTTGCCGATGGGGGTCAAATAATCGTAGATGAGTCTATAAACTTAAGGCAAGATAAATCCAGTGATGAAATATTAGTTTTTCTATTCCAATCGATACGCATTTTGGGACAAGATCAGTTGGAACGTTTAAGGCCAAACATGCGTGTGATGGCAGAAGTTAATGATCTTACGCTTGTTTGATATATTTAGCTTAGCGATAAAGTCAGCTTAGCGATAAAGTCAGCTCAGTATAGTTCGGAGAGGTCTCGTTAAATGAACCCACAAAGTCTTCCAACTTGGATTGCCGGTCTACCGAATCAATTGACCGTTGTTCGCGTTCTATTTGTTCCCTTCATACTTTTATTATATCCGTGGGATTTTAAATATTTGACTATAATTTGTGGCTTGCTTTATAGTCTGGCCGCATTGACAGATGTTTTTGACGGAATGTTGGCAAGACACTATGGTCTAGAATCTAGGTTGGGGGCTACACTAGACCCAATCGCTGATAAGATTTTATCAGCGACAGGCATCCTGCTTCTGTGTGGTATGGATAGACTACCAATCTTTTTGGGAGGTTTGTTGTTACTGCGCGATATTGCCATTAACGGTATTCGACTCATCGCAGCCAAGGAAAATGTTGATATTGAAGTGAGTGGTTTTGGTAAGCTCAAGACAATTTTCCAATCGACGGCTCTAAGCCTTTTGTTGATACACTATCCCCTGCTTGGGCTTCCGCTTCAAACGATAGGCATGGTTCTGATTTGGCTTTCCTTGCTTTTGTCCTATTACTCTGGTTTTTTATATGTCAAAGAATTTTGGCTGCACTTTCATGAAAAAGCACCTGTTCCACTTGCAATAAAAGACAACTACTATGAGTGAAAAAGCTCCTAGGTATAGTAAGGAATATTGGACGGGCGATTCCAGAAACGGTCAGCTGTTAAATGCAGATGGTTACCATTACTTTAAAATGTCTGAATTGGCCATCATTGAAGCAGCCTTTGAAGTTTATGAACAAGACGACGGTGACGTCGTTGTAACGCCCTTGCCAGAAATGCTAGGTGTCAGCTGGCTAGAAGACCTCGGTTATGAAGATTATGATAGTCTAGAAAAAATTGATCTTGAAGAATTTGAATACGTCGAAGAGCTTTATCAGGGCCTTAGAAAAAAGTCTTGAGATCTTTTAATCAAGAAACTCACCATGAAGATGATTCGAAATTTCTCGTTGTTTGATAATGTAGCGGAACCAATTCACAGTTTGCTCAAGCAGCCATTGGTTTGATGCAAATTGACCTGAAGGAATCATTTCTTCGCAAAAGTCTATAAATTCCTCAAGCGATCCGCTTGGATTGGACTCAACCCAGAATTTGGCTTTTTTCTTAAATGCATTTGCATCAAACATCGATACCCCCTTTGCGGAGTGGAAAATATAAACAAGCCAAAAATACTAAGTTTCTTTAATGAATGAGCTTCGGCTTGTATTTAATCGGACTTTAGGCAAATATTGCCGAGGTGCCTAATCGAAAAGGGAAAGATCATGAGTCTATTATTAAAAACACAGCTTTTTTTTGATAAATCAAAATTGGACCTGTCTGGAATGCCAGATTTGCCGGATGATATATTTGCTCTGCTGGGCAAAAATCTTTCAGACTGGATAAAACACGGCCTTAAACACTTAAATGTAAAAGATGCACCGCTAATACTTTCGGACCTAGTTAGCGAAAAGGCACATATTCAGGGTGCGGTGTATATCGAAGCGGGTGCTATAGTCGAGCCCTTTGCCTATATTCAAGGTCCCTGTATTATTCGTTCTCAGGCGCAGATACGCCATGGTGCATATATACGCGGAGAGGTTTATATCGGGCCGCGTGCTGTTGTCGGACATACGACGGAGGTAAAAGGTTCTGTTTTTTTAGATGATGCAAAAGCTGGTCATTTTGCCTATGTCGGTGATTCCATTCTAGGTAGAGACACGAACCTGGGGGCTGGGACTAAGTTGGCTAATTTGAAGGTCGATCGCAGTTTAGTTAAATTTAAACATCCAGAAACGGAACAAATAGTGAGCTCTGAATTGAAAAAATTTGGTGCCATTATGGCGGATCAAGCTCAAACTGGTTGTAACGCAGTGCTCAATCCTGGAACAATTTTAATGCAAAAAACAGCTGTGCTGCCTTGTAAAAGTTTTCGCGGGACTTTAATGACTGGCGTTTATTAGGGCGGTTTAGGTTGGAAAACGCTAATCATAACTGCGATTAGTATTAATAAAAAAGAAGCATGATCATATAGCGTCGGCTTTTCTCTTAAATAAAAATAACTAAATATTGCAAAGACCCCGAAGGTAATTGCCTCTTGAATGGTCTTAAGTTGCGGGGCGGTAAAATAACCATGGCCCAAACGATTCGCCGGCACTTGCAGACAGTATTCAAAAAAAGCCAGACCCCAAGCTGCTAGTATAACGTAGAAAAGTGGTTTGTCTTTGAACCTTAAATGTCCGTACCAGGCAAAGGTCATAAATACATTACTTAGTAGCAGTAAAGAAATGACTTTGAAGGCGGTCATTGCGAGCCTTTGTGAGCGGCATTATAGGCATTTAAAAAGAGGACTGTTGAAGTGATTGCTATAAAACTTCAACAGTCTAAAAAAAAATTAATTTACAAATGTGGGGCGACACTCAAACTCTGGAGATAATCCATGTCCACCGCTGTGTTGAAGTGAGTATCTAACGATAGCCGGATTAGCTTCACCAGCCATTACAGCAGTTAAATCTCTCTCGACAGTGAAAGTTGTACCTGTTTCGCTAATGTAAACATCAATAGAAGGAGTTCCACCACCTGTGACAAATTCTTCTGCAGGCTCGCTGGGAAAATTTCCACTTACTTGAATGGAAGTATAAGACTTGCTGCCGCTTGAATCGAGGGGATACTCGAGCTCCGCGACTAGAACCATAGTTTCAAAAAAACATTCAAATTTATCTAAGCCTGTGGTTGGAAGAGGGGGCAGGGTTGCGCTTAAACTCCCCGCGTATGCGAACATTGCCAAAGATAGTGCTGAAGTTGCTTTTTTCATTGTCTAACCTTTCTTCTCTTTAAATCAAATTTACATCCGTATCAAAAAATTAACTTGTAATTACCACAAGGGGTCGCCATGGAAAACTAAAAACTAAGGCGTTCCAATAATACTGTTCACTTTTTGATCGATGTAGTTCACTAAGTCATTTAATTTCAGCTCAGTCGCTGCATTTCTTAAACGCATGGCGTTTGGATAGCCGTTTGCCCAACTGTCAAAACCACCGCCTAAAAACAAAGAGTCTACCAAAGTGGTCATTTGTTTGTAGGCTGAAGATCCTGGTGTTACTGAAGCTAGGCGCGCAATTGCTTGGCCGACAGAATCGCGGTAGGCAGTAGCAGCAGATGCTAAAGCAGTTGTATTCGTAATTTTTCCAGAAACATAATCTATTTCAAGTTGGAAGCGTTTAAAATAATCGCGCACCCCAGCTGATTCTGATGGAGAAAAGAGCCCTAGTGCAAGGGTTATGGTCTCGTCTAACAATAAGCTATCAAGCTGCATTACAGCGACTTTTGCGAGTGCTTCACAAGCTCTAAAGTCTGCTACACAACCTTCTTTTAAAGTATCTGCTGCTTCATTATATTGTTTTTTAGCAAGATAAGTTACTCCCAGTAAATGGAAGTTGTGGCTGGTATGCCAATCGTAATGGATGTCATAATTGTATTTCGCTGCCCAATCCTTATGAATTTTGTCTGCTTTTAAAAATTGTACGAGAGCCAAATCCAGGTCGCCGATCATCGGTAGAATATGCCCGAACATATGCTGCGCATGCCCGCCTTGTGGTGCAAGTTTCGCATGCATTTCGCCATAACTCAGCGCTGTTTTGAAATCATTTCTTGATTCATAAAGGTGGGTCAAGTAGTGACTCGCGCCGACATGGTTAGGATCAAGAACGAGCGCTTTTTTGTAGGAGTCAATAGAACCATATTGAGAAAGCCAGCCGCCTAGAGTGATTGCTTCAATATCATTTTGGGTGATGCGCAATAGACTAGTGAATGCGCCTTGCAATGGGAAAGTGCCTGGTCCGGAAAATACATAGGCTTCCGTGAAGTTCAACCACGCTGATTGTTTTGCGTTGAGGCTCATTTGCTTCAATTCAGCGAGTTGCTGAACAGCATAGAGGTAGCCTGAAATGTCACCAGAAAAGCTAAGGTAAGCTAGTGCTAGAAAAGCTTTGGTCTCTGGTAAGTTTGGGTTGATTCGTAACGCTTGTTCAAAAGATCGAACGGCATCGATGTAATGGAAATTATGAAACATCGCGAGACCTTGGTTACTAAGGTCAAAGCTCATTTGCTCGTCTGCATTAAGAGCTTGGCGGCCATCTAAAGGAATATAACTAATATATTCTTCACCAAAGCCAGGAGCTAGGCCCACATCTTTGCGCAGTTCGTTCACCGGTACTACAAATAAAAAATCAACATGAGCGACTTGGAGATTTAGCTGGGTAAAGTCTTTGCTGGCTAGGCTTGTGTCATAAAGTTTTTTAATTTCTGCTAGGCTACTAGGTGCGATAACTTCGGCGTGTTGGTCATTGTGGGCGTATGTCTTAGCTGTATTTGCCAAAATAAAAGAAGAGAGAAGAAATATCACTAAATGTGACCGAGCTTTTGTTATCATGTGTTCCTCCTAAGATATGTTGAACTTATAAAACGCTTGATTTGCTGAAGCCTTTGGTACCAAACTATCTTGAAAAAATCCAGTACTTAAGAATTCTCTGCTTAGACCCAATATTTCACGAACTGTTCTCGAGGAAAGCGGAAGCGTGGCCCGTATAAGCCCTTTTCGTTGCCTTTTCCGGCTGAAATAATCATAGGTATTAGAGTATTACATCTTGAAAGACTCAATAAGCGGCGCACTCTGACGCCATCAAAGCCTTCCATCGGGCAGCTATCATAGCCATGAGCTTTGAGAGCTAACATTAGAGTCTGGCATGCCAGTGCAGAGCTTTTGCTGGCCCAAACCTTCATATCATTGCGGCTGCAAGGTTCGCGCGGGACAGGTTTAAATAGTCCGATGCAGCTTAAGCCAATTTTTTTAACCAGCCCCCAAAGGTTTAAGGGACCTTGCGCGTAGAAAAAAGGGGCAATGCGGCTGTAGTAAAATTGCACCTTTTTAGGAATAGGGCGGCTCGGCCAATTTGTTAAAATCAAATCGCAATGCTGGCGCCAATTGTCGAGATGAGCCAAACATACGATAAGAGTGCCAGCAGTAGTTGCAGCGTTTTGGCCTAAACAGGCTGCGGATAATTTGCTGAGCATAGGCTCAGTGTCGACGACAATAAATTCCCAGGTTTGTAAGTTGCTTGAGTTTGGCGATAACAGCGCCAAATCTAAACAAGCATCCAAGACATCTCTCGGTACAGCTTTTTTATCGAATATTCTCATCGAGCGTCGCTGTTCTACGACTTGCTTAAAATTTTCAAAATTCACGAGACTAACTCCGTGCCAAATAAGTTTAGGAAAACAGACTGCGGCTGTTTTATTGAAAAGTCCAGGGCTTAGTGGTAAGCATAGGGGCTTGGAGTTGAAGAGTTTTCCCTTTAGCGGTTTTTAATATTCTATAGTC
>JAGOVF010000168.1 GCA_018060885.1 Oligoflexales bacterium | reverse complement strand
TGAATCTGTGCGGTCAAATCGTTTTGAAAGAAATGTATGGTGTTTGGAGCCGACATTTATGACTTGTGCGCTTGGTATGTTTAAGCCGCAATTTTTTGCGAGTTCGTAAACGATATATTCCCATGCACCGACATCATGGGTGTCGCCTTTGCTTGGAAACTTTGCAATCCATAAGTGACCATTGTGATCACATACTGTTGCTTTTGGTCTTGCTCCACCAAGAGATGCTCCCGGAGCAAAAAGCATTTGCAACCATTGTGAATATTCTGGATTATTTTCAGCATCGTCAGTTTCGAGTTTTAAACTAATAGCTTCTAATTCGCGTACAGAAGTCCAAGGAGGAGTTGCGAATTCTTTGTTGTCGCTTAAAAAAGGCCCGTCGTTATATTTAAAACGAAGTCCACCCATTCTATGTTGATCGAACACTCCGAGTAAAAAGTCAGATTCCATCAGCTTTTTTACGGGTCTTTTTTCATTGCGAGCTAACAATGCTTCCCTTCGCTCAATAAGAGTACGTCCCCACCTGTCTGGTGATGAGTCTAAAAAAACACCAAAATTAGGCTTTTCATCGGCTAGATATTGTTTGCCGGAATATAAACTTAATGCGGGATCTAGGCCAAAAGCTTGCGGACTTTTAAGCCAAAGCGGATCATATTCAAAGGAAAAAACTTCTTTACCTCTAGAAACATGGGCATTCAGTACACCTACAAAAATAGGCTTATTTTCGTTTAGCCAGTCGGCCCATACTTCAATTTGTTTTTGTTGATTAATAATGCTGGTCACCTGTTTAATTTGTTACTTCGTTACTTCGTTGCTTGCGACGATTTTGTAGCTTTAATTTTCGGCGCTTTTTTTCTGGGAAGTAATTCTAAGTCTTGAAGCTTTCTCCCCAAAACGTCATCTCTCGAAAGTAATTTGATATCTTCCGCTAATCCGAGCACATGGAGAACATTGGCGAGAACACCGATACTGACTCCAGCAAGACCTTTTTCTAAAGAAGTAATCGTATTTAAAGAGACCCCGGCTCTTTCAGCTACTACTCGCACAGCTAGGTGACGTCGAAGACGTGCCAGCTTAATATTCTCACCTAGTTCAGTGAGTAGGCGCTTGGTTAAAGGGGAGGGAATAGATCGTTTTTTCAAAATAACACCCAATTATTTAAGTCATAGTGTGCTAAATATATCAATTAATTGTAGTTTATCAAGAAATCGCTGTTATTTCAAGAAATTTTCATTTAACTATCAATTAAATGATATAAAATAACCATAATATATCAATTAATTGATAGTTATATTAGTGGCAGATTTTACAACAATCTTGCTCAAATACTAGCTGCCGCCGATGACCTCAGCCCCCTGACCCCAAATGTCACAGCCTCGCCGAATGCATTTATATGGGTATTTGCTCATTTTAAGAGATCAATTACCTCAGCTCAAAGAATCGCCAAACAAGGAGCCGCATAAATGCTGAACTACAACAAAATCTTAGTCGCTCACTATAAGACAAAGCTTCCTTTAATGCTTTGGGGTTCGAGTGGTTTTGGCAAGACGAGTTTAGTGAAAGCTTATGCGAAAAAGTATGACTTTGATTTGCAGATTCTCCATGCGCAGTATTTGGACCCCTTGGCCTTATTCATACCCTCGACGAGTGAAATGAAGGAACTCGGCTTTGTTAAAATGTATCCGGCAGAAGTGCTGCACCAAATCTTTCATTGTAATAAAAAAACAATTCTCTTCTTAGACGAGCTGACACGTGCGCGAGAAGAAACATTTAATATACTGACGGAGCTACTGCTAGAACGTAGCATTTTCGGATATCGCGTTCCGGCGTCGGTGCAAATTATTGCAGCGTCGAATTTTTCTGAAGAAGATAGCGGTGTGCGAGAGCTGCCTGATGCGGTACTTCAACGCATGACACACATCGTGCATGCGCCAGAGCCCGTAGAAACAATCGGCTTTATTCAAAATGCATTGATAAAAGAACTTTTAATCGAAGACACGCACCTTATTAGCCGTCCCAGTCGCTTTCCGATATACGATCTGCTTCGTGCCTGCCCAAGGCAGCTCGATGCCTGCGGGACTTTGGCTACGCAGGGTTTGCAGGGCGATGAACTTATGGCGGTGTGCCGGGGTCGTATCGGCCTTGAAAGCGGAACTGAAGTCGCATGTCGTTTGGAAATGAAACTTTCGTCGGCTAAGAAAAATCTACCTCAAAGATTATTACCAGAAGAATACCATCGCGTTGCTCGCATCGAGTCTCAAGGTGGTGTATTAGAAGTTGTGCAGTTCTTGCGTGAGCAGGTCAAAAATCCAGAGCTGCATGAATACCTCGCGCAGTATTTGCTTGAGTTTGCCAGTCCAGAAAGCTGTCGCGCCTTACAGATCTATGGCTTTACCTATCAGTTTCAAGGTCAGGTTCGTAAAAGTAACGGCGATTTTTTTACTCAAAAAAACTATGGCTCAGATCTAGCGCCTAATATCACTGCGGCAGGAAAGCCTTGGCAATGGTATGCCGCACGCATGGGCAAAATGGTGACTCGCTAGAATGCAAGCGCCCTGGAGCACAAGCGCGCAAGAACGCGAGCCTGAATAAATCTATTTTTTGGAAAGCTTAAACAATGAATGCTGCTATGGAAATACAAAACTCAAATGATCTACAGGGAGAAATCACCCATTTTCGTGCAAGTTTTTTAACTTGGCTGACGAAAAAGCAGTTTTTCGCGTCGCTCGCGCTTTTTTCGCAGGTGCAGATCATTTATACAGGGAAGCAGCGGTCTTTAGCTTCAATTTTAGTCGACCACGGCATCTATATCCGGGTGAATGCAGAATTTTTTCAGCTCTGGCATGAAGATGAGCGTTTTGGATTTTTCGTCATGATGCACGAACTGCGTCATATCACGCAGTTTCATACGACCTCGAGTTGGGATCACTTAATCGACTTTAGTAAATTATATCGAGCGCTCGAAACGCATTATTCCCGAAGTGAGCTCGAGCAATATGGTTTTAAGGATTCAATCGAAACTCTTGAATTAAAAAACACTCTCAGCAATATCGCTGCCGATGCCGCAATTCATGAAGATCTTAGAAAATTATTTGAGGGCGATATCATTGCAGACTTAAATGCCGCGCGCACGCGGATAGCAAGAGAAAAGGGTTTGATTGCAGCCGATGAGAAAATTGATATGGTGACAGTTGAAGATCTGGAAAAATTATTAGATCAAAAGCTCGACCGTAGTCAAGACTGGCTCTATTATTGCCAGCAACTCGTTGTTAAGCTTTCTCATCGTATCAAAAGTGACCGTCTGTTCGCAGGTATTTTTGTCGAAAATCGCATCCTTGAATATTTTAGTCTGCGTTCATTTGATCTCAACGAATTTGCTGATGACGCAAGTGTCGAGCTGGAACTTAAAAAATCAGAAATTGTGCACGCCAGTCTTGTCGAGGCCGCAGAGGCAGATGGTGAGGTTATATATAATATCCACTATATAGGTGGTGATGCAGTCGAGACTTACCAGGCGCGGCGCAAACTCAATCAAATGATTAAAAATATTATTCAATATATTCAAAGCTGCATTAAAAGGGGCGAGAGCCAAAAAATAGCAATGACGCGCAGCTATCGGCAGCCGCATCGTTTTATAGCGGAAGCTCCTGGAACAATATTACGTAGCAGAAGAGAGGATAAGGCAGAGCAAGTCATCGTCTTCGATACTTCGGGATCTATGTGGTATCCACAAGTTCTCTCGCAGATGGCGACCTTGGCTTATTTTCTCGAAAGAAAAAAAGTGATCAAGCGCGCTTATTGCTGCGATGTCGAACTCCATAGATTGGATTCCCTGCACAGCAAATCAGTTGAGTTCAAAGGTGCTGGTGCGACTTATTGGACCCGCGGCCATCATGATCAAATTCTTGCTGATCTGGGGACGACTCAGAAAATTACAATTTACTATTGCACTGATGGGGATGTTTACGGATTAGCCGATGCACGAAAAGACCCACGCGTGAATTTAGTAGAAATCAATATTCCAGCGCTCATCAATGAAGGTTTGCTCAATAAGGCCAATTTATAGGAGTAAAGCAAATGAATCCTAAAAAATGCTGTATACTCGACATAAGACCTAGGCGCACAAAATATTGCTATTATTATTTCGAGGCAGTGGAGATCGACTTTCAATCAGGTTCACGTATTAAACTTGATGCGGCTTCGAAGTTATATTTGCTTCAAGAAAATGCGCCAGCATCGATTCATAAAAATCCACCGACCACATTCCATGTGGATTGGTTTGAAAAGTTTTATAAAGCAGATGATGTCGCCAGCTTATTGGATGAGTTAGAATGGGCTAAGATTCCTGGTGAGTTTATAGCTTGGATAAGCCGAAGAATTTAGAAAAATCGAAACATTAGATGAATCTAGTAGGAGCTGTTAATTTGAAAAAAAAGTATTTAACCAAGTCTCGTTTCAAGACAGGCACAGAATGCCGAACTAAACTCTACTATTTAGATAAAGCGGAATACGGCAACACGAAGGAGGATGACGCATTTTTGCGTGCTCTTGCCGAGGGCGGATTTCAAGTTGGTGAGCTGGCAAAGCTTTATCATGAAGGTGGTATCGAAGTTTTAGAAAAGAACCACGAGCAGGCTTTGGCGAGGACGAATGAACTCTTGGCCGAAAAAGATGTCACGATTTTTGAAGCTGCAGTTCGATATAAAGACTTTTTTATCAGAATAGATGTGTTGAAAAAAACAGGCGACATTATTGAAGTCATCGAGGTTAAGGCCAAAAGTTATGACAGTAGTGATGACGCGGCTTCTTTTTTTAACAAAAGAAAGAAAGGCAATAATAAATCTTTGGTAGCAGACTGGAAGCCCTATATGTTGGATATTGCCTTTCAGACCTTAGTTGTGCGCAAGGCCTTTCCGCAGTTCAAGATCAATAGCTTTTTGCTGCTTGCTGACAAGAGCAAAAGCGCCACGGTCGATGGCCTCAATCAACGCTTTTTAATATCTCGAAATGAGCAAGGTCGTACAGAAATTGTTGTTAAGCCCGGCAGCGATGTCCAGTCTCTTGGTGAAAAGATTCTTTGCAAGGTGAATGTCGCGGAGGTTCTGCAGTTTTTGTTTGAAGAGGAAAAATATCCAGAAGGTTCTTTTGAAAACTATGCAAGCGCCTTGGCTGATTTAGTAACTTCGGATAGAAAACACCCTACCGCGATTTCCAGTGCATGCAAGAGCTGTGAATACCGCATCGATCAAAGTAAGTTTCCACCGGGAACGAAGTCTGGTTTTTTGGAGTGCATGAAAGAAGCTATCAATATGAAAGAATCAGAACAAACACGAGCTTTGGTTTTTGATATCTGGAATTTTAAAAAGTATAAGCCTTTGCTCGATGACGGTCGCTATTATATGGATCAAGTTGAACAGGACGATATAGGGCTTAAAGAAAGCGAGAAAAACGGTCTTTCGAACAGCGAGCGCCAATGGCTACAGGTTTCGAAAGTAAAAGACAATGATATGCAGCCTCATATCGATTTAGAAGGCCTGCGCGATGCTTTCGCGAGCTGGAAGTTTCCGCTGCATTTTATTGATTTTGAAACAACGACCGTCGCGTTGCCCTTCAATAAAGGGCGAAGGCCTTATGAACAGACTGCCTTTCAGTTCTCACATCACATGATTCACGAAAATGGCAAAATCGAACACAAGACGCAATTTATCAACAGTAAAAAAGGCGAGTTTCCGAATTTTTATTTTATACGAGCATTAAAATCGGCGCTCGACAAAGATTCCGGAACTATATTTCGTTATTCTGCGCATGAAAATACAGTTTTATGCCAGATCATAAATCAGCTCGAAGGATCAGGCCTTCCCGACGCTGCGGAGCTCGTGGCGTGGATTAAAACAATAACGTATAAAAAAACTGAAAATGACAAAGACTATCTATGGCAAGGGCCGCGTTGCATGGTCGATCTATTAGAACTGGTGAAAAGCTTTTACTATAGTCCGCTCACTCATGGCTCCAATTCAATTAAAAAAGTTTTGCCCGCAGTCTTAGCGGAGTCGAAATATTTAGCTCAGCGCTATTCGAAGCCGATTTATGGCACAGCTGGGATCACTAGCCTTAATTTTAAGGATTGGACTTGGTTGCAATATGACAACGAAGGTAAATTGCGCGATCCTTATAAACTCTTGCAGCCGCTATTTACTGATGCAGAATTAGAAGCCATTGAGCCCATCGTTAATGCCAAAGAGATTGCAGATGGTGGGGCTGCTATGATGGCTTACGCAAAGATGCAGTTTAGTGAAATGTCGGAAACAGAAGCAAAAAAAATCCAAGACGCACTGCTTAGATATTGTGAACTCGATACGCTTGCGATGGTGATGATATACGAGCACTGGGCTGATTTAATTGGTTTTAATATAGGTAAAAAGCCTACATAAAGATCCACGGCTAAAAAGCTTTAATAGCTCGTTTGCGGAGAGTTTCTATAGCCTCACGGTGAATTTGGCTAACTCTTGATTCCGTAACATTTAAAAGAGTAGCGATCATTTTTAGAGACAGATTGTCAAAGTAATAGAGCTTCAATACGTTTTGCATTTGCTCTGGTAGAAGCGCGATGGCTTGTTTAAGAGTTTTGTGAGTTTCATTTTCAATCAGTTCTAACAAAATCGATGGACTGTCATTGTCCGCCTCGTTTGCGATTTTTTCGCTAAAATTTGAGGACTTTTGTTGCAAGGGTGTGCTGTAGAGGGTTAATTCATGCTGCTCGATC
>JAGOVF010000031.1 GCA_018060885.1 Oligoflexales bacterium | reverse complement strand
AGCATTTTTGCTAATCATTTGTCTACTGCAGAGCTGTCTGAGCCGGATTTATTGATACGGACGAGCGGTGAATTTCGAATTTCAAATTACATGCTCTGGGAATCTGCATATTCGGAACTTTATTTCTCAAATGTACTATGGCCCGACTTTGGGCGAGAGCAATTTATTGCAGCTTTAGATGACTTTGCGAAGCGCGACCGGCGATTTGGCCAAATAGAACAGAAAGCTGAAGTCGAGCAGAAAAATTCGAAATTTATTGCCAATTCAAATTCAGACATTTTGAGCAATGCGGGCAGTTCATGCTAAGTTTACGGATTTTAACTGCGGCAATCGGCGTGCCAGTTTTGCTAGGACTCTTTGCCTATGGTCATCCAGACTTGGTAGCGGGAGTTTTTGCAGTATGTTTGGTCATATCGATCATAGAAGCAACACAAATTTTGCTACCAGCATTACTTGAAAAACTCGCAAATCTGAATGTGGACCAACAGACAGCTAAAGTTAAAAGAATAGTTAGACAACAATCTTGGCTGAATAGTTTGGTAGGTCTCATTTTTTTTACAGCTGGGGTTTTACAGTATAAAAGTCATATTTTTTTAATGCTGGCATTAATTTTGTTATGGCTCTTTGCACTTCTGCGCAGTGGTTCCATCGCCAATTCTGTGGCGTTTTATTGCACCAGCAGTATTGCCGTTATTTATGGCAGCTTGCTGTGGGTTGTCGCATGGGAAATCTTCAAATTGGAGCAAGGCTACGCTCTTGTTGTTTGGTTACTTGCGGTTGTTTTCTGCAATGATGCAGGAGCTTATTTTGTCGGCCTAAAATTTGGACGGAATAAACTCGCACCAGAAATTTCTCCTAAAAAGACAATTGAAGGACTTTTTGGCGGTTTGCTGTGTAGTATCATTGCGTCGCTGTTGATCAATCTTGTTTTTTCTCGAACGATTGCCAGCGAATTTTTTCTGGTTTTTGCTGCAATATTCGTTGCCATGGCGGGTGTTGTCGGCGATTTGTTTGAATCAAGCTTGAAGCGATTTGCGCGCCTTAAAGATTCTGGGCGTATATTTCCAGGACATGGTGGGATGTTAGACCGCATCGATGCGCTCATATTTGCAGCTCCTGTCTTATGGTTTCTATTGCTTTTTCGTTGAGCTTTTCGCATAAAACGGATTCAATGCCACTAGAGATTTTACGTTTTTGCCTCTTGGCTTGGAGTCGAAATTGTTTGAACAAATTCTATCGCATCCAATCCCAGCTGTGGTGTTGCTCATCGCTTTGCTTATTTTTGTGCATGAATTAGGTCATTACCTAGTCGGACGATTTTTCGGAGTTGGGGTTGAGATTTTTTCTATAGGATTTGGGCCGCAGATATTTGCTTGGCGTCGAGCTGGAACTTTATATCAAATCTGTGCGATTCCACTCGGTGGTTATGTGCTGTTTGCGGGTAGTCGGCAAAGTGCTCCGGTCCCAGAAATATTCAAAAATAAAGAGTTTTATAAAGCTCCAAATTTGCACAGAGCTGCAATCGTTGCGGCGGGCCCTGCGGCAAATTTTATATTGGCGCTAGTTGCTTTTCTTTTTGTTGGCATGAAGGGTATTCCGCAGCAACCTCCTATAGTTGGTCAAGTGCGTGTGGGTAGCCCTGCTGATAAAGCAGGCTTACTCTATGGCGATGAGATTAAAAAAGTTGATAATACAGAAATTACTTTTTGGCGTGATATCAACGAAATCATTAGTCGCTCCGAAGCTGGCAAAGCTCTGAACCTGCAGATTAAGAGAGGAGAAGAGCTTATTAGCTTGGCGCCGATTCCAGAATCTAGAAGCCAACCTAGTCGTTCAGGTAAAGAGGTGCGTCAAAGTCTTATAGGCATAGGTTTGGAATATATTGTACCCATAGTTACTATAAACAACATAGATTCTTTAGCTGCGAAATCTGGTTTAAAAACCGGCGATCTTTTATTGCAGATAAGTGCTACTGGCTTAGAAGTGTTAGAGGGCGGCGCGCAATCTACTAGTGCGGGTATCTGGAAAAATCTAGCTAGCATGGATGAATTTTTTATATTTTTACAAAAACAAATAGCCCTTGGCGCCACTTCAATTCGAGTTAAATATGTCAGAGACTATGATCGAAAAACCTTAGGCTTTGATAGTACAAAAAGTGATTCAGTCAAAGAAATTGAACTCGACTTTAGCAATTTATTGGGCGACTTGTTAGGTAATTTGCCTTTAGATCGTGCTGACAAGGAGTTTGGTGTTCATGTCGCCCATTTAATCGGAATTTATGACTCGCAATTGACTGTAATGGCGCCAAAAGCTGAGTTAAAGACGGGGCTAGAGTATGGAGATAGAATTTTAGCTATCAATGGCCAAGCAGTAAGCGATATTTATCATTTGTCAAATGCGTTTAATCTCATAGACAAAGCTACAGCTGACATTGAAGTGCAAAGAGGTAGCACGAGTTTACGTTTGCAAGTACCTTTGAGCTCATTTGAAATTCAGGCTCCAGAAGGCAAGGTTACAAAATTCAATCTCGACGTTGAATTTCTTGGGCTGCGAAAAGCACCTGATTCAGTGTTAGAGCGCTATCCGCAAATTTGGCAAGCTTTCTGGTTTGGAGCGAAAGAGGCGAGCAAACAGGCGGCAATGATTGTTGTGGCGCTATTTCAGCTAATGACTGGGGAACTCTCTCTAAAAGCATTAGGTGGACCTGTCATGATTGCGCAAGTCGCAAGTGAGTCGGCAAAGTTGGGCTGGCAAGCATATCTAAGCACAATGGCACTTATTAGTATAAATTTAGCTGTGATCAATATGTTCCCTATCCCTGTGCTGGATGGAGGACAGTTAGTTATGATCGGATTTGAAGCTGTTCGCCGTCGAAGATTGTCGGAAGTTGCAGTAGAAAACTTTCAAAAGTTGGGATTTGTCTTGGTATTATGCTTAGTGGTTCTTTCTTTTTATAACGATATAAGTCGCTATTGGCTCTCTTTTTTCAAAAGTCTAAAGTCCTTTTTTTAGATGAAAACAATTTTAGCCATTGAAACAAGTCTCGGAGGTCTTTCTTTAGGCCTTTTGCAAGTTAATTCTGATGCTTCAGTACAAATTCTTGAACTAGAACAGCAGTCTGCTAATCAGGCGGCTGCGGAGATGCTTCCTATTGAGGTTATAAAAATTCTAGGACGCCGCAATTTGCAAGCAGTCGACATAGATCACTACGTTGTAAGTATAGGTCCAGGGTCGATGACTGGAATACGCATTGCACTTGCTTTTTTACAGGGTGTCTTTGCGGCAAACCCCCTAACTAAGTTTTATGGAGTATCTGCCTTAGACATGATTTTACTTGGCAGCAAAAGACCGCAGAATTCGATACTATTGCTTCCCTCCACTAAGACCCATGGATTTGTAAGAAATTTAGACGAGTCAAACTTTCTAGGGAATAGTTCCATGAGCTATCGACAAGTTGCGGAAATTTCGCAGCAAATTTCAAAAAATGGCAAAAAAGATAGGGTGATCGTTCTAGAGCAGGGCACTTCTTTTGTGGCGTCAGAATTAAAAAGCCTTGGCATCGAAATTGAGTTGTGGGACAAAAAGGATGCTTTTCAATATTGGTTAGATGGAGTTTCACAAATTTGCTCCACAAAAGTTGCTAAGTTTGTTTGTGCAGTTCCAGTGGCGAATTATGCAAGAGCATCTACAGCTGACGAGCGGCGCATTTAATAAACAAAAAAGGAACGGATTGAATGATATCTGGAACGAGTATCGCCAATAAAAAAATAGGGGGAGCTGTCTATCTTCTGCCGAATTTATTAACAACAGGGAATCTATTTTGGGGTTTTTTCTCAATCATAAAATCACTACAAGGGCAGTTTGGCTGGGCGGCTTCGGCGGTTTTTTTAGCGGCAGTATTTGATGTGCTCGATGGGCGCGTTGCCAGGTTGACGCGTTCGACGAGTGAGTTTGGCGTTCAATATGATTCTTTATGTGATTTGGTATCTTTCGGACTCGCTCCAGCAGTTTTGATGTATCAATTCGGATTAAAAGATATGGGTCGCCCAGGGTGGATAGTCTGCTTTGTTTTTTTAGCTTGTGGCGCCTTGCGACTTGCTCGATTTAATGTTCAAAGTTCAATTGGAAAAGCCTCCGGTGATTTTGTCGGTTTGCCCATCCCTATGGCTGCGATCACAATTGCGAGTTATATATCGTTTCTTATTGAAATATTTCACAATCAGTCAGCTGAAGAAAAACATTTTCGCACGCTCTTAAGCAGCTTATTAGATTTTTCAATATTATCAACTTGGGCCTTGGTATTTATGGGCCTAATCTTAGCTATTGCGATGGTGAGTAATTTTCCATATCGTTCGCACAAAAATTTTCATTTTGTTGGTATTAAGGCATTTAGAGTTTTAGCATTGTCTGTGGCTTTGATCGGGCTCATTGCCTACCAACCTGAGATATTTGCTTTTTTCATTACTTTCTTTTATGCACTCAGTGGACCGGTTTCTTGGGCCATGGGCTGGCGCAAAATGACGGAAGATGAAGAGATTTTTAAAACCCAAGATGATAGCTCAATGATGGAGCCATCTCTTGATAACGATTAAGATTTTTAATATGGGAAGCGTGAAATGAAAATCAAAGTAGCAGTTTTAGGCGCTAGTGGGGCTGTTGGTCGTGAAATGTTGGCAGATCTTGAAAATTCACCGATTTGTCAAAAGTTGGACGTTCATTTATTTGCAAGTCCACGTTCTGCGGGCGAAGTGATTTCTTTTAACAAACAGAATTTAAAAATTAAGGCCTTTGAGCTTAATGCTCTTGAGGGTTTTTCCTATGCTTTGGCAAGCGCTGGCTCCGCTTTTACGAAGCAGTATGGTCGAGACCTCGCTAAAATGGGGCTAGTTCTAATAGATAATAGCAGTGCTTTTCGCATGCAAACAGATGTTCCTCTGGTCGTTCCCGAAGTCAATTTTCACGCTATTGACCGAGAAAAAATTAAAAAAGGCGGGATTATAGCGAATCCTAATTGTTCGACAATTCCACTAGTCATGGCACTTCGTCCGCTGCAAGATAAATTCGGCATTGATTTTGTTTCCGTAGCGACCTATCAGTCCGTGTCAGGAGCTGGTCAAAAAGGTATTAAAGAGCTGGCAGATCAAGTTCATGCTCATTTTCGATTTGCCGAAGTTCCTTCGCAAGTTTTTGCGCAACCCATAGCTTTTAACGTTTTACCAACCATCGATGTGATAGACCAAGATGGCCACTGTTATGAAGAAGAAAAAGTCATTCGGGAAAGCCGCAAAATTCTTGATCTAGATGCTTTGCAGGTTTTTGCAACAACAGCGCGAGTGCCGACTTTTAATTGTCATTGCGAAGCTGTGACTGTTCAGTTGCGCAAAGAGGTTGATTTGGTAGAGCTCCAAGAGGCTTTGGGCTCGCAAGCAGGATTGCAACTATCCTTGACTTTAGACCCAAAACAAATGCCCAGCCCAAATAATTTTAAAGGCCAAACAAATGCGATCGTAAGTAGAGCGCGGCTGCCGCTTGGTCAAAAAAAGTCAAAAATCGTGCAATTTTGGTTAGTTGTTGATAACCTTAAAAAAGGTGCATCGTCTAACGCCGTTCAAATTTTGGAACGCTTGGTTCAAGCTTAATTATATGGAGTCAGCTTTGCTGTTTTGTTTTTCGTTGAACAAGAAAAATTTTTCTAAAAAAAGTTTTTTTGCCTTAATGAGTACCATTGTGGTGTTTTCAACAATTCCATCTAAGGCTTATTCTCAGGATGATGCGGCTACTAATGATGCAACAACTGAAAAGACTGAGCAAGTCGATAAGCTTGAGCAAGTCGATAAGCTTGAGCAAGGCGAGAAGATAGAGCAAGTTGAGAAGATTGAAGAAGATGTAATAAAGGAAGAACCCCCCAAATGGGTACCTAGCCACAAGCTTGCGCATATTTTTCAATCCTATAAAGTTCAAATTGAGTTCGTTAGACCTTCTTTTCCGGAAGAAGATTTCTCGGCCTATGAGGATTTTTATGGGAAAGAGAATTATCAATTTAATGTTCGAGTAGATTATACGCCGCTTCGCTGGAATTATTTTGCGGCTGGGCTGCTTTTTCGCGGTGGTTACTACACTGACAAAGGATTTGCCTCAAAGACGCCTGTCGCAGACGGATATCTAAAAGATGAAGCATCAAAACTAAATCTTACGATAGTCCCGCTACAAGTTGGCGGTGCAATTCGTTTAAGTCCCTTTAGCTATAAGTGGTTGGTACTTGAGGGCTGGGGCGGACTGGAGAGAAGTTTTTTTCAAGAAAGTCGCGTAGCGAGTGCAGAAACAACACCAGCTGCAGCGGAATCAAAAACGACTCCCGGTACTTATGTTAATAGCTTTTGGTCATCGCAACTCTTTGTCGGTGCTGCGGTTAATTTTTTATTGAATCCTTTTGACGAAACATCTGTGCGATCTGGTGGTGTGCTCGGAATCACGCGGATTTTTTTAGCTCCTTTTATGGAGGTTTATCGAACATTAGGAAGCGTGGGGAACCCTGTTAAGCTAGATCGTAATGTTTACGGAATTGGCTTTGGTTTTGAGACGCGCGGAATTGATTGATCTCTTTGTAAGTGATAGCGGAAATTCCCTATGCATAAATACCGACTAGATTTGCAATATGTCGGGTCACGCTTTCAAGGTTGGCAATCCCAACCATCTTTACTTGCAGTTCAAGACCATCTGAATAAAATTTTAATTACAATTCTTGGTGAAAATGTTCGTACAGTGGGAGCTTCCAGAACCGATAGTGGAGTGCATGCATGTCATCAAGTCGTTAGTTTTGAAAAAAAAACTCCCATCACAAATCTACCAAAAACACTCAAAGGCCTAGATGCTTTGCTGTCACCAGATTTTGGTGTTTTAAATCTCCAAAAAGTTGATCTTGATTTTCATCCAATTTTTAGCGCGCGGGCTAAGATCTATTGTTATCGACTTTGGTTGTCTCATTTTAAGAACCCATTTTGGGAACCCTTTGTTTGGACACTGCCGCAAGCTCTTGAGTATGATCTATTGCTTATAGATGCAGCTGCTTTTATAGGTGAGCATAATTTTAGTAGTTTCTGTAATATTGGGTCTTCTGCGCCCTCAAAAGTGAGAACGATCTTCGATATACAATTAGTTCGACGCCAACATTTAGTCGAAATTTGGTTATTGGGAAATGGGTTTCTCAAACAAATGGTAAGAAATATCGTCGGAACTATGGTTGACCGCGCATCTGGACGGCTAAGCAAGTCAATTCAAGATATTTTGTTAGCTCAAGATCGCACTGTTGCCGGACTTACCGCGCCAGCAAAAGGTTTGACGCTTTCACAAATATACTATGATAAAATTCCTGAACTGTCAGATTACTTGCAGCAGCGGAGCTTGAAAGATGATTTTGTTTAAACACTTATGCATAAGTAAAACTGCGCCAAGAACTGTTCTTTGCGGTTTATTTGTACCCATGCTTTTTTCACTCTCTTGTTTAAGCACAAAAAGTAAACAAGATGCACATCATCAACTGGCGCCTTTAGGTGATGATATAGTTGCATTGCCAGAAACGATATGGTCTCCGAGTCAGCGACGGAATCTAGCAACTTATTATTACCTTTCTGCTGAACAATTATCTCTTTCGGGAAAGGTTAAAGAAAGCTATCCGCTCTATGAAGCTGCGTATAATTTAGACCCAAATGGCTTTCTCGGTGGCAAAATGATTGCTTCGAAGGCAGCTTTAGGCGATGTTGCGTTGGCGCAAAAAGACGCCAATAAAATGGCTTTGCTCTATCCAGAAGATGCAAATATTCATTTTCTATTTGGCAGAATCTTATTAGTGCAAGGGGATTTTGAAGAGGCTATTTTACAGTTCTCCGAGACTGTACGTTATGATGAGCACCATGAAGCTGCCTATCTTGCCTTAATTGAACTTCAGTTGCAAAAAAGCGACTTTAAAGAAGCTGAAAAATCGGCGATCAAGATGACAGAATCTCTGCCTTGGTCCGCTCATGCTTGGGTGCAGCTGACGCGCGTGTATCTCTTATCAAAACAATTGACTAAGGCCCTTCAGGCATCAACTAAAGCTTACGAGCTTCATGAAGATAGGCCTGAACTCGTTTTGCTGCATGCTTTAACATTAGAAATGAATGGTGAATCTAGAAAAGCGATACCGCTTTTTGAACAACTATTTCGTATGAATCCAAATAACGAAGAGCTCTTAGCCGGAATAGTCGATTTGTATCGCAAAATTGGCGATTTAGAAGAGGCGCTAAAGCTTATTGATTCGATGAAGGTTGATAAAAGTGAGCCTACTCATGCCGCCATTATTTTTCAAAAAGCAATACTCCTTTGGGAATTAGATCGACATAAAGAATCTTTAGAATTGATCTCTATGTTGGTGGAGCAGTTTCCGGAATCAGACAGATTTTTGTATATGCAAGCTTGGGCACTAGAGCACACGAAACAATTTGAGCTGGCTTTGAAAGCTTATAAAAGTCTGCCGGAAGGATCGAGTTTTGTCGCTCCTTCGCGTCTAAGGCAGGCAATTATTCTATTAGAGCTGAAACAATATGCGCAGGCCCAAACCATTACAGAAGCTATCTTGGCTGCAAAAAAAGATGATTGGCAAGCTTCGATGTTGCTAGCCAATATTCATGCTGACCAAAAGCAATTAGCGCAGGCTATTGAAGTATTGCAGCAAGCTCTCAAACTCAATCCGGAAGAAGTTAGAATTCTATTTATGATAGGAGTTTATCAGGAACAAAATGGCGAGTGGTCTTCTGGTGTCGAAACTATGAAAAAAGTTATAAGCCAAGATCCAAAAAATGCATCAGCTATGAATTTTTTAGGATATTTGTACGCAGAAAAGGGTGTGGAACTGGATGAAGCAGAACGCTTAATTAGTTTAGCGCTCAAGCTAAAGCCAGATGATGGATATTACATGGACTCTTTGGGTTGGGTTTTTTTTCAAAAAGGAGACTACACAAAGGCACTCGATTTGCTGCTTAAGGCGGCAGAAAAAGCTCCTGATGAAGGCATTATTTATGAGCATATAGGCGACGTTTATATCAAACTAAATAATAAAGATAAGGCAAAAGATTTTTATATGAAAGCTTCAGTGAATAAAGTTGAAGAGCGGGATAAACTGAGATTACGCGAAAAATTGAAGTTATATAATTTGCCAGTACCGGATTCACTAAAGTAGGCTTGCAGGAACTTCTTACTCGAGCATTTCACAGAGGAATTTGCGAATGGAATTGGGCTGCTTGCAGCATCACAACGGATTACGCGAAAAGATTGCAGCCGCTCTCTTCTTAATTTTAGCTTGTACAGTCTCATGTATTACTATCCCCAAAAGTCAAACTAGGGATTTGCCACTCGAAATACAGAAAAAAATGACAAGTTGTCTTGGTGAGGGAAGCGGATATGCAACTCTATTAAAAGAAAAAAATCTTTTAGGACGTTATGAAACTGATTGGTCTTTTTTAGATTCAAGGATTCTTGGAATTCAAATATTAGGCGTATTTGGAGAAACCATTCATGAAATTTCCTACGATGGCGTGAAATTCTCCCAGAAGGGAAAGCTAGATAAAATATTGGGACCTTTAAAAGTAAAAAGTGATGGTTTCCTCAATTTTTCTGGCCATGATTTGCCCATACAAATCTATGAAATGGCATGCCTATTTCATGGGACTTTTCCAACGAGGTGGCTAGAGCACCTGCAAAGTATCCAAATTGATAAAGTTTTTACTAAGGCATATTTTGAAAGCGAAAATAGGCTCATTGTCATAGAAATGTTGGCTCACGCCAATAAAAGCCAAGAATTATGTGCACGTTATTATTGGGGTGGATTTTTAGGGCTTTGGCAAAATGAATTAAAATGGTGCCTGCCTAACCAGTTTCGAAAGAGTGTACATTTAACTTATGAAGATTTTGAGTTAAGATGGCTTTTGCAAAAATAGAGAAAGTGATTAAAGGAAGGGTTGTGCTGAAGTGGATATAGGTTCAACTTTATTAGATGTTTTTAGACAGCATAAAATAATAGATCCAAGTATAGAATCTATTATGAAAAACTACATGGAAAAATGGGGTTGTAGTTGCACGCAGGCAATTCTTGAGATCCATTTAATGTCTGAAACGGAGCTGGCAAATCATTTAGCTCAGATTTTTAATGTGACTAGGATTTTAGATATACGCGAATTTCCATACGATAAGAATGTTATACGCTTACTACCTTATAGCTTTGCTAAGCAGCGCGAGTGCTTAGCTATAAGTCGAGATGAATTTGATCATGCTGCGGTAACAGTTGTCATGGCTGATCCGAGCGATATCGATGCTATTGAAAATGTAAAAAAAATTCTTGGTGGAAAAGTTTTTTTTGCTGTTACGGAAAGAATGGATTTAAACGAAGCGATAGATTCTTTTTATTCTTTAGAGGATCAGTTGCCAATTTTATTTGCAAAGTAAGGAGCTTTTTTATTGCAGTTGGAAGTTGAAAATCTTGTTACCGCATTTCTGACAGAGAGTGGAGAAGCTCAAGCATTAAATGGCATAAGTTTTTCTGTTGATCGTGGTGAAATTGTTGGTCTTGTCGGCGAGTCTGGTTGCGGGAAAAGTGTAACTTCACTTTCTCTCATGCAGCTATTGGACCCGCAAGTCGGACGTATTGTATCAGGTAGAGTTTTATTCGACGGTGTTGATCTATTAAAGTTGTCTGCTAAACAAATCCGGCAATACCGTGGCAATAAAATTAGTATGATATTCCAAGAACCTATGACATCTTTAAATCCGGTATTCACAATCGGAAATCAAATTGCCGAAGTTTTTAAAGTCCATCAAAAAATTTCTCATAGCGCTGCAATTAAAAAAGCAATTGAAATGCTCGAGCTTGTCCGAATACCTGCTCCAGAAAAGCGGGTGCATGAATACCCACATCAACTGTCAGGCGGTATGCGTCAGCGCGTTATGATTGCGATGGCTTTAGCTTGTCGCCCTCAGCTTTTAATCGCAGACGAGCCGACCACGGCATTAGATGTGACGATACAGGCCCAGATTCTTAATATATTGCAAGACCTAAAAGATAAATTAGGGATGTCCATTCTTTTTATAACGCATGACCTTGGCATAGTAGCGGAGTTCTGTGATCGAGTTTTAGTTATGTACGCGGGAGATATAGTCGAAGCCTCAACTGTCCAAGAATTATTTGCGATGCCCCAACATCCTTACACAAAGGGATTGCTTGCTTCTATCCCTCGCTTAGATCAGAAAATTGAATTTCTGCCTTCAATAGAAGGCTCAGTTCCGAGCTTGTCAAGTCGACTTCCAGGATGCGGTTTTGCAGATCGCTGTCCACATATGTTAGAGAAGTGTCGTCTTGAAAAGCCGCTCCCCATATCTTTTTCGAAAAAACATACTGTTGCCTGTCATCTTTTTTCAAATTAGGACGAGCCTGTGCAGCCTCTTTTACAAGTGAAAAATCTAACTAAATTTTACTCAGTTCCGCGAGGTTTTTTGCCCTGGAGTAAACAGCGCGTCTATGCGGTGAACGGAATAGATTTTGACTTGCAAGCAGGTCAAACTTTGGGTTTGGTTGGGGAGTCGGGTTGTGGAAAATCGACGCTTGGTAAAACCTTATTAAGGCTTATTGAGCCTAATTCTGGCCAGATAGTTTTTGATGGAGAAGACATCACAAATTTAAGTCCTAAATTAATGCGGCCAATTCGTCGACGCGTGCAAATTGTTTTTCAAGATCCGTATTCATCTTTAAATCCAAGAATGAAGGTAGGAGAACTTGTCGCCGAACCTCTCATGGTGCATAAATTGGCAACTAGAAATCAGGCATTTGAAAGTGCTGCGCGACTTTTAAGCGAGGTCGGATTGAATGGAGATGCGCTGAATAAATACCCGCATGAATTTTCTGGTGGGCAGCGTCAAAGAATTGGTATCGCCCGAGCCCTTTCGCTTAAGCCTCAGCTTATCGTTGCTGATGAACCTGTGAGTGCATTAGATGTCTCGGTGCAGGCGCAAATTCTAAATTTATTTACAAAAATTAAAAAAGAATATGGCTTATCCTATTTGTTTATTTCTCATGACTTGTCGGTTGTGAAGCACATCAGCGATATTGTTGCGGTGATGTATTTGGGACGCATAGTTGAATTTTCCGAAAGTGAAGTTTTGTATAGAAATCCTTTACACCCCTATACTAAGGCCTTGTTGAGCTCTATTCCGAAGCCTCATTTTGATAGTAAAACGAAAAAAAGTGCGCCTTTGGGAGGCGATGTTCCAAGTCCCATAAATCCACCGAGTGGCTGCCATTTTCATCCGCGCTGCCCACTCGCAAGCGAAATTTGCCGCGAAAAGGCTCCAGAATTAATAAGTAAAGGCGAAAATAATAAACAAAAAGTCGCTTGCCATCATGTCTGAGATAAATGAAGGGAAAAGCAAAGAAAAGATAAAAATAGTGCTGACAGGTGGTGGTACCGGCGGACACGTCTTTCCACATTTGGCTTTGCTTGAATTCTATAAAAAAAACAATTGGCAGCTAAGCTACATAGGTGCAGAAAAAATTGAAGAGTCGATAATAGGCGATGCCGGTATTCCGTTTTATAAAATAGCAGCAGGAAAACTCAGAAGGTATTTTTCGTTTAAAAATTTTAGTGATCTTTTTCGTATTTTTTTCGGTTGTCTCCAGGCTTTTTTTATACTTTTGAAATTACGTCCACATTTAGTCTTTAGCAAAGGTGGATTTGTATCAGTACCTGTATGTATTGCTGCATGGTTTCTGCGTATTCCCGTTGTGACGCACGAATCGGATTTTAGTCCGGGACTAGCTACACGAATTATTGCTAATTTTTGTGATTTAGTTCTTTGTGCCTTTGAAGAAACTTCTAAATATATTAAAGATCAAAATAAGCTGAGGGTTGTCGGCCAACCTCTCCGAACAGATCTTATGCAAGGCGATATTTTTCGAGGCTTAGAACTTTGTGGTTTTAGTCGAGAAGATAAGAAGCCTATTTTGCTGGTGATTGGTGGTTCGCAAGGATCGCAAAAAATTAATGCCGTCGTGCGCGAAGCATTACCAGAACTATTAAAAGATTTTCGTGTCGTGCACATAACTGGGGATAAAAGCATGACGCTTGAAAAGAAAGGCTATAAAAGCTTTAGTTTTCTTCATGCAGAACTTCGAGATATTTTCGCCATTGCGGAACTTGTAGTGTCGCGGGCAGGTGCAAATTCAATTTTCGAGTTCTTGATGCTTAAAAAACCGATGCTTCTCATTCCATTGGAGCAGGGTAGCCGAGGTGATCAGGTGCAAAATGCGAATTATTTTGAGAAAAAAAGTTGGGCCCGGGTTTTGCTTGAAAAAAACCTCAACCATGTTAGCTTGCGGGCGTCCATTTTACAGGTTGCGGACGAGAAGGCATCAATAAAGGCGGCTCAGTCCCAGGCTCACCCGGAGCAGACAAATGCATTGATATTTGAAATTCTTAGAGAAATTGCAATGAATAGAAAATAGAAATAATTAAAAATTTAGGTTTGTTTATGATTCGATTGATTAATAAAATTGCTATGTTTTTCATTTTTATTTTCGGAGTAGCAAGTTGCAGAAGTTCGGTAGATAGGGACAACGAACAAAGTCAGTTAGCAAATTATCAAGCCCTAACGGGAACTCGCTGTGAAAAAGTTGCAAAATTAGGACCAGAAGCGGCTGAAAAGATAATAGAGCAGTTATGTGAAAGTCCCAAAAGCATTTTGGAGTTTTTAGTCAGTACCTTTATTAGAGGCTCTAATGTAGACGACAATCCCAGTAGCGCTACCCAAGATCATAACGAGCGCTTTGAAAATTTGAGTAAGTTTTTAACTTCGAGTCAGAACGGCACAGGAATTAGTATCGGCGCAAACGCAAATTTGAGTTCGGGCCTTTTACAATATGAAGCGGAGTTGGGGTATCAAAATGGTGAACTTGCTCTATTTTGTTCTGTCGGAGCAGGCGCTCTTGTTGGCTTATCTGCTGTAAGTGCCGGCGTGTCGTCATCTATGGGCTTAGTTAAGCGAATTGGTTGTAGTGATCACAATGCCTATAAAGGTGGATTTTTAAGTATGGGCATTTCAGGTGGAGCGAGTGCTGGTTTGGGTGTGAATGGCCAAATTCTTTTGAATTTTGGTGTGAGCAGACTTTCAGAGTTACCGGCCTTATTTAAGGCAAAATTAAATGTCTTAAAGAAAAATTATCGAGAAAATTTGCAAGAGCAAACTCTTGAAGAATTGCAGCTGCTTAATAGAACTTTAGCAACTAAAAATTTGCAGCAAAATGCTCCGGGTGCAGTGCTGTTAGTTGCGTTTATGAGAGCTATATACGAGGCTCAACTTTCCCCAAATCAAAGAGACTTAAATAACTTTGTTGAAATTTTACGCCCCTTGACTCAAAAGTTATATGTAAGTTTTGCTCAAAGTAAGAACAGCAGTAACTTTATATTTAATAAAGCAGCTATCGAGCACCTTGGAAGTTTACAGAGTTATGTACATCAGTCTAACGAAGTCGCGACTCCGGTGTTAGATGCAGTGATCGAACTACTCAACAACGTTTTAACAGGTTGTGATGCAATTAGCTTTAATGCTGGAGTCGGAGCGTCCATAGGATTGCCGGTGACGAGTGATTATTCAATTTATTATAGTTATTATAGCTGGCCTAAACATTCTTCAATCTCTATGAGCGATATCCAAGAATACGGTGAGATTTTAAGCTCTCCCGAAGAGTCTTTAAAAAAGAAGATTGGCACGGTCTTTAGGTACACCAAAGATGTTGCTGATTTTATTCTTTTAGCAAAAGGTTTAAGTTCTCGTGCCGTGTTTCAAAGAGAATGTGTGATACCGGTGACGCAAGAACTTGGCAATTTTTATGCTAAGTTGGGTCGCAAATTTGTAGATACTCTTTAATTGGTGGATTCAAAATAATTACTTTTATTAAAGACCGTAGGACAATTTAAATAAATATTCTTCTTGCTGTGCACTTTGGCTGCGCGCCAAACTAATACTATAAAATGGCGGTAAAATTGCGATTTTAAGGCCTATGCTGTGTCCGTATGTAGACCAATCTTTTTGAAATTTGAAATCGTTTGTCGGCCCATCTAAATCTAATAAAGCAACAGCCTCTTGAGAGTTTAAATCAAGGCTGGCCCGATGTTGCTGCCAATTTGCGCTCGCATAAAAGGTAAAGTAATTAAGTAGACCATAACTACATATAAGAGCGTAATTGCGCGAAGCTATTTGGGTTTGAGAGATCGAATGCAGTTCGCTATAGGAGTTTTGAATTGCGACAACAGGCAGTCTAAATTGTTCAAAAAGAGTAAGTTTTATATATGCACCGGCAATTTTTCCCGCGCCTTTATCCACGCTGGAAAAGTTTAATCCCACATCAAGGGGGTAGAAAAGACCTTTGTTAATAAATAATCTCGGTAAAAAGACTGAATTTGAAGTGCGGTTGTTTTGGGAGAATCGATCTTCAGTTATGGCATCTGGAGACTTTGCAAATAGACCGCCAACACCTATGTTTATACCATCGCTTCCCAGTGCCCCGGCACCGTCTAAGCTCGAAATTTGGTTTGCTCCCGCAATAAAATCAAAATAGCGGTCTACATTCTCAATATTTTGTGCGAAAAGGTAGCCTTGAGGAAGAAGATAGTAGACGATGAGAGCAATAAATTTGAGGCTTAATTTTTTTATTCGATGATAGAATTTATTTATACAAAAATAGATAAAATTCATTTTGCAGAATCCTAGTTCAAAACTCTGGCGACTGCATAGGCAACTTCGAGATGACGATGCGGGTGACTCTAATAGACCATTATGACAGCTTTACGCACAATCTTGTAGATTGGCTGTTGCAATCGACAATAATCACTGAAGTTGAGCTTGTGGAATTTGATAATAAAATAAAAATGAAACACCTTTTCAATAAGTTTGATCGACCTTTGATCTTTTCACCTGGGCCCAACTCTCCAAAAGACATTCCCTCATCTAAACTCTTGCTGCAAAATGCTTATGGGAAGGTCCCTATTCTTGGAATTTGTTTGGGATTTCAGTTAATTGCAGAGCTGAACGGTCTGGGAATCACAAAAGTATCGAAGCCGTTTCACGGTACAGCTATTGAATTAAAAATCTTCAATCAAGATGGTATTTTTAAGGGAATACAAGATAGAACAGAGGTCGCTAGGTATAATTCCTTAGGGGTAGAATATTCGCCTGATTTGAATACGAATCTTAAAAAAATGGTTTCTGCTATTTCTGAAGATGGCATGATTCAGGCTATTGAAGATTTCACTTATGTTCAAGCTCCTGTAATAGGGCTGCAATTTCATCCCGAGTCTTTTATGACTAAGGAGAGTGCGACGCTCGTAAATAATCTGACTAAGATTTTATCTTACAGTGATAGGTTGCGAAATGATGCAAGCATTTAAACGAACTTCATAGAGTCTATAGCTGAGGCCTTTTATTGACTGCCAGAGGACCGCTCAGACCAAGCCAACCCCATGCTTTCTAAATGAAAGTCGTTCAAAATTGTGCGTATAACTTACGTAGCAAGTGGGCTGTAGCCCTCGAATTCACTACCTTTATTGATACCTTCATATGCGACGACTTTTACAGTCTTGCCTGGATTTTTTTTAGCGATGATTTGCCATAAAAATTTAGAAATACACTCTATACTTGTTTCATCTTGTACAAGTATCAAGGACTCTCCGGGGATATTGGCGTAATATTCACCGTAAGAACCTGTGTAGCGCAGCTCTACTTGTGAGACTTCTGATAAGCGTCGGCCTAAGGGCAAGTCCTTTAAAAGGCATTGCTGTGGGCTTGCTATATGTATCGAGTTGCCTAAAATGCTGTCTATTAGATAATTCTCGGAGTTTGGGCTGCGCTCATTATCTAGATAAACTTCTAAGCTGCTGCGATGGCCATGAAATACGCGTTGGCATAATCCCTGGTGTCCAGGTAATCCATGAGTATAACTGAAAAACAACTGTTCTGGGTTGCTAGGATTTTCTTCGTGTAGAAATAGGACTAAGTCAATATGGGGATATGCCGATAGGCGAGAAAGAATTAAATCTTTCAGCTCTTTGAGAATAATTTCTTTATTAATAATTGCGCAATCTATTGGGTAAATTCCAGTAGCGGGGCCTTGGTAGGACCAAATTTTTTCTAGACTTATTTCAGAAGTTGATGCGCGAGTTTTGCCTGTGAAACGGATCGTATCACTTTCACGTTCTAGTGAAATATTCTGCGCAAATTGCGGTACAAGCAAAGCGTGATCCAAGGTGGTTTTTAAAATATCTTTGATCGTTTTTTTTAGAATAGCGAAGTCGATGACAAAGTGATTTTCATCGAGGACGCCTGAAACTTTGACATCAAGTTGCCAACTCGCTCCTATAATCCCTAATTCTGGGTCAAAATAAGCACAATCAAGATTGTCGAGGTTTTTTACAAAAATTGAGCGCAAATCAAGGAGTCCTTAAATAAAGAAAACGATGTAGGCATTAGTTGAAAATTAATTCTTCCGCCCTGCTTCAGATGCTTGATTTTAAATTCTGCTCTGCTCATAATAGAGGCCTGCAAGGGCTGCCTTTCATCTAAATGCCTCAGAGGATATAGCTTGTTAGGGATTGAGATGCAAGTAGATGCGTAGCTTGTTTATTTAAACTTAGGTGTGATTCAAATCGGAGATTTAATGAGTTATTTCAATAGAGTACGAGTTAGAGTGGCCCCTTCGCCTACCGGTGACCCGCATGTTGGAACGGCTTATATGACTCTGTTTAATTATGTTTTTGCAAAAAAACATGGTGGTGACCTTATTTTACGCATCGAAGATACAGATCAATCGCGGGCAAAACCTGCCAGTGAAAAAAGAATTATGGATAGCCTGAAGTGGCTGGGACTTGCCTGGGATGAAGGACCGGACACCGGAGGGCCGTATGGACCTTATTATCAGTCGCAACGCTTAGCGATTTATAGTGAGCATGTGCAGTTGTTGTTGGACAACGCAAAAGCTTATCGCTGTTTTTGTACTTCAGAGCGATTAGATGCTGTGCGCGAGCAGCAAAAGGCTGCTGGTCAAACAACAGGCTACGATCGCCACTGTCGAAATTTATCGAAACAAGAATCTGACAGTTTGGCGGCAAAAAACCAGTCATTTGTCGTTCGACTTAAAATGCCCATCGAAGGTGAAACAAGCTTTCACGATGAGATTCGAGGTGAAGTTAAGATTGACAATAAACAGATCGATGACCAAGTCTTAATGAAGTCTGATGGCTTTCCAACTTATCATTTGGCTAATGTCGTAGATGACCACTTGATGAAAATTTCGCATGTAATACGTGCAGAAGAGTGGATTTCTTCGACACCAAAACATGTGATTCTCTATGAGGCTTTTGGCTGGGAAAAGCCAAATTTCGCGCATTTTCCTCTATTGCGTAATAGCGATCGTTCAAAAATCTCAAAACGCAAAAGTCCCGTTTCCATAGATTACTTTCGACGTAAGGGTATTCTGCCGCAAGCTTTGGTTAACTTCTTAGGACTTATGGGATGGAGCTTTGGCAATGATGTTGAAGTTTTTACAGTAGAACAGATGCTTGAAAAATTTGAGTTTAAGGGTGTGCATCTAGGTGGGCCGATATTTGATATGACAAAACTCGCTTGGCTCAATCATCAGTATATGCAGCGGCTCAGTGATGATGAATTTGCGGCTTATGTTCATAGTGAGATTTTTAATACGGAGTTTTTGAAAAAACTGCGTCCACTCGCACTGGATCGCATGCAATGTTTTGAGCAGTTTGTCGATAACAACAGCTTCTTTTTTAACGGAGCTTTGGACTATCGCAACTTGCAAGTACTACCAAAAGGCATGGAAAAAACAGCTTTTCTTAAGAACTTTAAAGAGCTCTTGCTGCGCCTAGATGAAGTGTATACTTGGGATCAAAGTACTTTAGAGGCGACAATAAATGGATTTAAAGATGAATTTGTTTTGAAGCCAAAAGACTATTTTATGCCTTTACGGCTAATGATCACGGGGCGCCAAGATTCACCGCCACTTGTTGAATCTATGGTTTTAGTTGGACGCGAGATGACTCGCTTTCGCTTGCGTGAGGCTTTGAATTATGTACAAACGCTTGCTTAATCGGCTTACTTGCCATTGCGGTGCGGTAGAGATAGAACTAACTTTAGCAAATGGCATAGAGTCACCCAGGCGCTGTGATTGTTCGATGTGTATGCGGCGTGGAACTGTTGTCGCTTCAGTTAAACTAGATAACCTAAAAATTTTAAGAGGCGAAGATAAGTTAACTTTGTATCAATTCAATACAAAAACGGCGAAGCACTATTTTTGTTCAATTTGTGGCATTTATACTCACCATCAACGGCGCTCCAATCCAACTGAATTTGGCTACAATACAGCTTGTTTAGAAGGTGTAGATGCTTACAAAATTGAGAATGTTGTAATATTGGATGGCAAGAACCATCCACAAGACAGAATCAAATAGAAGGATGAAGGCTAGGCCGGGGTAGAGGATGTGGGGCAAGCAGATATTTTGCAGAGAATATGTTGAAGAAAAAACGCCGGATGTTTTGATCTGCTTATGTAGCCTGAACTGATAGTCACTTGAGTATGTAGCTGGGCCTTGTCTTGCCTGCCAGAGGAACTGGTGAGGGCAGGAGAGCCCGAACCCGTAGCGAAAATTTTGCCATGGATGGCATAAAAATTGAGCGGTCCTCTGGCAGGCAAGACAAGGCCCAGCTACATACTCAATGAAAATCAATTGAATATGTGCATCTCATATATTTATTACAGTTTCTCAATGTTTGTGACTATGGTGAGTATCTGGAAAGTGGTGATGAGAATGCACTAACTTCTCATGGCGGTGTTTATGAACATGTGGCTCGCCTGGAGGGTCGAGCGGTGAGTGTGTATGTTGATGGTGGCTATCATGCACATGATTATGCTCGTGTTCCATTTCTAGATGAATATGTTCATGCTCATGATTTTCAGATAGATGAAGCCAAACACCATAGCCCATAAGTATTCCTGCAATGACTAATTGAGTGCTCATTGGCTCTGATCCCATCAAAACAGCAATGATTGCACCAAGAAATGGTGCAAGCGAAAAATAGGCTCCAGTGCGTGCGGCGCCGATTTGTCGAAGTGCCAAAACAAAACACAAAAGGCTTAGGCCATAGCCGAAAAATCCCACCACACCCGCGATCATCAGCATTTTCGGATTGACGCTAATTTCACTTAAAGCAACAGCCAAAGCGATGTTGGTAAGACCAGCCGCTAGTCCCTTGAGCATAGAAATTTGTAAGGCGTCACTGGCAGATATTTTTTTTGTAAAATTGTTGTCTATCCCCCAAGATAAACATGCTAAGCTCACGCAAATTGGCCCTATAAAATCACTTAAACTAGGGTCCTGCGTCCAAGATAGAACAACGCTTCCCGCAAGTATTGAAATCATGCCAAATAGAATTCGGCGGTCAAAATTTTCCCTAAAAACAAACCAAGCCAAGGTAGCAGTGAATACTCCCTCGAGATTTAATAGGAGTGAGGCCGAACCCGCATCAGTTCGGCTAAGCCCATACATCAAAAGAGTCGGCGCGATAACTCCACCAAACAAAGTTGCGCCAGAAAGCCAGCCCCAGTCTTTTTTTTGTAAAGAAGCTTCTGATTTTCTAAATTTGAATATTTTTCTTATAATGAGAGTCAAAAATAGACCAAGCCCAGATCCGAGGTAGAGCAAGCCTGCAAGTAGCCAAGGAGAAGTTCCTCCAAGGAGCCACTTCGAAGCTGGAGTGCTTGCGCCAAATAGAATAGCGGCTAGAATTGCGTAAAAATAACCGAGTTTTAAAGAAAACATATTTGGCTCTAATTGAATTTACTATTTTCGCAACGTGTCATTTCTTCATCTGTTTCATTGAAATGCGACAATCTCTTTAAGTAATAACACGCGGTATCTTTCTCGCTCCAATTCTCTTATTTCGACTTCAAGTCCTAACATGCGCTCCCAAGAGTCTTTGATCTCGATTAATGAGGCTATTCCGGTCCTATATTCCGCAGAAGATTTTTTATAGTGAATTTTTGCTAAATTCAAAGCCTCCGCTTTCTTCGCAATTACATTTATAAGTCGAATTGATACATTTGATAAATGCTTTTGCCGCTGAGTTAGCTCGAAAGCAATAACTTCTTTAATGGCCATATTTTTGTTTTTTTCTGCGAAAATTTCTTTCTTTCGTGAATTAATGGTCGAACGATCCATTAAATCATAAGACCCAACAAGAGCAACTCCTGCAGAAAGAGGCCTTTCTAGATCGCGTTCAGAATAAGGGAGGAGTCCGACATAGGCTTCAAGGTCAATTTTTGGAGCCATGCTTTGCTCATGTTCTTCAATTCGCGCATTTGTAAGATTTAGATTAATTTCAACAGCCTTCATAGATTGACTAGAATCCTGGTCGTAAGCTTCGTCAGTTTCTCGAAGCAGTTCCTTCGGGTTTTGTTCTGGCAGATATGCTTTGTCTGTTCCAAGTGTAAAGTTAAAGTCGTCTATTTGTGCATTTAGTTCGGCCTTTTTCTGCTCAATTTCCGCCTTAATCACCGAGAGTTCAACCTCGAAATTGGCTCTTTCTGTGCCCGTTGATGTGCCTAATTTTTGTCTTGTTTGTGCAAGTTTTATAAATTTTTGTAGGTCAGTTGCATTTTTTTCTAATTCGGTTATTGATTTCACAAAAAAGTCGTATTCAATATACATTCCTTTCAAAGTAGTACCCAATTTTGCTTTCAATTTATCTTGGTCAAGCTTTGAAATTTCAATTTCATAGTCGGCAATTTTTTCTGCAGCTTCTCGCTGCTTTCCATTGTAGATATTATAGGAACCCTTTAAATTGGCAATTCCACTTGCCTTAAATTCATCTGAAGAGCCAAGCACTTCACCACCAAGATAGGTCTTAATCTCTGGTTTATATTTAAGGCCAATATTTTTCCGACTTATGGATTGTCTGTCCACGTCCGTCATTAATACGGCAAGCTGTCGGTTGTTTTTCCACGCCAAAGTCTTAGCCAGCTCAAAGCTAATCGCTTCGCCGGCAAAGGCTTTCGACTTAAGGATTAAAAACAATATTAGAAAATATATTTTCATTTTTTCCTCTTTATTTTTCTCTTCATTTTTCTCTTCATTTTTCCTTTTGTTTTTTTTCTGCTTTTCTTTCCATTGAAATTTAAGGAGCGTGCAATGCCCGCTCCTTAGTAATTATCTATTGCCATCAAAAGCAATAAACAGCTTTTTATCTTCAGTCTCAAGGGTCACATCAAGATCGAAAGGCTTACCTATATCAGCAGGTAGACTCGCCGTAATTTCTCCATTTTCAACCTTCATGCTCACAGGAATTTCAGCCATTTTATTTTTAGCTTTGTCTTTGTAATAGATAGTTCCAGATGCGCCTTTGATAGCAAGTGTCTTTGGTGCCATCTTTTCATCATAGAGGTAAACCCGCACTAGATTTTCAGCGTTCTTAGTAAACTCAGCTTTATAAAGCATAGTTGCTTTAGTACCTTTACTGATTTCGTTGTGCGCGATGACTGGCGCTAATTTTCCACCTCGCTTTGCCGGGTCTTTTAACTTAGGACCATGTCCTTCATCATGTGCAAGACCCTGACTTGCAACAAAAAGGCCCAAGGTAACAAGCGCTCTTCTCAACATAATTTACTCCTTATGATCGTGATTTTGGCGGCGCAACATCGCTCCACCAAATTTATAAAATAAAGCAGGTGTCACAAATGTATTAAAAAAAGTCGATGTTACTAATCCTCCCACTATGACAACAGCTACAGGATGCAAGATTTCTTTGCCAGGCTCGCCCTTAGCCAAAAGCAGAGGGGTGAGTGCTAAAATAGCAGTACCTGCGGTCATGAGAACAGGAATTAAGCGCTCAAGTGTTCCTTGGATAACGACTTCTTTTTCGGACAGAGAGGGCTTTTCAGTCCTAAGATGCAAATAATGGCTGACCATAAGTAGACCGTTTCTGCATGCAATGCCACATAGAGTGATAAATGCAACCAGAGTTGCAAGAGAAAGATCTGTTCCGGCAATGTAAATTGCCCACACGCTTCCTATCAAGGCCAGTGGCACATTTACCAAAATGATCATTGCGCAAGAGAGCGAACGGAAATTCCCGTAAAGAATAAAAATGATCACAAGCAGTGAGATTAAGCCCAAAACGAGAATCTGAGTTTTGGCATTTTTTTGGGCCTCAAATTGCCCCCCAAGGGCATAGGTATAACCAGGAGCTAACTTCACGTTGCTTTCTATTTTTTCTATAATTTCTTTGTCAATTCCTGATAGCGCCCTACCCGAAGTGTTTGCTGAAATAACAATTCTTCGCCTGAGCTCATCTCTATTGATGGCATTGCTGCTTTCCGTTTCGTAAATGTCTGCAACCTGAGATAGTGCAATTGGTTCTCCCGTCAGTTTTTTACCTACTATCAATTCAGATATCTTGTCAGAGCTCGAACGCAGGTCTCCTTCAACCCGCATTGTGATATCAAATATTCTTTGATTTTCAATGAAGTCTGCTACTTTTACTCCATTTAAAACATCTTCGAGTTGCTCTGCTAGCTGTCCAGGTACAAGTCCATGACGATTAGCTTCGACATGATCGATAGAGATTGCAAGTTCTGGGACTTTGACCAGTGCTTCGATGGATATATCAACTAAGCCTTCGATCTTTTTTAATTGGTCTTCTATATCTACCGCTATTCTTCGCAGCTCAACCAAGTCACTGCCAAATACCTTTATCGCAATTTGCGATCTAACACCTGACATCATGTGATCTATGCGATGGCTAATGGGTTGGCCAACGTTTACATAAACATCACCCACAGCTTCTATTTTCTGCCGAACTTCGTCTAAGACTAGTTTTTTATCTCGATCCGATTCATTAAAGTCGACATCGATTTCATGCCAATGTACACCTTCGGCATGTTCGTCCATCTCTGCTCTACCTGTTCTTCTAATAGTCGATTTCACTTCCGAAACGCTCATAATAGCTTTTTCGATTTTTTTACCAAGGGCGTCTGATTCTGGAAGAGAGATTCCCGGATAGCTCGCTACGCCAATGGTTGCTGTCCCCTCATTGAAGCTTGGCAAAAAATTACTTTCCAATCGTGTGAATAAAATAATAGCAGACGAAAGGCACACTAAAATAAAAGTAATGATTTGCAAGGGATGCCGAATAAAATAAGAAACGGGATTCTTTGCCAGTTTTTTAACAAAGCGAATGACGACGGTTTCTTCTGGTTTTGCAATGGCTTTAGAATTTGGCAGAAGTAACAAACAAAGCACAGGTGTCAGTGTAATGGACACTAATAAAGAAGCTCCAAGAGATATAATGTAAGAAAGTCCAAGTGGCGTAAAAAATCTACCTTCAATTCCACTTAAAGCAAAAAGTGGCAAAAATACGGCAATAACTATTAATGTTGAAATCACCAGAGAGTTTCGAATTTCGCTCGATGCTTCAAATACCACTTTTAATGCAGATTTTGGTTTTCCAGCTAAATTGTTTTCTCTTAGCCTCCTAAAAACATTTTCCACATCGACAATAGCATCATCGACGAGTTCTCCGACTGCAATGGCAAGGCCACCTAAGGTCATAGTATTGATGCTTAGTCCCATGGCCTTAAAAATGATAAAAGTAACTACAAATGAAAGCGGAATGGCTGTCAAAGTTATGAATGTGGTTCGAAAGTTTAAAAGAAAGAAAAAAAGTACTATAGCGACCATCAGTGTTCCATCTCGTAGAGCTTCCGCGACATTATGAATGGATGACTCTATGAAATGAGATTGTTTAAATAGATCTTTTTCAAGAGCTAAGCCTTCAGGCAGAGTTTTTTCGATTTTTGCGAGGAGAACATCGATATTTTTCGTAAGAGTGACCGTATCGGCGTCGGGTTGTTTTTGTATGGTCATGACTACTGCGGGCGAGCCATTAATACTTGAGTTTCCGCGTTTCTCCTTTTCGCCAATTGCCACAGTAGCAATATCTTTAACAAGAACGGCTTGCCCAAGATGCATTCCGACATAAGTGTTTTCGATGTCGACTATTCCATTCACTCGGCCAAATGGGCGGATTAGATATTCTAGTCCGTCAGCATTGAGCATTCCGCCAGTGGTATTGCGGCCAAGGGTTTCAATTTTTGCCTTAACATCCTCAAAACTAAGTTGTCGCTTAACGAGTTCACTCGGTTTTAGGAGGATTTGATACTGCTTCATACCTCCGCCCATCACCACGACTTGGCTTATGCCTTGAATGCCCATAAGAGCAGGGCGAAGTATAAAGTCAGCGAATTCTCTAGCTTCCATTGCAGAAATTTTATCGTTAGTAGTTTTGAGTCCAACGAATTGGATTTCTCCCATGATGGAAGTGATAGGAGCCATAGAAATTTCGATGTCTTTAGGGATTCTGGTGCGCACGGTTTGCAACTTCTCTGATACGAGGAGTCGATTTTTAAAGCTGTCTGTTCCCCATTCAAAATCAACATGTATGATGGAGATGCCTATGGACGAAGTTGAGCGTATTCCAATGACACCAGGAATACCTTGCAAATTAGTTTCCACTGGTATCGTAACAAGCGCTTCTACTTCTTCAGGGGCCAATCCATGAGCTTCGCTCATGACCGTGACTTTTGGCCGGTTTAAATTTGGAAAAACATCTATAGGTAAATTAATTCCTGTCCAAATGCCGTAAGATAAGATCGATATTGCTGCAAACAGTATCGTAAACCTATGGCGCAAGGAAAAACTGATGATTGCATCAACCATTTCCGCTCCGTGTCGTAAGTTTTCAATTTTTTAATAAAAGATTAAAAGAGGCTTAAACTAAGCAAGGTGGACGAGAAATTCGTTTTATATAGTCGTAAGTTATGGGGGTAAGAAGAAAATGTCCTGAGAAATTTGGAAGTGATTTTAAAAAAAACGGCGCTTCATGATATTGAAGAACAAATTGGGAGTGACTACTGTAAAAATTCAATTCATCACTATGATCATGGGTTTTAGCATTATTATCCTCAGATTTGTCCGTTTCGGTTTCTTCATGATGTTGCATATCGTTGTCTGAATGAATAGCCTCATTTTCAGTTCTGTGCTCACCTACAAAATGTTCGGTAAATTGATGAAGTTTTAAATCAATTTCATGATAAAAGCCAAATTGACTGCCGGAAATCACCACGAACATTAAAAACAATCTTTTTATTTGAAGCTTTATCATGATCTTTCAACTGAATAAACGGAGCGAGTGAAATTAATGATTGGTTTTAATTGTACTTTAGGACTTCTACTTTTTCAATTTAAAAAGCTTCGCAAGCTAACTTCTAAATAGTTCGCCCATCTTCTTTCCCAGAAGCAAAGACGCGCCCATTATACAAGCTGTCAAGATGAGCATTGCAATCATCCCGAGGGCGCTAGCAGTAAACTCACCTTGTCCTTGTTCAAGAAACAAGGCGTAAATTGCCTTAGTCAGCGGATAAAACTTATCTTTCATAGCAAGAATTAGGCTATCCGAAACATCGAGCATCGCATAAGCGAAACAAAGAAGCGCTCCGGCAATTAAATTTGCCGATACCAAAGGCACGGTGATCTTGCGCAAAGTATAAAAACGACTTGCGCCAAAGGTTTCGGAAGCTTCTTCTAAAGAACGGCTTAGTTGTTGCAAACCTGCTGAGGCTGAGCGAACCATATAAGGTAAGCGCCGAATTGCGTATGCTATGACTAGCAGAGGTACGGGGTTTTCTATCGGGTCGAGAAAAGTATCGGTATAAGTGACAACATAACCAAAAGCCAAAACTATACCGGGT
>JAGOVF010000167.1 GCA_018060885.1 Oligoflexales bacterium | reverse complement strand
GTAATACAAGAGGAAGCACTAGAATAGCAGCTTGGTGGTAACTATAAACATTGGAGACCGTAAGCCAAAAAGTGGTTTGCGGAGGGGGTGTTTTGTCCTTGACTTACTTTTTCATAGACATCCTGAACCGAAGCATATGTCATCCTGAACCGAAGGTGAAGGATTTATTCCCTCATTTTTTTTCTTTTGTCTTTTAAAAAAGAGCTTCGCTACTAAACAAAATAAATTAAACGAAACTTCCCAATTTAAAACTTCCGAAGGGAACAAACCGCAGCAAATTTTTCATCGTGTTTGACAATGTGGAATGTGTAATGTGCAGCAATGTTAAGAGAAAAAGCCTTATGTTAGCAATTTAAACGGATGCGCATAAGTTTTAGAACAAATTTTTCATATCTTTCTGCGCAACATTTTGGCAGCCGAAATTGTAAAAACTATCTTGTTTTCCCTTGCAAAACGATCGTAAAGCCAGCGGATTGTGCTTAAAATACCGCGCCAATATAGCTGTGGGCGACAGAACTAAATAAAAAATAAACACCAGCGCCAAATAGGCTAAAGCTCCACCGATTACTTTTGCAAAACTTTGCCAGAATTTAAACAACGGTTCGAGGATACGTGGCTTTATAAGAGTCAGTAGCAAAATAAAAAAATTTATAAGGATAGGATAAATAAGTGAAGACCTGTACCCAAGTAGCCACGGTAATTTAATGGTAAAAATAATAAATACAAGAATACAAAGCGCACATGCAAAAATTCGCAACTCGCGCAACTCTGATGTTTGCGATGTCTGTTTAGTCAAAGCGTCAATCTGGTTCAAACACTGTCCTCCTTGCAGTTTCTATCAGAGTTTGTGCTTGCTGTTTTTTATCAAGAAAATAAGGACCCATAACGAGGTAATCGACATCGCTTCTTAAAAAGCCGAAATAGGCATCTTCAGGTGTACAAACAATCGGTTCACCACGAACATTAAAAGAAGTGTTAACTAGAATAGGCACTCCAGATAGTGCATAAAAATGCTCAAGCAAAGCGTAAAAGATTGGGTTTCTATCTTTATCGACGGTTTGAAGGCGAGCCGAATAATCTATATGAGTTACAGCTGGTAAGTTCGAATGTGCTTCGAGAACAGGTGCTTTTAGATCGAAATAAATATCATGATTTTTGCGATGCTTTTTTAACAATTCTGCGACGAAGAGCATATAGGGGCTTTCACCCTCATACTCATAAAAATCCTTAACCTTGTCGAGCATAATCGCTGGAGCAAAAGGTCGAAAAGATTCACGAAATTTAGTCGATAAATTGAGGCGGCGCTGCATATCAGCCGGACGTGGATCTGCAAGAATCGATCTATGACCCAGTGCTCGCGGACCAAACTCCATCCGTCCTTGAAACCAGCCAAAAATTGCACCTTGGTTGAGCTTTTCTGCAGCCAGCTTTAATAAACTATTTTCAGAACACTTCTGAAAAACTGCGCCAACATCTGTTAGTGATTTTTCTATTTCCATCTGAGAAAATTCCGGACCTAAAAAAGCTCCTAACATACTATCGTCTTTTTGAAGTGTGCTTTTTTGAACTGTGCTTTTATAGGTCGCCGGTGCGTTTTGAATGTATCCTAAATAAGCTGCGCCCAAAGCCGCACCAGCATCTCCGGCCGCGGGCTGAATCCAAATATTTTTAAACAAGCCTTGCTGTTTAATTCGGCTGTTCACGAGACAATTAAGCGCCACCCCGCCCGCTAGGCAGAGATTTTCACAGGAAGTTTGTTTCGACAAAGCCTCGGTCATCTTGAGTACAATTTCTTCTAAAACAACTTGAATCGACTTTGCAATATCCATTTCCCTTTGGGTGTAAGCTTGACTCGCATCAAAAACCGGCGCCTTAAAAAGCGCGTTAAATTTTGCATTGGTCATTTTTAGGTCATAGCCGTAGCTAAAATACTCCATATTAAGACGATAGCTTCCGTCTTCCTTGACCTCGACTAAGTGCTGGTAGATTAAATCGACATAGCGAGCTTTTCCGTAAGGTGCCAATCCCATAAGCTTGTATTCACCGGAATTGACTTTAAAACCTAAATAATAGGTGAACGCTGAGTAGAGTAGTCCCAGCGAATGCGGAAAATCAATCGACCAGAGTTGTTGCAAATCTTTTCCCTTGCCAAGCCAAGCTGTGCTCGTTTCCCACTCTCCGACGCCATCTAAACAGAGCACGGCAGCCTCATTAAAAGGACTTGGAAAGTATGCAGAAGCAGCGTGAGATTGATGATGCCGCGAGAATAGTATTGGAGGCGCTTCAGTTTTATTGCCCATTAAACTACCAAATTCTCGGCGCAAACTTTGCCGCAGGAACAATTTCTCTTTTAACCAAATTGGCATGGCTTGCTGAAATGATTTGAAGCCACGCGGAGCATAAGCAAGATATGTTTCAAGCAGTCGCTCGAATTTTAAAAGCGGCTTATCGTAGAAGACAATGTTATCGAGTTGGCTGAGCTTTATATTTGCTTGCTTTAAACAAAAAAGAATAGCCTGACGAGGGAATTTTGCGTCGTGTCGAATGCGACTAAAACGTTCTTCCTGGGCCGCGGCTACAATGTCGCCATCACAAAGCAAAGCAGCCGCTGAATCGTGATAATACGCAGATAGACCTAAGGTATAGCTTGCTGTCGCCAATTTTTTACCATGGTGAAAATTATTGTATTATCCACTATTCAATTAATGGAAAAATTGTATCATATTAATATAAAAATCAGTCTGAGATAAAAAATGAATGTGAGCCGCTATGCTGGAATTTTTCAAAGACCTTTTTGATTATATGCGCCAGAGAAAAAAAGTCTGGCTACTGCCCATACTCTTTTTTTTAATAATCTTAGGCGGCCTTATTATTCTCGCACAAAGCAGTGTGATCGCGCCTTTTATCTACACTTTATTTTAGGTTGTCAGTGAAAAAGTATATTAAAATGCTAAATCTCCGCGCCTTAGCTCTTTTTTTACTAAGCTTTTTTGTCTATCAATCTAATTTTTCCTATATCACGCATGGCGATTCGGTGCCAAATGCCTTAACTGCCGTCAGTCTGGTTAAATATAGTAGTTTAACGCTGGACGATATTTTTCCAGATGCTTACATGGGCTACATCGATCCACCCTACCATTCTGCAAGGAGCGAGAAGGGTCATATAGTCTCTCTATTTGGCGCAGGAACTCCGCTCAGCGCTGCGCTTTTGTATTTACTCGTAGATTGTTTCGACTCAACATGGACACAAAATAAAGCCCTATTTATTGGAAAAATTGTTGCATCGCTTTTCACCAGCGCGAGTGTCGCACTCTTATTTTTAATACTAATTAAAATTTGTTCTGCTCATTGGGCTTTGTTTCTATCATGTTTCTATGCCTTTGCGACTTGTGTATGGTCTATAAGCTCGCAAGCGCTTTGGCAGCAGTCCGCTTCAGGGTTCTACCTAATACTTGGCATATATTCTTTATTCGCTGCAAAGGAGAATAAAAATTGGATTCTATTAGCAGCTATAGCTTTTTCTATGGCGGTTCTTTCGCGGCCAACTATGATCATTCCCGCTATAGTTTTTACGCATTATGTTTTTAAGTTTCATCGCAAAATGTTTATTAAATTTATTCTTATAAGCTTGCCTTTTGTTGCTGCACTATTGTTTTATAATCTATTTTTCTGGGAAGGCGCATTTTCTAATGGTCAATACCTTCATAGTAAAACTATTGCATTGACCAAAACCGGTTCAGACGCGCTTTGGTCTTGGCCTTTTTTAGGCGTGGCAGGTTTGCTGTTTGCGCCGTCTGTCGGCATTCTATTTTTCTCTCCGCCTCTACTGCTATCTATTGTAGGTGGTTTTCATATTTTTCGCGCAAAAACACAGATAAATAACGACTTCGATCATCTAAAGAAATACATCCTAATAGTGACCATATTATTGTTTATAGTCGCTGCTTCGTGGTTTGACTGGTGGGGAGGCTGGTCATATGGCTATCGTCCCCTAATAGATTTCACAGCTTTACTGGTCATTCTAATGTCTGCTCTAAAACCCCCATTTAAAAATAGAAAAATATTTATACCACTTCTCGTTTTAAGTGCTTGGGCCATCTTTGTTCAATTTATCGGCGCTTTCATCGCAGATTTTTCAAGCTGGCAGCAACATGAGCGCGATGTCGATCAGCACCACGAGCGGCTCTGGTCTTTGGCTGATCAGCAAATTGTATTCTATTTAAAGAATTTTGAATTTAGAAAGTCCGTATGGGAAATCAAAGACCAAAATTAAATGAAAACATTTATTTTTACTTAACTCTTAGCCTGGGATTCCTTGCAGCGCTAATAATTGGCGAATTTGGCTTGCGCCTCTTTTTAAAAGATAAAAATCCGCGTGTAGAGTTTATCTACCAAGACAAAATAATCCACTGTTACCCTGATGATCCATTTCAGTCATTTTCTTTAGATTTGCGCCGTGCAAAAGATTATGACTTTTTCTCAAATATTCTACCGACGATCCAACTCAGCGATCCACTTTTAAAAGACCATCCGAGCCTAGGCCGCTTTGCGCACCCAGCTAGTACAACAGAACCGGAAAATCGACAATATTTAGAAGAAAACAACCCCTTCTGTTTAATTTACGAAACAGATAAAAATTCTAGTCGCCGGCAAGTGCTTATAGAAAATGCACAAAATTCAATTGCTTTGATCGGTGATTCTTTTGCTTTTGGTCAAGGAGTTCAAGCAGACCAAACCTTTGCCGCACAGCTCGCTCCAGTATTAAAATCAAATATCTATAATTTTGCTTCGCTTGGCGCAGACAATGTCGAAATTTTTGAACAATATAATCAAATGATTCCTCTACTGACGGAAAAAAAAGTTAAAACCGTCATTTATTTATTTGTATTAAATGATCCTTTTGTCACACCAGAGTTGCGCGAGCGCCAAAACTTTGTTTTTGATTTTATGAATAGACGCGATTACAAAATGCAAACACATTTCAGTTTTGCTTGGTCGCGACTAATTAGCTTTACCAGTCAGGTGATTAAAATGCGGCAGGTCAACTCCGAAACAATACGCTGGTACCACGATGTATTTAATCCGCAAAAAAATCCACAGATTCATATGACTTTTGATGCAATTTCAAAGCTCGAGCAATCTGCAAAACAGCTTGGTGGAAATTTTATACTGGCAATCTATCCCTTAATGGATGATTTTCGCTCTTATCGCTTTGAGAAGGTACATCGATCGATTCAATATTTGACTCAGCACTATAAAATAACAACTATCGATCTCTTGCCAGCATTTCAAGCCGAAAAATTGCAGCTACCTATTGTGCATCCTTCGGACTATCACCCAAATGCCACAGCTCATAAATTAGCTGCATTATATTTTGCAGAGCGATATGCCGCTCTGCGCTAATATTACTTAGGAAATATTTGTTTATAGACGCCAGAGCCATATAGGCTTCTTGATTCCATTTTCCTCAAATCGTATTTCGCCATTTATTTTAATTTTTCGGATTGCTTTGATGTCAACTAATTCGGAATTGTCTTCTATTTCCAAATCATTGGTAATTTTTATGTTTTCAAGACCTTCTAAACTCGTCAAAGTTTTATTTGCACGAATGTACAAATCCCCATCTCCAATAGAGCTCAGTTGCTTAAGTTCTCGTATGCTACTTAATGCTCTATTTTTTGAAAAAGAAAGTCCGCCGGTGGATATCAGCTTCTGAAATCCAACTAAACTACTTAAAGAATCATTAAACGATATATACAAATTTCCAGCAATTGTTGTGAGGTTTCTTAGACCAGCTAAGTCAGTTAAAGAATTGTTGTCCGAAATATCTAGAAATCCTTCGGGTTGACTAATCCCTCCTCCAATAGAAACAAGTTTTTCAAGACCAGCTACACTCCTTAATGCGAAATTTTCATTGATATAAAAATGCCCACCAACTGAAGTTAGGTTATTTAAACCTTCTAAACTTGTTAAAGAATCGTTGCCCCAAATTGCTACAGTCTCTTCAACACTATGAACTTTTTCTAATCCACTCAATTGTACTAAAGAACTATTGTTCATAATTAATAGATTTCGCTTTATTTCAATGAGGTTCTCTAAACTAGTGATATCAACCAAAGAGCTGTTATCTAAAATTCGCAAACTGCCGACTGAAGTGAGGTTCTCTAGGCCATCCAAGTTTTTCAATACATTAGTGCCTTGAATGCTCAAAGCACCTTCGACAACTCGAAGCATTTTAAGTCCCGACAAATCTGTGATGTCGCTATAGGGAATGTCCAAGTTACCTGTAACAATTTCGCAATCTAAATCATCGCGCCCATAAAAATAAATATCACCAAAACACACTTTTTCATCAGATAAAATTTTGCTATTAGAGCTATTCTCAGATTGACAAGACAAACAGGCAGACAATATGGCAGCCGTCAAAGGCAGCGTAAATTTTAAATTGACCATGGGAACTTCCTTCATCTTGGGTTTAAAAACAAAAGCGCAAATCATTACCGAGGCATAATTGCAAAAGCTGAGCCAACAATTTAATCGTGGAAAATTGTTTAATTAAAGAGCACGGAACTTTCAGTTCGAACTTGAGTTAAAAGCCAGAAAAATATAACTCAAAAATCTAAATTTAATGAGTAATACATCGTATATTTTTGTTAAGGTCGGAACGTTAAGAAGATTGGAGAGATGCAGGTACTGTCCAGTCCAAGCAGGTATGACACAAAACAGCTAATAGTTTAAGATAGGCTTGTTTCTGCCTTGGTTTCCTGCCTCCAGTGAAACATTCTGATTGTTCTAGCATGACTTCTGGCTCTTTGTCT
>JAGOVF010000166.1 GCA_018060885.1 Oligoflexales bacterium | reverse complement strand
GGAGGGCGCTTTCGCAGTGAAAAAATTATTTGCGGAGTCTATCGTAAAGGTCCGTAGCCAAAAATATGCATTAGATGAAGATATAGGGTTAAGGCTTAAGGGTAAGCAGCATCAAATTTGGCGAATAAAGATGGCTTTGCGAATTTTTACGCCCATAAAAACGGCCCATGAAAATTTCTTAGAAATGGATTCCGCAACTTTGAATAGTGCTGGCACAAAAGTTTTGTTGGATCTTTATAAGCATACCCATGAAAGAGCTTTAAGAATTCTAATGAATCCCGAATACCATGGATCGCAGCGTGTCGTCGTTCATTCGTTTTTAGCTTCGCTGCCAGAAGAATAAAACTCATCAGTGATAAGCTCAAAAAGAAAGTCGACCGCTTCTAAACAAGTATAGATACCATGGCCAAATACTGTAGTCAGACAGTTGGGTGTCAAATTCTCGATATTTTCATCGTGGTAGTCTACAAGAACTGTAGACCCTTTTTTGGGAATAAATTCTTGCTGCTCGATATTGTTTTTTAAATTTTTAAGGTCAATACCAAGATCTAGGAATTGGTCTAAACGGCGATTTATTTTGCGGTCGATAGTGGCTGGAGCAAGGAAATCACTGCCTCGAGTACCCCATTTGTGAGGATAATCTCCATCTAGAGTGTAAAGAATACCTTTTAAAGAAAAAGGCAAAAACACGTCGCGGCGATGGTTAATGATGTGCAATAGATTTTGCGTGCATTGATCATTGTAGTCGTAGCGGTAGGGGCTACCCAGAGTGACAAATTTAAAATTAAATTCGAGCAATTCATAGCGTTTGGGCAAAAAATCTGCGTAATTTTTTGCGGCAGTTTTTGGGTCGATTAATTTAAAAAGTTCGTTCGCCCATGAGCTATCAAAGATCATTTGGCTAAGTAGGGCGAGCAGTTGACCACCGTGGCTATGAGCGATGAGCATAATTTCATCATTTTTATTTAAATCTTGGCAGTCATTATAAAGAGATTCGAATAAATCGAGGGCTCCACGAACCCGCGCAATATGGTGATTGCCGGATGACCATAAGAAGTTATGGGCCTTTATTTTTTTTGTGCTTGATTCTTCGATTAATTCTAAATGATTGGAAGTAAAATTTGCAGAGTCTTTGAGTAATTTTCTGCTACGGTCTCTAAAAAGGTGTTGAAGTTTATTTAAAAGTTCTTCTTGGAGAAAGTTGGGTAAAATATTTTTTAAAAAAGGCGCTAATTCAAGGGGATCAGTGCCGAGAAAGGTGCCGTGAATAAAATAGATTTTTTTGACCTGATTATTGATAAGAGAATCTATATGATTCTTTTTGAGAAGAACTTTTTTTGTTTGTTCTGCTGAGACGCTTGGAAAGCTCAAGCGTTTGATCGTTTGCGTCGGTTGGCGTAAATGTACTTTTCTAGAGTGGATAACGAGTTTACTAACTAAGTAAACAGCGATGATAAAAATGCTTAGAATTGCAAAACCAATAAACCAATAAACTGGCGAGAGGTCTCTTAGTTGTTGAGCTATATCCACAGGGCCTTCGACATAATTAGCAATACTATGATTATACTGCTTAATTTTAAAGTTCTACCAACTTTTACTTAATCCACCGTCTACGGCAATATTTTCTCCGGTGATATAAGACGAAAGAGGAGAAGCTAAAAATGCAACCAGGCTTGCCAGTTCTTGAGCTTGACCAAGACGTTGCATCGGTATTTGTGTGCGTGTTTGTTCGAGTTCATATTCTAGTGTCGTTCCGGCCTTTTCGGCTTTATTGCGCCTGAGATTTTCTATGCGTTCAGTGTGGATGACGCCTGGTAGAACAGTGTTAATCGTAATGCCGGCTGCAGCCACTTCCTTAGCAAGCGTTTTACAAAAGGTTGTGACAGCTGCTCGCATAGAGGTGGAAACAACGAGATTGTCAATTGGTTCACGCACGCTTAAGGATGTTATTGTAATGACGCGCCCAAATTTCTGCATGCGCATCGTTGGAATTAACGATTGAGTCAGTAATGCACAGCTTAGAAAAACTTGCTCAAAACCCTTTTGCCACTGTTCGTGGCTCGTATGTTCTGCTGAAGAATTCGCTGGGCCGCCCACATTGTTGATTAAAATATCAACGCAGCCCCACTTGTTGACCAAGGTTTCGGCAAGCTTTTTAACTTGTGAGGGATCAGCCAAATCACAAATTAAAGCAACGATAGGTTTTTTAGAGAGACTTTGTAGTTTTTTTTGTGCGAGATCAAGCTCGTTACTATTGCGTGAGCAAATTGCTATTTCGCAGCCTTCTTTCGCGAGTTGTTCGGCAATTGCGAATCCTAGCCCCTTACTTGCGGCACAGATGAGAGCTTTTTTATCGGAAAGTTGTAAGTCCATGGGTTTCCTAAATAGTAAACTAAAATAAAGACTGAATTTAAGTCGAAAAATATCCAGGCGAGGTGATTGTTTTATATTCACTGAAAAAATCTAGGCTAAAGTTGCCGCCCTCTCTGCCTAAACCACTGCGTTTCATGCCTCCAAATGCAGTATGTAAGTCGCGGACGAACCAGTCGTTAATCCAGACCATGCCCATACGCGCAGCAGCCGATAGCTTTTGAGCGCGCTGGTGATTTTGGGTCCATATGGAGCAAGAAAGTCCATAGGGCGTGCCGTTGAGTAGAGCTATTGCTTCTTCTTCGCTTTCAAAAGTTTGCAAAGTTAGCACGGGTCCAAAAATTTCTTCCTGGATGAGTGCTGAGTTTTGTTTAACACCGTCAATGACTGTCGGTGCAATATAGGCACCTTTGTCTAAATTTTCAGGAGTTGCTCCACCGCATAGTATTTGGTAGCCCTCATCTCGAGCAATCTTGATGTAACTGGCGATTTTATCACGATGTTCAAAAGATATTAGACATCCCATCGTGGTAGTTTTTTCAAGTGGGTGGCCAATTTTGATGTTTTTTACTTCTAACAAAAGGTGTTCGATGACCTGGGATTTAATCTTGCTTTCCACAATAAGACGCGATCCTGCCAGACAAATTTGTCCTTGATTGCGAAAAGCTGCACGCGCACAAGTTTTTATTGCCTTTTCTAAATCAGCATCCGCAAAAATGAGGCTGGCTCCTTTTCCTCCAAGCTCGAAGGAGACTTTTTTTAAGCCCTGCGCCGCTGAACGCATAATTGAAGAACCCGTTGTGGTTTCCCCCGTAAAAGAGATTGCAGAAACTTCAGGGTGTTCTACCAAGAACTGTCCGGTCGATTGAGCGCCGAAGCCTTGCACAACATTAAAAACACCGCTGGGAACTCCTGCTTCCTTTACAATGGCGGCTAGAGCATTTGCAGAAAGAGGTGTGAGCTCCGCGGGCTTCAGAACTACGCTGTTACCTAAGGCAAGAGCTGGAGCAAGCTTCCAAGTTTCAAGATAGAGTGGCAAATTCCAAGGAGTGATGAGTGCACAAACCCCTAAAGGAGTACGTAAGGAAGTGTGCAAGCTCCCATCACTTCCTTGGAAAGTTTGGAAGCTCTGATGAGCGATGAGATCAGCAAAATGATAAAAATTATCAGCTGAGCGCGGTACGTCTCCATAAAAAGTTTCCTGCCAAGGTTTGCCAGTATCTAAGGACTCGAGCGTTGCAAGATATTCGCGACGAGCTAATATGCCATCACCAATTTTGCGCAATACTGCTGCGCGTTCTTTAGGTGGCATTAAGCGCCATTCACCTTTATCAAAAGCTGTCTTTGCCGCAGTGACGGCTAAGTCGACATCTTCTTTTTGTGCAAGAGAAACTAGAGCGAGTTGTTTGCCATCTGCTGGGCAAGTGTCAGAAAAAGTTTGTCCTGTATGAGCCTGTATAAATTCATTATTGATAAATAAAAGACTGGGTTCTTTGAGCTGGAAAGTCATCGAAAATCCTTTTGCTTTTTCTTTTGTTTGGATTGAGATGCGATGCTAGGAATCATAAGCGATTGCTTTCATTTCTACGAAGTTGTCTCCTGGGAGTTGTTTAACCGCAATGGTGGTACGCGTCGGTGCTGGCTGGTCATTGTTGTCAAAAAATTCGTTCCAGATCGCGTTCATTTTTTCAAAGTCATCCATCGTCGTTAAAAATACCGTGATATCGACTAAATTTTTTTTGCTGAGTTTGCAATCAGCTAGAGCGCGTTCTATGTTTTTGAAAACGCCTCTTGTTTGAGCACTTATGTCATAAGTGCATATCGTTTTGCCATCCGGATTATAGCTTACGCCAGCATAAAGGTTTGTTTCTGGATCGCGACAGCCCTGGCCGGCGATATAAATGAGATCGCCACACCGTCGCCAGTGGGCGTAGCTTGCAAAGGGTTTGGTGAGTTTTGTTTCGTTCATAGAACTTTCTCAATCTTAAAATGTCACTTCCAATGTTATTGACTTGCCCCTATGATCAAGACGAAAATTTACCACTAAGAGAGCAAATTGTCAGACGAATTATCACCAGAAGTTCGAAATATATTGGCAAATATTAAGCTTGTCATCATTGCAGAAAAGCCATCTGTTGCGCGAGATATTGCCGAGACATTAGGTATTAAAAAAAAGGCAGCGCAGCATAATCAGCACCCATTTTTTGCTGACTCCCAACGTCTTATTACCTGGTCCTTTGGGCATTTACTACGTTTGGCCGAACCGCATGAAATTAATCAAAAATGGAAGACTTGGTTAGCTGAGGACTTACCAATTTTACCTGAAAGATGGCCATTATTGCCGACAAAGTCAAACGTTCAGCATTTATTTTGGCTAAAAAAACTCTTACAAATAAGTGGCTTAGATGAAGTCGTCAATGCCATGGATGCAGGTCGTGAGGGCGAGCTAATTTTTCAGCATATCTATAATTTTAGCGAGTGCAAAGTGCCGGTGCGTCGCATGTGGATGAGTTCACTTACAAAAGATGCGATTTTGAGTGCGTTTGAGTTGCGTCGAGGACAACACGAATATCGAGGCTTAGCACTTGCAGCTCAGCAGCGTGCCCAAGCTGATTGGCTTATTGGCATGAATATGTCGCGCGCTATGAGTATCAGGTACAATCAACCGTTTTCGATTGGACGCGTGCAAACACCAACGCTGAGCATGATTGTAGAACGAGACCGCTCAATAGAAAATTTTTCTCAGTCAAGTTACTTCAATATAGCGCTAGAATTTGGTATCGGGTCCGAGATTTATAAGTCTCTATGTCTAAATAGTAAAAAAATCGAAAATGAAGCTTTGAAAAAAGCAGGTGCCCACGACTTGACCTTGAAAAATTCGGAAATCTTTCCCCAAGATTCTTTTGTTTTTTTTGAAAATGAATTACCCACAAAGTCGCAAGAAAAGATGTTAGAAGGCGCTGCGCTAAAACACATAAGCCGCAAAAAACGACTCTTAAAAACTCAAGCGGATCTAGTTGCAGACCTAACAACTCTGCAAAAAAAAGCAAACGAACTTTATCATTTTAGTGCACAGAAAACGCTAGATATCTCTCAAAGCCTGTACGAAAAGCATAAGCTTATTAGTTATCCGAGAACCAATAGTCGTTATTTAAGTGGTTTTTTAAAAGATTCCTTGGCTGATTTGGCTCGGCAAACGGCATTTTTATTTAAAGAAATAGACGGGCTCGACATCGATTTTTGTAAAATTCCTTCGCGTGCTATAGACGATACAAAAGTAGATGATCATCATGGTATTATTCCGACAAAAAATATCGAAGACAAAAAAAGGTTAGATAGACTGTCTAAGGATGAGGCGAAAATATTTGACCTCATTTGCAGATATTTTGTCGGGCTTTGGCTACCGGATTATAAGGTTGAGTTGCATGATATTGTTTTTGAAACATCTTTTGAAAATTGCGGTAAAATAGTTGAATCACCGCTTTATTTTGAATTTCAAAATGGAAAGACAAGTGTCATTTCAGTTTTTCGCAGTCGGCATGTGTTAGCCGAAGGGTTTAAAACATTATGGCGAGATGTTGCGAAAAACACTGCGAATAAAGGCTTGCAAAGTCGGCAGATTCAGGGTCAGCAAGCTCAGATCCCGGATGATTTAATAGAATACCTCAAGCAGCCAAGTGATCGTATTGTTGAAAAATGTAAGTCTATAAAAGTAAACACGCGGCCACCGCTATTTTATACGGAAGCTACATTGCTTTCAGCAATGCAGGCAGCAGGGCATAATCTAGAAGATAAAAAACTAAAAAAGTACTTAACTGGTAAAGGTCTAGGAACTGCGGCAACGAGGGCTGGAATCATAGAGTCCTTAATTGAAAAAAAATATATTACGCGAGATGGCCGTTTCCTGAAGAGCAGCGATCTGGGCAGAGATTTAATTTTTCGGACGCTTGCAACACTTAAAAGTCCACAATTAACTGCTGAATGGGAAGATGCATTCAATTTAATTGAAAAAGATGTATCTTACGTTGAGAAGTTTACACCAGAACTTCATAAATTTGTTCGCAGTGCAATTCAAGAAATGTGGCTAGTTCAGGAAAAAAATTTAAGCGATCTAAAACTACTAGCGAAACAAACTCTGCGGCCATTTATAAATTCCAATGCTTCTCCAAGCAGCAAATTAGAATGGGGCTTGCAAGAGGTTTTTAAATTTGGAAGTTTTCAAGCGCATCAACGCTTAATTTGCGAGGCTTTAATAGAAGGTAAAGATGCACTGTTGGTGATGCCAACAGGATCCGGAAAGTCGCTTTGTTATCAACTTCCAGCGATAATTTTAGGTCGAGCTGCGCTTGTTATCTCACCTTTGATAGCTCTCATGCAAGACCAAGTTCAAAGTTTACAACGCTTAGGCTTAAGAGCGGCATCTATTCATTCTGGTTTATCTCGCTTTGATAGCAGG
>JAGOVF010000030.1 GCA_018060885.1 Oligoflexales bacterium | reverse complement strand
CTATAGTGGAATGTTCGCATTTCTCGAGACGCATTTCCCTAAGCAGGGAGAATTATTTAGAAAACTATTTGGTGAAACGCCTCATACTTTAACTCCAGAAAACGGTCTTCTTCCTTTATGTAAACATCTTATTGATTCTGAGGGGTTTACAATTCTGACTATGGTAGCGACCCATTGCGGAGTTCATAGATCAAAGATAATTTTTAGACTAGGCCAAAGAGGTCTTGATAAACTTGAGGATCTCAAAAAGGACGGACTGGTCAAAGAGGACAGTGCTGGATTTTTAGTTGCCGTAGAGCCAGATTTTTCAGTGGTTGACTTAGATACTCTTGTTGCGCAAGTTTCTCATATTGCAGAAAATATAAAACGTACGCGCAAAGGCTTATTGACTATTCAATCTGAGGGACTTAATGATGATGGTGTCGATAGAGTTCAAAACCTGATCAGAGAAACAACAAAACAAATAGAAGCTATTCTCAAAGAAAAACAATACAGGGGAAATCGCACTGTCGCAATAAACTTGCAACAAGCTTTTATCGATTAATTGCTGAACTAAAACGGAATTTGACTAAATTTAAAAGGGGTTAATATATGAATAATAAGAAAATTTTATTTCAAAGAAAATTTTTGCTGGGCATTTTGAGCTTGGTATTCAACCATGCTTTAATTGCAGGGCAATCTTCTGGATTTAATGGTCGCATTTACGAAGATTCTTCATTAAGTACAAATACAAATGCATTCTCCTTATCAACAAATGCAATGGATCCATATATCACTATGGGTTTTGCTTCAATAGAATCAGAATTAGAAATGTCATATATTGAAGTCAATCATTTAGACACTGCGATAGATGGTTCTGAGTTTTCAAACTCAAATTCCGTATTAATTGCTGGAAATTCAGCAGATTTAATCATTAGGGCGATGGATCAAGCATCAGAGACTGAAACAACTGCAACTCTTAACTCAGAAGCATACATTGATTTTCAAATAGTTCTTGAAGGAGAGCTCATTTCCCAAATAAGCCTAATTTCTGTTAGTGAAAGTTATGTTGAACTAAGTGGAGTTAATGATTCGGGTGTCGTCGTAACTTTATTTATTGAACTAACGAAAAGCGAAATAAATAACTAGGACAAAAAAGCAAACAGTTAATTCTTTGTCAGAGTTTTGTAAAAATTCTATATACAGCACTGCTTTAGTTGACCATTTCTCGAACATTATTCACAATAAAGGTAGAAAATACTTTTGTGAATAAACAGAGCTAACCCAAGGATGGGGTTCGAAATGGTTTCAAGGCGCAAGCTTCTTTCCAGCTCACTCATATTACCATTTTCAATTCGAGGCGCGACAAGCCTTTCAAGTGACATTAATTCATTTAGTAACTTAGATCTGGGGGTTGCATCTGGAGATCCGCGTCAAAACAGCGTAGTCATATGGACGCGCATACCACAATACTTGACTCAAGGAAGTCTTCGCAGCATAGAGGTCGAATTTCAAGTTGCTAAAAGCCCTGATTTTTCCAAGAAAAGTGTCGTTAAAAAAGGTAGAATTCAGTCCTCTTGGCAAAGAGACTTCACCGTTAAAACTGAAGTAGATGATCTGGAAGCATCAACAATTTACTACTATCGATTTATTTTCGGTGAATACATCAGTGTCATCGGAAGAACAAAAACTGCTCCGCTTCGGTACAACATAGAGTCACTCCGATTTGCCATCATGTCTTGCCAAGACTACTCTTCAGGTTTTTACACGAGCTATCAAAATCTAATAAATGAAAATCTAGACTTCTGCGTTCATTTAGGTGACTACATTTATGAAGAAGTGACAGAAGACAATAGCACAATCCGCTTTGACCCTACAGGCCTTGCCCTAAGTTTGGATCAATACCGATTAAAATATCGTTATTACTTATCAGACCCTTATTTGCGAGAAGCTCGCAGACTTTTTCCGTTTATTCACATTTGGGATGACCATGAATTTTTAAACAATTATGCAGGGGCGTCGGCAACTCAAACATCATTTTTGAGGGCAAAAAATGCTGCGCAAGCTTTTACCGAATATTTGCCAGTTCCAGAACTTGAGGATAATGACGACGCGATCGAAGTAGATTTGACCAGAAAATTAAACTTTGGCCCCCTTTTAGATATTTATGCCACGGACAGCCGTATGCATAGAACAAGCTATCCTTGTAAGCCCGGCCTGGGATTTGTTTGCAGTGAATCTAACGATGAAAAACACACCATGTTAGGAGCTAAGCAAAAAAATTGGCTGAAAAATTCTTTGTCTGATACATCTGCACGTTGGAAACTCATACTTACATCCACGATGTTTGCTCCTTTTAAGCTTATCAACCAAAAAGAACTCATAGGCATTGCGTCTCAGCAACTAAAAAGCCTAGCACTACAAACTAAGGGCTTTTACTTAAATTTTGACGCCTGGGACGGCTACCCCCAAGAACGACTCGAGCTAACGCATTTTCTATTTTCTGAAAAAATACGAAACGTAGTTTTTTGCTCCGGAGACATTCATTCTGCTTTCACTTCAAATATTCATTTAGACCCTAACAATGTTAAAAGCCCAAGAGTTGCAAAGGAAATTACGACGAGTAGCCTCAGCTCAAAAAACTTTGCAGACCATTCCTTCGGACTAGACCTCGAGAAATTAGGCATTAGCCAACTCATATTAAAAGCAAATCCACATATGACTTTTGGAAACTTCACTCAACATGGCTACACTGTTTTTGAGCTCAATGAACAGGGTTGTAGTATCGACCGAATCGCTGTTGTTACAATAAAAAAGGCCTTCTCTACAAGTTTTGTCCTATCTCGTGATTTTATCCCAGAGTATTCCATAAGTTAAAATTCTTACAAATAATAGCACTCCCAAGTTGAATAGATGGCAATTTGTTGATAGTAAATTGTCAACAAACATGGCATGAGGCAAATAATGGTGATAGACATCAGTGATAAAACTCTTCCAGACCCCGAAGACATTAAAAATGATTTCGAGGATTATATAAAAAATAAACTAGGCTCTGATTTTCAAGTAACTAGCAGTATAAATTTTCAAAATATGGACAATACTGCGAGCGAGGAAATTAATCCGTCAAAAAATTCTTCAAACACTAAATCCAAAATAAACTTTTCTCTAACACCGAAAGAACTTAAAGAGAATTTAGATCGCTTTATCATAAACCAACATGAAGCAAAAAAAGCGCTTGCAATTGCAATTTGTGATCATTATCGACACATTCAACATATAAACGGACTCACGCTCCAACAAAGATCGCACTATAAAAAACAAAACATTCTATTACTCGGTCCTACTGGAGTTGGAAAAAGCTATTTAGTTCAAAAAATTGCCGCAATGATCGGAGTCCCTTTTATCCATGCCGACGCGACTCGTTTTAGCGAGGTTGGTTATATGGGAGCTAATGTTGACGATTTAGTTAAGGATCTTGTTATAGCCGCTGAAAATGACCTTAACGCCGCTGAAAATGGGATCATTTATTTAGATGAGATTGATAAAATAGCTATCTCTCCTAAAAATACTGGCAAGGATGTCAATGGCAGAGGCGTACAATATGGACTTTTAAAACTAATGGAAGAAACAGATGTAGATTTAAGGGCAAATCACGACATAGCTTCTCAGATGCAGGCATTTATTGAAATGCAGCAAAAAGGACGCCTAGAGAAACAAGTGATTAATACTCGGAATATTCTATTTATAATGAGTGGAGCATTTAGTGGGCTAGAAGAGATAATTATAGAAAGAACTCAAAATTGCAAACTTGGCTTCAAGAGCACAGAAGATTCTAAAAACAATGCAGAGTCGAATGTGGCAGATCTCCTTTCGACAAAAGACCTAATTAATTTTGGCCTAGAACCAGAATTTATTGGCCGCCTTCCTGTTCGTGTTCAATGTCACAATCTCTCGGTCGATGACTTGTATCAAATCCTAAAAAACTCAGAAGAAACTCTTGTTAAACAATATCAAAATTCATTTTTTTCTTATGGAATACAATTAGAGTTCAGCGACTCCGCCCTACGAAGAATAGCGGAGCTTTCTTTTGCGGAAAAAACCGGTGCAAGAGGCTTAATGACTGTGCTTGAGAAATCGCTTAGAGATTTTAAGTACGAACTACCATCGACTAATATAAAATATCTTAAAATCACAGCCGAAGTGATCAACAATCCAACAAATGCCCTACAAAACATCTTGGCGAACATAAAGCCAATCATGAACTAATTTGTATTTAACTTTGAATTGATTTCTTTATTGGACTCTTGACCTTTCCATCGGCGATGAAACCAAAAATATTGTTCAGGCGCATGATCAATCATCGCCTCCAAAGCCTGATTCATAATTCTTGTCATTGAATAAATAACATCTTCTGATTCTTTCTGAGATAAATTTAGCTCTGGAAGTATATGCACTTCATGCTCTCGATAAGACTTACGTAAAATAAATGCGGGCACAACAGGAGTCTTAAGTTTATTTACTAGTTGAGCTAAACCTGTATTTGTTCTCGCGGGATAACCAAAAAATGGCACAAATGGCTCTGTTGGACGATATTGATCCAATACATATCCGACAGCATTTTTTTCTTTTAGGGCTCGCAATATTGCTCTTGCTCCATCGCCTTTATTTTTTCGAATAATCGATAAAAAGCCGTTTTTCTCACGCACATCTTCAATAAATTTATTGAGGCTTTTCAGGCCAATCTTCTTAACAAGAACCTTTGTCGGACAAATAAAGCGCGAAATAGCTGCGCCTTGAGCCTCCCAATTTCCGAGGTGACAACAAAGTACAAATGCACCCTGATTTTTTTCTAATGAATTTGAAAAGTTTTCTAAACCAATCATTTTAACATTATCTACCAATGGTTTTTTAATCGCAGAGAGAAACTCAAAGATTGTTAGTAAAAAATGGTAGTAACAATATCTTGCAACATGTTCTATTTGCTTTTTGGAAAATTTTTTACCATAGGCTCGTGTTATGTTTTCGACCACTAATTTCCGACGAAATCTAAGAACAGAATATAGCAGCCACGATAAAAAAAGAGCTGCTCGATCTATTATAAGATCGGGCAGCCCTGCTATGATGTACCCAAAAAATCTAAAAATCACTGAACAGGAAACTTCTTTGCTAAAGTTTTGTTCCATTCTGCGATTCGTTCAGATTTTGCTTTTAATAACTCTTCATAATCACCGACTATTTCAACAGATTTTATGCTGTCACCTTGCTCTATATTATTTATAACTTTTAAATCTGCATCAGAAATCACTTCACCAAAAACAGTGTGTTTTCCATCTAACCACGGCGTAGCCGTGTGCGTTATAAAAAACTGACTGCCATTTGTATTTGGTCCCGCATTAGCCATTGACAAGACTCCAGGCTTCGAATGACGCAAATTTGCATTGCATTCGTCTTCAAATTTGTAACCCGGGCCACCACGTCCGCTACCTTCGGGGCAGCCACCTTGAACCATAAAAGGTGGATCTTTTATGACGCGGTGAAAACTTAGACCATTATAATACCCTTGCTTAGCTAGATTTATGAAGTTTGCTACTGTCAGCGGGGCTTGCTCGGCAAAGAGCTTGAGGTTGATTTCGCCGCGATCCGTTGAAAATTTTGCATTAATCTCACTCACGAGTTGACTCCTCTTGTAAGTACAAAAACATAATTTCATAGCTAGGTGACAAACGTCGCCCGACTCTTGAGTGCTTTCTACCCTGAAATTCAAGATATTTCTATATTATTTATAGACCTGATAAATAATTTGAATCAATATACGGGGGCGTGTCTGCCATAAATATCTCGAATTATAGTTCTGAGAGGGGATTGTGAGTCATTTAAAAGACCTACTTGCAAATAATCAAAAATGGGCCAGCTCTGTTCTAGAAAATGACCCTCACTTTTTCGAGCGTCTAGCGAAGCAGCAGTCACCTAGATACCTTTGGATAGGCTGTTCTGATAGCAGGGTACCAGCAAATCAGATCTGTGGCTTAGACCCTGGGGAAATTTTCGTTCATCGCAATGTTGCAAATATGGTTGTCCATACAGATCTGAATTGTCTGTCAGTTGTGCAGTTTGCTGTAGATGTTCTGAAGGTCAAACACATCATAGTATGTGGGCACTATGGCTGTGGAGGAATTAATGGCGCTCTGGACAATCAGTCACTGGGCTTAATAGACAATTGGTTGCGAAATATTAAAGATGTTTACGCAATCCACCAAAAAGAATTAGACAAGCTCTCGCACGATAGAAATACCCAAGCAAATAGACTATGTGAACTAAACATTAAAGCGCAAGTCGCAAATCTTTGCTACACCACTATTGTTCAAGAAGCTTGGCGAAGAGACCAAGAGTTGCACATCCACGGCTGGGCATATGGGATAACCAACGGTTTGTTAAAGGATCTCAAAATTAGTGTAAGTCGCCCGGAACAAATACTCGAAGTGTTTCGTATGAATTCTATTGAGTCATAGATTAATTCCGCGACGCACTTGAAGTTCTAAACTGTTATCTGATTTTTTGCTGCAGTCAACTATTGCAAAGGGAAAATTCCTCGAATCCAGCGCCAAAAACCTCTGGATAGAACCTGAATCTTCCATTGTTTCGTGGTCTAGGCAATAAATTTCTCGCTGCCTTTCGCTATTTAGAATGACAGACTTGCCTTGCTTTAAATCGCTTATCTCTAAGTCCGAAAAATTTGTAAATTTTGGAAATCCAAGACTGACATCAACTATTGGGATGATGGCACTTACAATTTTTTCTTCAGTATTAAGATCAGTATCTAGATTTTTTGCGCTCTTGATATCGACGCCAGCGGAAAGAGTCCGCGACAAAGCCGTTAAAGTTCCAAGTGTTTTTAGCTTAAAACATAAATCTCTGACAAGACTTCTCACATAGGTACCTTTTGAGCACTCTAAAACTCCAAATATCTTATCACCTTCGAACTTTAGAATCTCTAAATGAAATATCTCAACTTGGCGGGTAAGCTTTTCAATATCAATATCTGCACTCTGGCCTTGGCGAGCATATTTATAGAGCGGTTTACCATTCACTTTTACTGCTGAATACAGCGGCGGAGCCTGCAATTGTAGTCCGCAGAAATCACTCAATAGGGAATTAATATCGGCAAGTTTAACGTGGTCATAGCTACACCTATCCAAGACGGCACCTTCAGCATCCAAGGTGTCGGTTAAGTAGCCCAAAGTAATTTCAAAATCATATTTTTTATTGCTGTCCAATAGATAATCTTGCAATTTTGTCGCTTCGCCAAACAAAAGTGGCAACACGCCAGATGCCATTGGATCCAGAGTTCCCACATGACCAAGCTTGAGTTTTTTACCGAAAATTCTTAGAACATTTCGAGAGACATCTTTTGATGTAATTCCCTTAGGCTTGAATACTGGCAGTAGTCCTGAAATAGAATTCAAATGCGGTCTTACTTATGAGTCTGTTTCTGATTTTATCTTTGACAAGAGGCCTTCAATTTTTGCCCCGGTTTCGATGCTTTCATCATAAAAGAATTTCAATTCTGGTACTTTACGAATCTTGAGTTGTTTCGCCAATTGGCTTCTTAAATAGCCTGCAATACTTTCAAGGCCTTTATTCGTTGAAGCCAATGTTGTTGGATCATAAAGTCGAAAATAAATATAAGCCATTTGCAAATCGCCCGTAATCTTTGCCGCAGTGATAGTTAGACCCTGAAGTCGAGGGTCTTCTATTCGACCACCTAAAAAACAGCTAGATACGACATCACGAATTTCATCGGCTAGTCTCTCTCGTCGTAAGCTAGACATTCTTTATGCCTGATTCAATTGAAAATCAGCTGGAGTTTCTTGAATCACATAGGCTTCAATAACATCGCCAACTTGAATATCGTTATATCCATCAATTGAAATACCGCACTCGTAGCCAGATTGAACTTCTTTAACATCATCTTTGAACCTTCTTAATGAGCCAACGCGGCCATCATAAAGAATAATATCATTTCGTATGAGTCTAAGATTTGAACCTCTTGTGATTTTTCCGTCGAGAACTGCGGATCCGGCAATCGTTCCGATCTTAGGTACATTGATACGATTTCGTACTTCTGCATGACCCAAAACTTCCTCTTTTCTTTCTGGAGGCAATGAACCACGCATAATGTTTTTAACCGCATCAACAGCTTCATAAATAATAGTATAGAACTGCATCGTCACATTGCTGCGCTGTGCTTCATCTTCCAGAAGCTTTGGCGATCTTACATTAAAGCCTAAAATGATCGCACCAGACGCCGCTGCCAATGCTATATCAGAGCTGGTTACGCCACCCACGGCTTTATGAATTATGCGATTAACAATATTGCGATCATTTTTATTGAGGCGCAATATACTCTCGGCAACAGCCTCGGAGGATCCCTGTGTATCTGCTTTTATAATAAAAGGTATTTCGATTGTTTCAGATGTTTTAACTTTGCTGAGCAAATCCTCTAAAGTCGATGCGCCTGTCGCCGTGTGCGACTTGCTTGCTCTTTCGCGTCGCCATTCAATAACTGAATTAGCGATTTTCTCATCATCGACCTTGTGAACCAAATCACCTGCAGCTGGAACATCAGACAAACCAATTACCTGTACAGGCGTTGATGGGCCGGCGCTAGACAAAGCAACTCCATGGTGGTCATACATCGCCCGAACTTTACCGTAAAATATTCCGACTACAACATAATCACCTACGTTTAGAATGCCGTTTTGAACCATGATTGTGGCAACGGGGCCTCTGCCTTTATCAAGATGCGCCTCAACAACAATTCCTTCGGCATCGGCATTAGGCACTGAACGCAACTCCAGAACTTCCGCCTGTAAAAGTATGGCCTCTAAAAGCTCATCTAATCCTGTTTTCTTAAGAGCAGAAACTTTAACAAATTGAGTGTCACCGCCCCACTCTTCGGATTGCACACCATGCGTCGCGAGTTCATTATAAATACGATCTAAATTGACATTGGGCTTGTCCATTTTATTAATTGCGACAATCAACGGAACATTTGCATCTTTTGCATGAGATATCGCTTCAATAGTTTGCGGCATCACGCCGTCGTCTGCGGCAACAACCAATACAACAATATCAGTAAGTTTTGCTCCCCTAGCTCGCATATGCGAAAAGGCTTCATGGCCAGGAGTGTCAAGAAAGGCTATTGGTTTATTGTTTTTAGTTACTGTGTAGGCTCCAATATGCTGCGTTATACCACCCGCTTCGCCTGAAGCTACGTCAGCTTCTCTAATTGCATCGAGAATAGATGTCTTACCATGGTCGACGTGTCCCATAACTGTTACGATAGGAGGTCTGACAGCTAATTCGTCTTCAGCATATTCGCTTAATGGTTTGGTTTTTATAATATCTTCGAGAGTCCTTTGAACATTTTTGATTTCAAAACCAAAATCCGTCGCAATCAAAGTCGCACTATCTGCGTCCAAATCAAAATTGATTGTCGCCATGACGCCCATTTGCATAAGCTTCTTAATGACGTCTGCTGACTTCATCGACATTTGATGTGCGAGTTCTTTTACAGTAATTGTGTCATGTTCCATTTTCACCACGCGATAGGCGGCACGCGGCATTGTCACTTCAGTCGCTTTTAAATCTTTACGTCGTTTTAAATCTTTGCGACGTCCTGCTGAAGGTGTATAGACGGAGCGTCGATTGACGGCGCGTTGTTGTTCTTCTGTTGGATTCTCTTCAGACTCTTCATTGCTCCCCAACATGAGATCTCGGGGATTAAAGCTGCTCTGACGGCGAGATTTCTGTGAAGGCCTTGCGCGTGGCCGCTCTTCCTCAGTAATTTCTACTTTCTTCTCGCGACGCTTTTCAGATTGATTAATTGAAGGTCCGCCACCTGCATCTCCAGTCATTGAAGGAAAATTCATGCCTGTAATGCGCGTGCCTCTACTATCTTCTTGGCTAAACTTATGTGAAGGTGCGCGGCTAGCATTCTCCGCTTGTTGTTGCGCTTCTGCAGCAAGTCGCTCTTGTGGGGTTGCTCTCCGAACTATTGTAGCTGCAGAATTATTCATCAATAATTCACGCTTTTTCGCACGAATTTGTTCCAGTGCTTCTGGCGTAACTCGTTCCAACTGAGGAGTTTTTTTGCTTAGCTCCTCTGTTGGGCTTGCGGATTGAGTTTTAGCAACTGCTTCATGCTTAACTTCAGCAGTAGCAATATTATGCGTATCTAATTGTACTTCTGTAGGAGTGCTTGATACTTTTTCAGCTTCGACTTCAACTTTCCTTGAACTTGCAAGCGCTTCCGCCGCAAGTTCTTCTGCAGCAGCTGGCTCAACTGCGGCAGCTAGCTGTTCTTCACCTGCACCTTCATCTTCGGATTTTTTGCGGCGACGTATGACAACCTTACTAGCCCCCGCTGCCTCTGCCACTTTGGTAAACGCAGCGCGAATTCTGTCAGCTTCTGCTGGTGAAATAACACTTTGATGCCCAGCCAACTGAATGCCTAGTTCTTGACCTTTCGCCACGAGCGCTTTGCTCTCTATATTTAAACTGCGAGCAAGCTCATAAACGCGAATTTTTGCCATGCGATTTCCTCTGAAAAACTCATTACTTTAATAACAATTGAACTCTGTCAAACTTAACTAATTAATTCTATCCACATACCAATTTGCTTTGCTGCTTACTATCTCTTGTCTTCCATCAATTGCTTTTGAATATGTCGATCTACAGCAATTTGAACCGTTTTTGCAACACCCAAGGACAAGCCGGTTTTCATTGATACCTCTTCCGCTGAATCTGCAATAACATCACCTACAGTAGCATAACCTGCATCTGCCAGAGCATGCGCTGCAGCCTCACCAACACCAGAGAACTGCGTAAACATTTTAATTCTACGTTCACGCTCTTCGTCATTAGTGTTAGCTTCCTCTGTTTTTTCTTTAGATGGTGCTGCAGATGAGTTGGCTAAAAGTTCTCTTGTCTCGTCATCATGCAACTCTGAATGACCTTTGCGCACCAAGTGCTGCCCAGATGCCACCAATTTTTTAGCTTCTTCAATAACTTTGATAGCGACGTCTTCGTCTAGATTAAGGAAACGACATAGAGTTCTAGGTGTTAGCTCTGCAACTTCTGCTATGCTTTTCACCCCTTCATTTGCGAGAATTTCCGCATGCATCGGCCCAAGACCTGCAATATCCGCGAGAGCTTGTTTAGAAATGGATAGCTGCTCTTCCAACTTCGCTTCGCTCTTAATATCCAAGCGCCAACCCGTCAATTGCGCCGCCAATTTCACATTTTGTCCACGCTTACCAATCGCTAAAGACAACTGATCATTTGGCACGACCACTTCCATACTATGATTTTCATCATCAACTATCACTTTGGAAACTACTGCAGGCGCCAAGGCGTTGCACACAAGTTTCGCCGGATCTTGGTCGTAAGGAATAATGTCAATTTTCTCGCCATTCAATTCGTTTACAACTGATTGAACGCGAGACCCTTTCATACCAACGCACGCACCCACAGGATCAATAGAGCTATCTTTCGAATAAACGGCAACTTTAGAGCGCAGACCCGCATCTCGTGCAGCCGATTCTATCGTAACAATTCCATCGTATATTTCAGTTACTGCCTGTTCAAATAATTTTATTAAAAAACCAGTATGTGCGCGGGACATAATAACCTGAGGTCCACGCGATGCTCGTTTAACTTCAATCACATAACCTTGCACGCGATCTTTAACTCGAAACTTTTCAGTAGGTATCTGCTCTTTATAAGGAATAATTGCTTCTGTACGGCCCAAATCAATAATAATATTGCCACGCTCAAAGCGTCGAATGTGGCCACTTAATATCTCTCCAACGCGATCTTTAAATTCATCATAAATTTGTGTGCGTTCCGCATCTCGTACTTTTTGTACAATGATTTGTTTAGCCGACTGCGCCGCGATTCTACCAAATCCTTGCGTGTCTAATTTTATACCTAATGCATCACCAATCTCTGCGGCAGGATCAAGCTTATGAGCCTCTGGCATTGTAATTTCAGTGTCTTTATCTTCTAAGTTCTCGACAACAGTGCGAAATTGAAACAAGTCAATTTCATCTGTTTCTTCATTATAATGAGCTTCAAGATCTGCGCCAATGCCGTAAGTTCTTTTTGCTGCATGCAAAATCGCTTGCTCCAAAGCCTCGACAATTATTGAGCGGTCTAGATTTTTATCTAAACTAACCGCAGATATGACCTTTTTTAATTGAGAATTAATTGCTGCTTTTTCCAAGTATATATCTCCCCTAAAATTGAAAATTAAATTTAATTCCAATCATATATCAAATGCGCTTTTTTCAACTGAGGTAGCATAAATCGCAACTCACCCTTCACAGTTGAAATAACAATCTCGCCATTTTCACTTGCACCCAATAAAGTACCGCTAGCCTGTGCTTGCGCATCCACTTTTTCCTTGAGAGTGATTCGAACAGCGCTCCCAATAAATTCCTTAAAATGTTTAAGCAAACGAAGTGGTCTCTCTATTCCAGGAGAACTAACTTCTAAATGATAGCCGGTTGGGAATATCTCATCCATTTTATCGCCCTCAATTTCAGAAAGCCGCCGAGATACTCGGGCGCAATCTTCTAGGCCCAGTAAATGGCTAGGGCGATCTTCAACTGATTCTGAATTTTCCAACAACTGTTGACTACCTTTTGCTTTTTTTTCAACAAAATCAATATAGACACGCAGCAAACTTTGGCTGGGAATTCTTTCCACTTCAATACACTCATAACCCATGTCAGCAATCCATGAGCTAATCGCTTCAATACTTCGTTCGCTAAAACCTTGCATGTCGAAACCCAAAAAAAAAGGCCTCCTAGAAGACCCGACAAAATAGCAACAGTTTCATAAAAACTGGGCTAAGGTTTTTGCCGAGTGTCCGGGGCCTTGATCTGAACCAAAATTTACAGAAATTATAACTAGTTGGTCGTCTCGTCGCCCAAAGTACACCTGGAACTAAGTCTATAGCAAAAAAAATCTTAATGGTCAAATTACGAATGTCACTGAATAAAGAACCTTGCTTTATGTATTAAGGCAAAAAGACGAATTAAGTGAGGCTATAAAAAACCGATGGACGGTCAGCAGCAATGAAATAAAAGGATTTTTTAAGAGTTCATGGGGCTTACAATACTACGCTAGCTTAATGTGATAAGGAATCAGGCATGGCACTCTTCTTTGGAAGAAAAAAAACCGAAGCTTTGGGGGACAAAAATTCCAGTGAAATTGCGCACAACGGGACTCACAAACCAACTTCTTTTCAACCACAAAAACGACCGGATGGCCTTAACCCCAATTTTGTCGAACACCGCGCTTTTGACCGCTATAACTTTAAAGACAAACGTTTATGCTCTCTACACATTCAAAATAATGTCTTTGAAATAAGCTCGTTAAGTTACGGCGGACTTGGAATTAATGGCGATCAAGAGTTATTGCCTACTCAGATTCGTGGCGCTGTTCTGGATATTCTTGGAGCCCTTTGTTACTTAGATATGGATCGAGTTCACATACAAGCCGGGTTTACCGGATACCAGTTTCGCCACGAACGCGCCGACAGCTTGCTCTTTCTTCGCCGTTTTTTAGAGTCATTAAGGATTGGTAATACGCTGACAAGAATATCAAAGGAGCTCTTAAAAGATGAGCTTAACAACAAAGATACCATCGTGATGCGCGGAGAAGGACCATGTGACCTCATCTATTCGTTAGACGAACAAAAATCTAATATCAAGGCTGTCTTAATCACCTTTTTATTTGAAGGTAATTATGTAAGCTGCCAATACCAGTCTGGCATATTAACTACCGCTCAACGCATTGACAAATCTGGTGCCGGCTCACGTATGCAACCTGATGCTACTGCAAATCTTGAGATAATTCGCCAAGCCTGCCTTATCCTTTTGGGAATTCGAAATAGTGAAATGAGAATCATGATTCAACAATTTGTTGAAAAAGCTCTTTTAGTTTTAAGAGCTGGCATGGAAATAGCTTCGTAAAAAAACATGACTATTGTTGTCCTCATAATCAATTGATGCTAATAACTCTGATTAATTGATGCCGATTGAGGTCTATATCTTTTATGAATAAACAATTAGAAAACGTTGAAGAGCTTTCAGCGCTAAAGGAGCAGGTTAAGTGTCAACTGCCCATTCGCGGGCGCTTGTTTCAATTATCTGTTTTTACTAATAAATTTGACCAGAAAGAACACCTCCTGCTGACATTAGGCAAACCAGAAGGCAAAGACTCTGTATTAACACGCATTCATTCAGAATGCTTAACTGGAGATTTGTTGGGATCGCAAAAATGTGATTGCGGGGATCAACTCCACTCTTCTTTGGATCAAATTATTCAAGCAGGCTGTGGGATTTTAATTTATCTAAGACAAGAAGGTCGTGGCATTGGATTAGTTGAAAAATTAAAAGCCTACAAGCTACAAGAACAAGGACTAGATACCGTTGATGCCAATCTTGCACTTGGTCATGCCGCAGACCTGCGCGGATATGAATACGCATTTGAAATGCTTAAACACCTTGGCATTCGATCAATTCGTCTTTTAACTAATAACCCAGACAAGATTGATGGACTTAAAAAAATGGGAATAGAAGTTATTGAGCGCATTCCCTTGAAAACAACTCCCAGCCTTGCAAACGAAGAGTATTTAAATACTAAACGCAGCAAGATGAATCATCTTTTCTAGGCAGCTGTTATTCTTGGCTGACGCCGCTGCTATTCTTGGCTGACGCCGCTGTTATTCTCGGCAGGCGGCGCCCTTAGTCTTGGCTATCGCCGTGGTGATAGGAAGTACCGGCATGAATGGTAGATGCACGATAGAGCTGCTCCCACAATATCAACCAAGCATGGTCACTAGTAAAAGTTAAATCAGAAAATGACATTCGATAATTTGCGCGCTGTAGGATTGCTTGCGGTATTCCAAAAGCACCGCCGATAACGAAAACGATTTTTTTAATAGCACTATCGTCTAACCAGTTTTGTAATACTTGTGCAAATTCGAGAGAATTTAATTTATGCCCACATTCATCTAGGCAAACTATAAATGAAGACTCTAGACTTGCTTGTAAGGATTTTGGGACTTCAATTTGCCGCTCTGAATGTTTTTCCTTAAGCTCGATTAAACTTACGGCCCAAATTCTGCTTAATCGCTTAAAGTAATCTTCGATTAGAAGAGCTAGCGCTTTTTGTTTTAAACGCCCAAGCTTAAAGACTTCGATTTTTACACCAGAACGTCGCATCAAATCGGACTGCTATGAATCTATGCGTACAAATTTTGCTTTTGGCCATAATTCTTCAAGCGCATAATAATCTCTCAGATAATCATGGAAAACATGAACTATCGTCGCACCGAAATCTACTAATACCCAATGGCCTTTTTCTTTGCCTTCGACAGCTCCAGGATGAATCCCTAAACTAGCTTTTACTTCGGCACATATGCCATCTGCAATTGCTTGAGCTTGTTTTTCATTTTGTGCAGAACAAATGATTTGGTTATTGCAGATATCGGAGAATCCGCGCAGATCTTGATTGATGATCCGCACACCTTTTTTATTCTGTATTGCTTGGATAATGACAGTGTTTAATTGTTCACTCACATTCCACCTCTTTCTCAGAGAAATAATTCATTTAACCAACGCGAACTTTATGAGTATAGTCTTGTATCATCTCAACCAAATCTGCGCTCAACCAGTCTTTTGGAATTGCTTTCTTGTCTTCTAAAAACTGTTTAATTTCTGTACTACTGGCTTCACATACTATTTTTTCTATCATAAAGATAGCTGACTTGGGCTTGACGGAGTCTGATCCGTCATAAATCAAGGCGCTGCTGTCGTCTACCCAGACTATTTTCATATTAATTTTTTCAAAAGTTGTGACTAAAACTTGCCGAAATTCTTTCTGATTTTCTTTTTGCTTATACCTTTGCACGACGACCAAGCTGGCTAAATCAAAAATTTTTTGTGGATTAAACCACTGGTTAAAAACCATAATTTGATCTTGCCCCATCAAGAATCCAAGCTTTTTTCCATCGTAGCGCCGATGGAATTCGCTTAAAAGATTTACGGTGTAGTTAGGCGGCGGTAGTTCTGTTTCAGCAGATGAGAATTCAATTGTATTGGTTGAATTTCTGCGGGCAAAAATTTTTTTAAGCAGCTGAACCCTAAATTCGAAGGATAAAAAAGGTAATTTTTCAATCCCGGCTATTTGGGGAGGCTTAGGTGTCGGAGCAACTATAAATTTAGCGCGAGGAAATCTATTTGCCGCACAATCTACACATTCAAGATGCCCAAAATGAGGTGGATCAAAAGTGCCTCCATAAATGACTAACTCTGGGTTATAGTAGTTTAGGAATTTTAGAGTTTCAGATGCTTCAAACACTTTTCATCTCAGATAGAGTTTCTAACAACTTTCGCTTTAAATCCATAAGACCTGTTTTTGTGGCCCCAGAAATAAATAAAACATCTTGATTTATGTCGCTAAAGATCTTTGTTAGCTTTTCCTTTTCGAGTTTAATTTCATCTGCATCAACAAGGTCAATTTTATTTATGACTACTAGGCGCGGCTTTTCTGCCAGAGATGCACTATAATTAGACAATTCCTGCGCAAGCTTTAAATATTGTTCAAGCGGCTCCAGTTCAGAAGCAAAACCATCTACGAGAAATAGTAGGATTTTTGTACGTTCCAAGTGTTTTAAGAACTCATGGCCAAGTCCTTTGCCTTCACTGGCTCCTTCAATGAGGCCAGGAATATCTGCCATGACGATAGACTGTCCCCAATCACCGGTAATATCATAAACATCAACCACACCCAACTGCGGAGTGAGAGTGGTGAATGGATAATCAGCAATTTTTGGCTTAGCATTACTCAAAACACTTAAGAGCGTAGATTTTCCGGCATTTGGAAATCCAGCGATTCCAACATCCGCCATTAATTTAAGCTCGAGACTCAGCTCAATTTCTTCGCCTTTGCCACCATTTTTATTTTCTAAAGGCGCCTGATGTGTAGAGCTTAAGTAGCGTAAATTTCCTAAACCTCGAATCCCGCCTTTTACTATGAGTATCTTTTGGTTTTCTTCTAATAATTCACCAAAAACAGCCCCCGTTTTCAAATCAGTAATAACAGTGCCGAGCGGCATCGAAATAAAACAGTCTTCGCCATTTCTGCCAGTTTTGTTGTTCGTGCCGCCTTTTTGTCCATCTTCAGCCCGATACATCTGCCGATAGCGCAAACTACTTAGAGTATTCAACTGTGCATCTGCAATAGCATACACATCGCCACCAAATCCGCCATCGCCGCCATCGGGACCAAGTTTAGGCTGGTATTTTCCAGATTTAAAACTTACAAGGCCGTCACCACCATCGCCAGATCGCACAAATATTTCGGTATAGTCTAGAAACTTCAAAATAAAAACTTTCAGTAAAAAAAAAGGCCCGCGATTACACGCGAACCCAAGCAAGTAAAGTAAATTTATCGCCAGCGCCATAAGCGCAGGCAGTCCAAGCCGCTACGTCGTTAAGCGAGAGGCGTAACCAAGACAAAGCGGCGATTCTTTTTGCCCACCCGGTACGATACAATTCCATCCATGAGAGCGAAAAGAGTAAAGTCACGGCCTAAACCGACATTTGTCCCGGCATGAAAACTACTCCCCACTTGACGTACTAAGATGCTGCCAGCAGTCACTTTTTGACCACCATAGACCTTAATTCCACGATACTGTGGGTTAGAATCACGTCCGTTTTTACTACTACCACCGGCCTTCTTATGTGCCATATCTATCCTCTTTTATGCATGAATCTTTTGAATTTCAACCACTGTTACGGGTTGTTTATGACCACTTAATTTTTTGTGATTTTTACGTCTTTTATATTTGAAGACTAAAATCTTAGGATTTCGCTTTTGTTGCTTTATAACTGCTTCTACACTGCTATTAGCTAACAAAGGCATGCCAACTTTTGGGGCAGAAGTTCCGCCGATCATCAATACATCACTGAACTTAAGCTTGTCTCCGACATTGCCAACATGCAAGTCTATAGTAACGACATCACCTTCGGAAACTTTGTACTGATGTCCACCTGCTTTTATAACCGCATACATTATTCAAACTCCTCGAAAGAAACTGAAGAGACTCACTATTATCATTTATGAGTTTCTATTAAAATACAGAAATACAACCCGGTCTAATGGCCGCCGGTCATATTCTTTTTTTTGACAGGGCTTGTCAATAGCCAATTTGCCGCATTTAAGTAGTAGAGGGAGTTTATGCCAAAGCTTAAAGTAAAAGACGGAATCATATATTACGAAATTCTGGGCAGCGGCAGTCCCTTGTTTCTCCAGCACGGTCTTGCCCGGTCCTCACGGTATTGGCTAGGGTTTGACAAGGAATTATCTAAGTATTTCCAGGTCATTATATTTGACACCAGAGGTTTGGGGAAATCTCAAAAATCAAAAGTGCCCCTCCAGCTTAGCATACAGGACTTAGCAGAGGACATTTGCCAGCTGGCTCAAAAATTAAACATTGAGTCCTTTCATTTGCTCGGTACTTCGATGGGCGGCATGGTTTGTCTCGCCCTAGCTCTGATGAAGCCAGAGCTTCTCAAATCCATAATCATTATGAATAGCAGCATAGCCGGCCACCTCACCCCAAGACTCAGTCTTATTGCCTTGGCGAGCATAGGAATCAGCGCAATACTGCCAAAGCTAACCCCTCCAATTTCGGCACTTACTCTTCTCGGAAAAAGCACAGCCTTTAAAAAACGCTTAGAGCTTTATAGAAAGTGGCAAACACATCTCGAAGAAGAGGCCTTAGAGAAAACAACTGTCTTAAAACAATTATTGGCAGCAGCAAGGTTTGGACTGGGCTTGCCGCTAGAAAAAATTAAAACTCCCGCACTAATCCTTTACGGAGAAAACGACTTCTTCGTTCCAAATAAAAACAGCCTAAAAATATTTAAAAAGATTCCGCATGCCTTGATTAAAAAAATTCCGGGAGTTGGACATGAAATGTTTGCAGAAAAACCCGAGGAACTTGCGCTTGAGGTCTATGAGTTCACACAATCTATTGAAAAATGAAGTTTATCTTCGCACGCTATTTGGGACTACGCAACATGAGTTGCAGTTACGGTTTTTTTGGTTTCATGTTCACTTAAGATACAGCTAGATGACCTATTTATTATTTCTTCTATAAAAGACTGGATCTGTGCCAACGGCAAAATCGCTGATTCTATTTCATGTCTCACAGCATCATCAAATTGTAAACTAAGCGACATTTGATCAATATTGTGTGCAACTGCCTCTGCGCTTTGCACAGCTGCTTCTACCATTTTAGAAAAGCCGAGCAAACTTGTCTTAGTTTTCATTCTAATATCTTCTACCATTTTATCTATTGAAGCTTTGCTATCACTATTTCTTGCAAGATTTGCTTTCAAAGATTCAGATATCATTTCTACAGATTTATTTACCTTACCAACAATCAAAGTGATGTCGCTCGATGCTTGATTGGTTCTATCACTTAATTTTCTAACTTCTTCTGCAACAACACTAAAACCCTTGCCATGCTCTCCGGCTCTAGCAGCCTCAATCGCTGCGTTAAGCGCCAATAAATTTGTTTGATCAGAAATATACTGAATGTCTTCGGTAATTTTATTGATTGTTGCTGTATTAACCAAAATTTCATCTATCGAGGCTGCGTATTCACTATTTAAGCGCCCGCTCTCCTCTATCATGACCATCAACTCACCTAAAAAGGACATAGCTTGATTGACCACACTGGCATGAGACATTCCGTGACCTGCTCGATCACCACCAGAAAACTGCAGATGAATTTCTTTAGATTCCTTCAAATGATCTTGAGCTTTTACAAATACATACCTTGCTTTTTCGTTTATTTCGAGTGCGCTATTCTGCGTTTGTGTTTCAACTAACTTAAATTGCCGTTCAATTAATGGAAGTAGTGTTAAAACTCTACGCATTAATTCTTCTTGAGCAGAAATATTTGCATTCTGTTCAGATCGCACTTTTTCAAGGCTCTTTAGTTGTAAAGCTAATTTATCTACTCCAAAACGATTGTCTGCAGATTTTGAGCTTCTATTGCTTTCTCTTTGCTTCAGATTAAATTGAGAGCTCGCTTCAATTAATTTTTGATATTTACTATTTAATTCTTCAAATTTTTGACTTGATAATTTATTCTCTGCTCTCAATAGTTCTAGGTCATTTATTAAACCTGCTTTTTCTCCAACATCAGATTCGTGAACTCCAATTGTTGGCGCAGAACTTTCTATAGTTTTCTTGCTTTGATCTGCTAATTCAGCCTCAACTTTATTTTCTTGGCCTTTTATAAAAGCAAAAATCAAAAACATCCAGCTTATCACCACCGTTAAACTCATGGCAAATAGCGGCACATCTAAAAATGGCATTGCTGCAGAAACAGCTGCCATTACACAGCCTAGAAAAAGCCAAACACCAGAATTTGAATTCGTTTTAATCAGCATCTTTGGCCTCAAAAAAAACAAGCTGCTGATATTACTCGGAGCTAAGCGGCAAAACTTTACTCAAGCGCGCCCATCTGAAAACTGAAAAACAAGCTTCTAATCTTTTCTATTACGGTATTATTGATTAAAAATAGCTTTATTGTGGATTCCACAAATATTCAGTTGTAAACTTTGATTTATCCAAAGCGAGTTTGGCGAATTCTTTTTCTATAGATTTAGCTGGCGCTTGCTCGATTATGTGGTCTAACAAAACTTTGTATTGAACTTCCATGCCACCTTTTTTCATAAGTTGCGCCACCTGCCAAAAATATGCTGCCAAGCGTTCGTCCATCTTCCATAATAATCTTGCTTCGTAACGCTTCCACAGCATATCTGGCTTTTTTGCAAATACACTCATCTCCATATCAAACAAAAAAGATATGCAGTCGTTAAGCGGTTTTAACCTTTCATGCATATTGATAAGACTAAGCAATGCGTTACTTACATCAAATTTTAAATAACTGTTTGCATTTATTTTCGAAAGTATTGGATAAGATAAACTACAAAGCAACTCCGAGTTTTTCTCCGCCCAAGAGAGCGACAATTTATACATCCAGGGAGCATGAGCAATAGCAGTTTTGAGTCCAAAGCTACGTTGAACTAATTCGATATTTTCAGCAGTTGGATTTATTTCAAATCCCAATTTAGAATTTAATTTTGTCGCCAAATCGAGGTTGATTGCAGCCCACTTTTTATCACTCAAATCAAGATTTAAACGATCTATTACAAAAGCTGTTTGCAATAGTTGTTCTTCAGGATCTAATATACGCTGCTCGGCAAAAGCCCTATAAAATCTCTCTGCTTTTTTTGTTTGAAAAATCAGGGCGTGAGCTTTAAATGCTTTAATTTCATCTTCAATCACCAGTTTATTAATGATTTTATCTGCATTACTTTCAAAAAAAACTGAAAAACCATAATAATCTTTACTATCGAACAGACTCAATAATCTTCGATAGTGAAAGTCTTGAACTGGTGGAATCATCGATTTAATAAAATCTGAATAAGGATACCTTAGGAAAAATTCACTTATTTTTGTAATCATAGTCTCATTTCGCTCATGTTGCGCAAACGAATTCACATAACAGGCATAAGCGAGCTCTTGACCTTCTATGGCAGGTAGAAAATCTTTTTCAACTTCTAATAATTTTCTCGCATGAGCAATATTATTACCTTTATAATAAGGCAGCTCGAGACAAGCGCTGCGAACTTTTGCTATTTTTGCAGCATCAGTATTTGGATGATAGCTATATGTTTGATAGTAGGAAACTTTAGCTTTTTCAATTTCCTTAGCCTGCAAAAACACATCGGCTAAGCGCAGTCTCGCGAAAGCCAAAAAGGTATTTTTAGGCTCTAAGTTAACATTGTCTGAGGTGTAATTATTGAGGGCGTATTCAATATTTTGAATTGCTTGATCTGTTTTTTTTAACCAAAACAACGATTCGGCTCTTAAAATCATTTGTTCACGGGCAATTTTGTTGTTGTCTCGTGCAATTTTAATCGCCATCCCATAAAAGTCTTCAGCTAATTCATAATTGTTTAGATGAAAATAAATATCTGCAATACGTGCAAATAGCATTGGAGCCAATGCTTCATCGGGGTCTAATCGAATTGCCTTATCTAGCTCGACAACTGCTGCTTCATAAGTTTTATTTTCAATGAAAGACTCCGCTAAAATGCGGTGAAATTCAGGACGAAATTCCTTATGTCCAGATTGGCGCAAAAAATTGAGGCCTTCTTGGGCGACAGAATAGGCAGTTGCATGCTTATTATAGCGATAGTAAATTGCCGCCAAGTGATAATAATAGCGGTGCGCAATTTTATCGATGTGCGGATCTGGCACATTTTTTTTACGAATTAAGGCCCACGCAAAAAATGTTGCCGCGTTATTATAAAGTGTTCTTATTTCGATATCCTGCTTTTCACTTGGGTTTGGCTTATCAATTAGAAGTGCCATATTTAAAAAAGTCATACCCAGATACAAGTCTATGCGCTTATGGTAGGGAGAATCCTCTCCGAAAAATGCTCTCGCTGTGAGAAATGTTTTTTTTGCGAGCTCGAAATCACCTTCTATAAAATTTTTTCGGCCAAGATTTAAATGCTCCAAATCTCTGCCTACACCTGGCGTCAATATCATATTTGTTTTATCAACAGCATAGTCGGCATTTAATGGGAATTTAATGGCTGGAATTTGGTAGGGATAGCGCCAAAAGAAGCCTTCTCCAATATCGCGGGTCGGCGATTTTCGCGAAAAATCGCCTATAATAGTATAGCTGCGCAATATTTCGTTATAGTTGGCTAAATCTAGCGGCTTTTTATTCCCTACCAGAGTGAGTAAAAAGCAAGGCAAAAAAAGTCTAACAACTTTTTTACTGCAGTTCGCCACTTAAACCTACATCATTATCATAGTGAACCTGAATTTCAATTCTGCGATTTAATGAGCGACCAGACTCGCTGCCGTTATCTGCAATAGGTTTTAATTCGGCATACCCGGCTATCGATACTAGAGAGGTTGGGAAGTTTTTCCGAGCAATTATGTAGCGCGCGACACTCGCAGCGCGCAAAGTTGAAATCTCCCAATTTGTATAGCGGCCACCAGCCGGCAAATTGTCCGTATGACCTTCGATAGTGATACGTCTATTAATGTCTTTTAGGATGTCTGCTACATCTGATAGGACATTTTTAGCAGTGTTATTTAGTTCTACCCCGCCAGAATCAAAAAAAGCTCGCGTTAGTAGACGGAGTTTGAATCCTTGATTGTTGCGATGAATAGAAATAATACGCTCTGATCCTGCCTTTTCTGGATCGCGAAACCTTTCTCGCCCATAAAGTCTTTCTTCTATTTCAAGTTGAACCTTTTTCATTTCTTTCGTGATGACATTAAATCGTTCTTGCTGTCCTGGATACTTCAAGTCTTCTGGTGGTTCTAGGCGATCGCCTTTATAATTCTCGAATATTCCCCACCCTGCGTTCGACTGCCCATCACGTTTGCTGCTGGGAATATCTTCAAAAGGCATATTAAAACTTTCTTGTATCGAGCCGGCAACTTGCTCTTTTTCAGCTGGCGTCCCAGACAGAGAAAGAGCATAGAGAACCACAAACACCGCAAATAGTAAGGTCACCATGTCTGCGTAACTAACTAGCCAACGCTCATGGTTCTCAAATTCTGGACATTTTTGCTTTTTTCCCAAGCGACTTTCCTACGATCTATTTATCGTTAACTATTTTGGTGTGACAAAATACTTCCAATTTCTGCTCTATCACCCGGGGGTTCATTCCCGAAAGAATTCCTTCGACCCCAATTATCACCATCTCTCTTGCATGATTTTCTAACACAGCTTTTCTTTTTAATTTTTTACCTATTGGAATAAAAAATATGTTGGCAAATCCTACCCCGTATAGAGTTGCAACGAAGGCAACCGCAATACCAGGTCCAATCATTTCGGGTTTGTCCAAGTTTTCCATAACGTGGATCAAACCCAAAACCGCACCGAGAATACCGACGGTAGGAGCAATTGCACCAAAGTCTTCCCAGAAGTGGACATTTACTTCCGCTTCTTCCATAACAACATGCTGCTCGGTTTCCAGAGTATCTCGAATCTCTGCCGGGTCTGTGCCATCGACTGCAAGCTGAATTGCTTTTCCAAGTGGAGCATATTTTATCGAGTCTTTTCTTTTCTCTAGAGCAAGTATCGACTCTTTTCGAGCAATCTGCGCTAGATCCAAAATTTCTGCCCGTAATTCGTCAGGGTTTGATTGACTTGCTTTTATAAAGGTCCCGAGCGCCTTCAAAGAATTAATCAAATCAGGCAAGGGGTAAGCAACCATAAGCGCTCCGGTTGCTCCACCAATTACGATCAAGAAGGCCGTGAATTGCAAAACCGATGAAAGGTGACCACCCTCTAAAATCAAACCCACTAAGATTGCACCAAGCGCAAAAACCGGCCCAATAATACTAGTTAAATCCATTGATCAATCCCTATAAGCTGACAAGCATATTTACGAATTTTGTGCTCGATGCAAAACATTTGCTTCAAACTCTGCAACATTTTTTTGAATTAGCTCCATTTTTTCTTTCACAATAATTGATTCACCATTAAGAAAAAAAATCATCGTATCAGGAGTTTCTTCGATGTATTTTACATTATCTAGATTCAGCAATATTTTACTGTCATTGAGTTTTGTTAAAAAAACCATGCTCACGGTGTGCTCTTATTGCTATTTTCTGGTGCTATTGCAGAATGAATTTCACTTCTATTGTATTGTAGCAAATACACTTCGCTTGTGATAAGGTTGCGCCGTTTAACTATGTCTATCTTTGCACATGGAATTTTGGCAAAAAGCAAATAATCCTTTTTACATCTGAAGATTCTCGGAGTCATAACAAAATCATGGATCTAGATACTTTAAAAATGAACTCAAAATCTCTGTTTGAGAAATACGAAACCGTTCGGGGGTTTCTTTGACTTAAAAAAGAAACAAAATCGATTGTCAGAGTTAGAAGAAACAATCGAAAGCGACCCCGATTTTTGGAACCATCCTGAAAAGTCTAAAATTATTCTAAAAGAAAAAAAAATTTTAGAATCTCAACTGAACATTGCAAATTCCTTAAAAAAAATTCGCGAAGATCTTGAGGCCGCACTTGAGCTCGCTAACGAAGGTGGAGAGTTTTTAAGTGAAGCTGAAACTTTAACCAGTCTGCTTAGCTCAAAATTAGATCAATTAGAAATTCAAAGCTTACTTTCAGAGGAGCAAGACTCCTCAAGTGCCATTATAAGCATCAACGCTGGGGCCGGCGGCACTGAGTCTTGTGATTGGGCAGCCATGTTATTTCGTATGTATTTAAGGTATGCTGAGCTTAAGGGCTGGCAGACTAGCGTCTATGATCAGCAAGCGGGTGATGAAGCGGGCCTAAAAAGTGCTACCTTTGAAGTAAGCGGTGACTTTGCTTACGGAATGCTAAAATCAGAGTCGGGGGTTCATCGACTAGTTCGAATTAGCCCTTTTGATTCAAATGCCCGTAGGCATACAAGCTTTGCCTCAGTCTTTGTAACACCTGTTATAGATGACAATTTTGAAATCGAGATCAATCCCGCAGACCTTAAAATTGACACTTATAGAGCAAGCGGCGCTGGAGGCCAGCACGTCAATACCACCGATTCGGCTGTTAGAATCACCCACTTGCCGAGTGGTATTATTGTCCAATGCCAAAGCGAAAGGTCACAGCATCAAAACCGCGAAACAGCTTTAAAGCTGCTAAAAAGCAAGATGTTTGATGCAGAATTGGCAAAACGTCAAAAAACTAAAGATGAACTTGAAAATCAAAAAGAAGACATAGGTTGGGGAAGCCAAATTCGTTCTTACGTGCTCCATCCTTATAGACTTATTAAAGACCATCGCACGGATACAGAATTTCATGATCCAAATGAGGTTTTGGACGGTTTCCTCGAACCATTTATAAAACCCTATCTAGTGGCACGCTTACAAAAAATCTTGTAAACTAAAATCATCACAATAATATAAATACTCTAGTGTACAGATAACCTTTAAAGAGAGAAACTAAGCATGGATGCAAAGTCAATCATCGAACTCATCAACAAAGGCAATCTAGGCAAGGACTATCTTGAACTCCATTGGGAAGGCAGTTTCTCTGATTATCTCAATATGGTTATTGAAAGCCCTCGTATTGCGCGAACATCATTCCAAAGAGTGTTCGATATGATTTCCATGTATGGTTCTTCGACCTACTTGGAATATAAAAAGAAGATCACTCACCATAAGTTTTTTGATGATCCAATAGAGAATGGAAAAGATGCTATTTTTGGTTTAGATGTGCATCTTATGAAGCTTGTTAACGTATTTAAAGCAGCCGCCCAAAGGTATGGGCCAGAAAAACGGGTCATTTTATTACATGGCCCCGTCGGTTCAGCAAAGTCGACTTTAGCCCGCTTGCTTAAAAAAGGCTTAGAAGACTATTCAAAAAAACCTGAAGGCGCATTGTTCACATATAAATGGGTAAATTTGGGCGAAATATTGAAAATGGAAAACATCATGCCTTGCCCTATGCATGAAGACCCACTGCACTTAATCCCTCTCGAAAGACGCAATGTACTTCTAGAGAAATTAAATCACAACCGCGATCGTGCTCAAGCAGTGCATATTGAGGGAAATTTGTGCCCCGCTTGTCGCTATGTATATAACCGCTTGATGGAAAACTACCAAGGTAATTGGCAGAAGATTGTCGATAATCATATTCGATGTAGCAGGCTTGTTTTATCTGAGCAAGATAGAATCGGTATCGGCACCTTCCAGCCTAAAGATGAGAAAAACCAAGACTCCACTGAATTAACGGGCGATATCAATTATCGAAAAATCGCCGAATATGGTTCCGATTCAGACCCTCGCGCTTTCAATTTTGATGGTGAGTTTCATGTGGCGAACCGCGGCATTATTGAGTTTATCGAAGTATTAAAACTCGATGTTGCCTTCCTCTATGACTTACTTACAGCGAGCCAAGAACATAAAATTAAACCGAAAAAATTTGCGCAGACCGATATCGATGAAGTCATTATTGGCCACACTAACGAGCCCGAGTTTCGCAAGTTGCAAAGCAATGAATTTATGGAAGCGCTGAGAGACAGAACAGTAAAAATAGATGTGCCGTATATAACTCGTCTAGATCAAGAAATTAAAATCTATGAAAAAGACTTTAATTCAAGAACAGTTCCGCACATCCATATAGCCCCACATACTTTAGAAATGGCTGCTATGTGGTCTGTACTCACCCGCTTAGAAGAGCCTAAGAA
>JAGOVF010000165.1 GCA_018060885.1 Oligoflexales bacterium | reverse complement strand
CTTTACCACCCCCAACTCTGATTATTATTTTAAGAATTTATACGACAACATTCCTGACGCAGGGGGTTGTTTAGCGGTAGTATTTGATTTAGATACTTTGATATTTCAAGAACTCGAAATCTTATATCTGTATCCAGATAGCTATCCTTCTTTCCAAATCTATATTTTATTTTTAACACTATTACCTTTTTCTACGTGGGTCATTGTAAGAATTGTTTTAAGTCGCAGAGATTTGGGAAGACTTCAAGCGGCTTGCATCAATGCTGGATTGAAGAATAATCTTGGAAAAATCCCTAATTTTATTTTTGATCGCCCAATTGACCACTCTACTCGAATGTTGCGGCTAAGCCGGGCGCAATTACCTAAAACAGCATTTGTTAAAGCTGCACCAGTTATCGAAAGTGCCTTGCAAATTTTTATCGACGATATAGTCGAGCAAAGGGAAGCCGGCACGATCGATCTAATTTACGCCCACATGCCCATGCCAGAATTAGTTAACATGAGTTCCTTTAATCTTGCGCCCGATACTTTTATAATTGGAAAAACTAGAAGCGAAGAAATAAGCGCCACTTTTGAATCTGTTCCGCATCTGCTTATTGCGGGTCAAACTGGGGGTGGAAAAAGTACCTTTGCACGTCAACTCATCTGCAGTCTCTATCTTAGCAATCCTAAATATCGATTTGTTCTTGTAGATCTAAAAGGAGGACTCGAATTTCAAACATTCGCAAAGCTTGATCGTGTAAACGTAATTGCGAATCTGCATTCGATTAGTGGCGAGTTGAGTGATATCGATCGCCAAATGAATTTGCGCTTTGCGATTATGAAGGAAAATGCTTGTAAAGATTTAGCCGCGTATCGCAAAATTCCAAAGGCATCGCGGAAAAAACCAACTAAGTGCAGCTATGCAGATTTAGAATTTGATCGGCTTATATTAGTCGTCGACGAAATTGCAGAACTATTTCTCGCGAATGTCAGTGAGAAGTTTCATAACGCAGCTGAAGCTAAGGCTGTTCTGAGTCGTGTTGCTCGACTAGGTCGCGCGGTAGGGATTCACTTGATTGCAGGAACGCAGCGCCCTGATGCCCGAGTGCTAGATACGCAGATTAAATCGAATCTTCCCGGAAAAATTTGTTTTCAAATGGGAGATATTCATTCGAGCATGGTGGTGCTTGGTAACGCTAGAGCTAAGTATCTGCCTGCAGTGGCGGGTAGGGCGATTTGGCAATGCGGTATGAGTTTATTAGAGGTGCAAGTGCCCTATGTTTCCACTGAAGACGTCGAAGAGACGTTAGGATTAAAAATAAAAAAAATATAAAACAATTTTCGATTTAGGAAGCAAGCGATGAAGCTAACACTAGATCAGAAGATGCTTCTTTTTATCTGGAAATGGAAACTTTGCACTGCGAGTAGTCTTTATGTGAAGTTCATGCCAAATCTTCAAGCAAACACTGCATATAAGCGAATAGATAATCTAAAGAAACGCGGGCTGATTTGTTTGCAGAGTGATAAGGCTGGCGAGGTATCACCTTGGACTTTGACCAAAAAGGGCTTTGAATCAATTAAATCGCTCTTGCCTGATTTAGCAGAAGAAGGTTTTCAATCTGAAACTTTAATTCATGATCAATTAGTTACAGCGATTCATTTAGGGGAGTGGCTTGTGGGCCTTCCTGAAGGATGTGAATTGATTACAGAGCAAGAGCTGCGAAGAATTCATCCCGAACACTATCCAAATTGGGTGCCACAGTCGAAAGTGCATCGCCCGGATGGTTATTGGTATATAGGAGGAAACGAAAATGTAATTGCTTTAGAATTAGAAATCTCCCGAAAGCAGCAAGACTTGTATATTTCTATTTGCCAGTTTTACAAAAAGCAGTCTCAGATTTCGATGGTTGTTTGGGTAGTCAATAACAAGTCGCAAGCGCATGGTCTACATTCTTTGTTTGAAGAATGGGGTGCAAAAGACAAGCACCAATTTATATTTTTGAGTGCAATTCATAAATTAGGTTGGAAGGCGCCCATTGTGATTGGCAGTGAATCGGGCAAAACCCTGAGTCAAATTCTTGTCAAAAATGCATCAAAAACGCATCAAAACTTTGATTTTTCAATTCTGTTAGATTCCAGAAAATTCCCAAAATTGCAGCCAGTTAAGAATCAAGCCTAAAAAGTCACGAGTGTTATCGACCCCACTTTTTAATTGAGGTGAGTATGAATAAATTTTTTCTCTGTGTTTTAATCGCAATAACTTCTATTTCTTGCGCAACGTCTAAGGAGTCAACTGTGCTCGGAGTTGGAATTGGTAGTTTAATTGGCGGGAGCCTTGGAGCTACGATAGGAGCGCAAAGTGGCGTTGCAACTGAAGGTGCTTTTTTAGGTGCTGCAACTTTCGGTGCCATAGGTGGTGCCATTGGTTACAGTGAACAAAAAAAGAAAATTGCAAAGAGCGGCAGTCTTGGAAAAAATTCTCTTCCGCAGTCTCCAGCGATGACGATGCCGCAAGTTCGCAGAGTTTGGGTTCCTGACCAGATCGAAGATGGAAAATATATTCAAGGCCATTTTATTTACGTCATCGATAAACAAAGTACCTGGCGTCTAAACGATTAAGAATGAGGAGGCGATTTATATGGATAAGCAAAAAAACAGAACTCATAATCACCATCCCGAGCGCATTACACTTTCACCAGTATCATTAGACAGTGTAAGTCGATGGACTGAGCAGTTGAAAGGAGAGTTGCGTGGAAGTAAATTCACGCGCAACGACATGGTGAATTGGATAATAGGGCAGAGAGCCAGTGAACTTACTAAAGGCGAAGTAGAAGAATTAAGGAGGCTTTACTTTGATCCGAAAAAAGCACTTGGCTGGGCGCTTGCTCAGTTAAAGGAGGCACAAAAGTGTGGGCAAGAAATAGATGTTAACAAATTGGTGCAGGAGACTTTGATATCAAAAAAGGTTGTTAATAAGACTTCGATGAAATCGAAGCGAAAGAGGCAATTGGATTTGGAGAAAGAGAATGGAGAAACTTGATTATTATGTAGAAGCCGCACAATTATCCTTTGACCACCCCAATGCTCTAATCAAACAGATATCAAAGCAACTTCTCACAACCAAAGAGTTAGCAATTATCCTAAAAGTACCAGTAAAGACGATTGAATATTGGCGCTATAAGTTTAAAAACATGCCCGCAAAAAAAATGGGGCGACATGTTCGTTATGTTTTATCCGACATCCTAAATTGGCAACAAAAACAATTTGGAGGATGATTTATGCTTTGGAGACCGATCAGTGCTTATTATAAGAAGACGAGCGCAGGAAATCATGAAGTTCGATGGCGAGATCATAAAGGAAGAGAGAAACAAAAAACTTTTCGCACAAAACCAGAGGCAACCGCTTGGATGGAATATCTTAGATGTGGAGTGCATCCCGAGCATGCGATGGAGGATGCTGGCCACAATATTACAGTGCGAGGTTTCTTAGAAATTTTTAAAGAACGTCATTGTGCGATGAAATCAGCCGGAACAAAACGACACTATATTCAAAGCTTAGAAACGCATGTTTTTCCCTATATAGGAGATAAGCCTATGTCAGAAGTCGATGATGATGACATCAGGCTTTGGATGAAAAAACTCGCTGGCAAAAAAGTGTCGGCAAAGTCGCTTTGCAATCATCGCCGTCTTGTTCATCTATATTTTAAATGTGCATGTATTTGGAAGTTTCAGGACCAGCTTGGCAATAGAAAGCCTTTCATTAAATATAATCCAGTTACCTACACGACAAATCCCTTATCAATAGAAGAACATGAAATTGTTACTTGGACAGATGCAGAAAAGCGAGCGTTTCTATCCTACGTTAAAGACAAAGATTCTCTTGCATATGAAGTAACATGCTTAGCCTTGAATACTGGATTGCGCCGCGGAGAAATTGCTGCCTTACGACTTGAGCATATAAATTTTGAAAACAAAGTAATTACAGTCAAAGAAAGCTTTTGCTATACAAGTTTGCAAGCAAAACACACCAAATCTCGCCGTATCCGCTATATTCCGATGAATGATGACGTGGTTAGTTTGTTGCAAGAAAAGCGAAATTCTCCAAGTTACAAAACTATATTTCATCGCAATCATATTCAGAAATTTTCTAGCCGCTTGAAATATTGGTGTGTAAAAAGTGGTGTAACACCAATCGGCATACACGGATTACGCCATACTTTTGCAACTAGTTTGGTGCGAGCTGGGGTAGATGTGAAAAGAGTGCAAGTGCTGCTAGGGCATTCGGATATCACGACGACGATGCGCTATGTGCATTTAGTGAATTTAGATTTGTCTGGAGTGACGAAGTGTATTGAGATGGGGGCTGTGAAAGAGTAGAAGTGGATTTAATTTTTATCTATCTAAAATAATTAAATAAATTGAAAATAATGTTTATTACTATATTAATTTCAGACCTAATAGAACTGATTTAAGGGTAGAATTAAACTATTAAATGGTTTAAAATAATAATTAAATCAGAATAATTGGTGCTTAAATTATGACAAAATTAAACAAAATACTTGGCGAGTGGCAATCAGGTGATGTGCATACTCTCAAATGGTTCAAAAAATATGCAGTTGAACAGAGAACGGCATACAAATACTCAGAGAGTGGTGCACTTAAAAAAATTGGCACCGGTATATTTTCAAGGCCGCACGATAAGCTTTCATGGCTAGGAGCTGTAAGGGCGATGCAAAATGAATTAGGGTTAAACTTACATGTCGGAGGAGTTTCTGCGCTCGAAGTTTTAGGGAGTGCGCATAATTTACAAATTGCAAAACGTCCAAAAATAGATCTTATCGTAGCGCAGAAAACAGTTATTCCAAAATGGGTAAAAAAAAATGATTGGGGTGTAGACTTTTTGATTCGTCGATCAAATTTAATAACCCCACCTTTGGCATTTCTTCCTTTTAGCGAACATGGGATTTCAATTGCTATTTCTTCTCGAGAACAAGCGATTCTAGAAATGCTTGATAGTCTTGATTTAAGTGCCGGGTTTGAAACCGCCGAAAATTACCTTTCGGGTCTATTGAATTTACGTCCTGAGATTATGCAAGGATTACTCGAACGATGCCAATCGGTGAAGGTAAAGCGAGTTTTTCTATACCTAAGCGAATCCCTAGAGCTTCCCGTATTTAAAAAATTGTTTCATGATCGTATTAATCTTGGCAAAGGCAAAAGAGTGATTGTCAAAGGTGGTTGCTACAATGCTAAATATAAAATAACTGTACCTCGTTCAATAGAAGAGGAAATAAATGACTTTTGACCGCTACAGAAATCAAGTTGATTTGCTCTTAGATGTTTTGCCAATTATCGCCAAACATCGTCAATTTGCTCTTAAAGGTGGCACTGCACTTAATCTATTTTATCTAGACATGCCTAGATTATCGGTAGATATCGATCTTTGCTATTTGCCAATAGGAGATCGCGAAAGTTCGCTTAAGAACATGCATAATATCTTAAGTCAGATCAAAAAAGAAATTGAGCAAAAATTGGGAAGCAGGGTGATACCCACTAAACCGCTTAACGGAAAAGATGAAGCTCGACTAATAGTTATTCGCGGCAATGCAGAAATAAAAGTCGAACCAAACTATATAATCCGTGGAGCGCTATTTGAGCCATCAGACCTATCGACTTCATTGAAAGTAGAACTAGAGTTTGGAAAAGTATCTACGATTCAATGTTTAAACTTTAAAGATCTTTACGGTGGTAAAATATGTGCTGCTTTGGATCGACAACATCCGAGAGATCTTTTTGATATTCAAAAATTTTTCGAGCGAGACGCCCTAAATGAGCAAATCATTGATGCATTTATTTATTATCTATTTTCACATAATCGCCCTTTTCATGAAATTCTAAATCCTACTGAAAAGCAAGTAGACGAAGTATTTGAAACAGAATTTAAAGGAATGACTAATGAGCAGGTGGACATAGCAAATCTTATTAAAGCAAGAACAACTCTAATTCAAAATATTGTAAGATCTCTTGACGAAAAATCGCGCAATTTAATCCTAACTTTTTCTAGTGCTGATCCTGATTGGAATTTATATCGTTATCCAAAAATCCAAGACTATCCATCTGTCAAATGGCGAATATTTAATATAAAAAAAATGACGCTCGCTAAGAAAATAGCTCAGCGAGCCGAGTTAGAACAAATTTTTGAAACTTCATCAATTAATTGACAATCCCTGATTGCATGATCGAGTCTAAACTTTTCCTTTTAAGAAATGCAGCTCGAAAGGAATTTTCGAATTTAATATAATTCCTGTGTCACCTCTTTTTAAGAGGGGATTAATATCGTTGAACAAGATTCTGTCGCCACTCAGGCGGATCATATGTATCCGCCCAAAACTCCGTTGCGCTTTTTATTAAGCCACCACTATTAAGCTCGAAGAAGGAAACAGCAAAAAGCTTCATCTCTTTAGAGTTGGGCATTATTGATTCAATATAGACCTGCGTGGTTACTGCGAATTCCAATTCCCATTGATCATATTCTGACATTATGTTTAGAACTTTGATTTTGTGTTCGCCCGGATAGCGTCGATTGACTTCAATAAAATTGTCGGCCCCAACTATTCGCTCTTTAGATTGTGGCCAAGTGGCTTCGAATTCATCTGCTAATAATGCACGCACCTTCTCCCACTCCGAGCCCCCCTGCGTCAGGAATGTTGTCGTATAAAATCTTAAAATAATAATCAGAGTTGGGGGTGGTAAAGGAATTACCTAAATGCGTCGTTATTCTAGAGAGATGAAGGAGACCATGGTTGCTAAGCTTTGTTCACCAGGCAGACCTAGTTATTTGCAGTTGGCTAAAGAAACAGGTATAGGTCACAGCACACTTCACAAATGGGTGAAGAGTTTTGGGAGCGAGGTTTATTT
>JAGOVF010000164.1 GCA_018060885.1 Oligoflexales bacterium | reverse complement strand
ACTTTGGCTCGTATTGGAGATAAATTGTCAGCGGACCAAATATATATTGTCATTAAACTCACTCGAGTCATGTTACTCGCGCAAATTTTCTTTACTGTTTCAAACATTATGACCGGAATATTACAGTCATATAAACGGTTCATTGTGCCAAGTCTTGCTCCAGTCATTTATAATCTTGGAATTATTCTGGGAGTGGTACTTTTTTCAGGAAAATTCGGCATTTACTCTGCAGGTTTAGGTGTCATCCTTGGTGCATTTATGCACATGATTGTACAAATCCCCCTAGTACTGAAACTTGGGTTCAAACCCACATTTTCTCTCAACATTATGCATCCAGGGGTTATTAAACTATTTTTACTCTCTTCGACTCCGACAACAGCGTCTATAATACACACACAATCAGGATGTTTTTTAAACAGCTCCATCAAATCAGTAATATTACCATCAGATTCATAATATTCGATAGAAAGGGTTAAAGATTTTTTTTTAATTGCCTGTAAGACTTCTAATCCTACAGCATCATCACCTCTAAGTGCATTGCCAATTCCGACAAGGGCAATTTTGTTTTTTATTTTCACTTTAGCTACGCTCAACTTCAAGGCTTAAAAAATGCGTCGCACAAGAAATACATGGATCATAGTTACGAATCGCCTGCTCACATTGATAAGTCAGTTCCTTATCTTCTAGATGAATAAACTTTTGAACATACTCTTTTAAGTCTTGCTCAATGCGCGCTTGGTTCTGTGAAGTGGGTGGAACTATGTTTGCTATTTTAATCCGGCCGTCCTCATTAATTTCGTATTTATGATAGAGAACTCCGCGCGGAGCTTCGCTGCATCCATAACCTACCGCTTTTTTTGCTTGCACTTCTACACTGGGTATTGCATCAAAAGGAAATTTTTTTAATATCGAGATAGATTCTAGGACTGCATGATAAACCTCTGCTGCCCGCAGCACTATTGATTTAAAAGGGTTATGACAAGGTTCTAGGCAAGCAAGCTGGTTCAGCAAATCTTTTACCGTTGGATTTAAATATTGATAGTTCATATTAAATCGCGCCATAGGTCCGGTCATATAGGGGCCGCTGTTGCGCAAAGAAGCATGCAGGGCGTTTGAATGCTCAACATGACTTTCTTTTATATAGGATTCAAAATCACTAACAGGAAAATTCAAACCATTTGAGCTTTTTAGGCTCCCTCGATAAATCGGATACTCTTCGGACTTTGCCAGCGATAAATAGATATATTGAGATTCAAAGTTTGGAAAGCTTAAACCACTCGCCCATATCAGTGTTTGTCGCGCAATATCCAAGGCTTCTTCTAGTTCGTTTAAAAGAGTCGTTACTTTTGCGCGGTTCGGCAATTTATAGAAGCCGCCGACTTTGATATTTATTGGGTGTATTTCTCTACCGCCGAGTAAATTGACTATAGAGTTGCCAGATTTTTTGAGGTTTAAGCCTTGTTTAACGAGTTCAGGATGGTCTTTGGCCATACTAATAGCATCTGGATATCTCAAAAAATCTGGTGCATGCAGCATATAAATATGCAACACATGACTTTCTATCCACTCACCGTAATAGATCAAACGCCTGAGCTGATGTATATGCTCAGGTAAGTTCACTGCAAAAGCATTTTCAAGAGCAACTGCGGCACTGATCTGATAGGCAACAGGACAGATACCACAAATTCGCGAAGTGATGTCTACAGCTTCAGACCAATTGCGCCCCTGTAAAAAGGCCTCAAAAAAACGCGGCGGTTCGAATATCTTTAAGGCCAACTCGGTAATCGTGTTGTCTTTAATTTTGATTTTTAATGCGCCCTCTCCTTCTACCCTTGCTAAGTATTTCACATCGATTGTTCTAGTATTCATATTTTTTACTCGCGTCGGTCAATTCCTTAGCCTCTGGATTGAAGTTAAGCAGTAAGGAAAATATTTCAGATTTTTGTTTGCCGTTTTTTTCTAACTGCGTAGCTAAGACTTCTGGAAGGGCGTTGTCTTTAGGTCCGTAACAAGCGAAACAACCGCGACCATATGTCGGACATATAGCGCCACAGCCTGCCCGAGTAACTCCACCTAAGCAGGCTTTATTTTCGCTGATCATAATGCAGGTATTGCCTGCCAATTTACATTCATAACACACACTTGTTTGGAGTAGTTGCGGTCGCCGTCGATTTAATAGGGCATTTAAAAGCTCGAGCAATTGCTGTTTATTTATTGGACAACCATATAACTCGTAGTCAACCTTTATAACTTTGCTGATTGGCGTCACTTTATCTAAAGTGTTGATGAATTCTGGGTGCGCGTACACAACATTTTTATAATCGTCGATATTGGCGGAATTTCTAAGAGCTTGTATACCTCCATAAGTCGCACAAGCACCTATAGCAACGACAAACTGCGAATTTTTTCTTATATCCTTTATTTTAGCAAAATCTTCACTTAGCGACAGAGACCCCTCGACTAAGGAAATGTCATAAGGCCCAGCGACCATGCGACTACTGGCCTCTGGAAAGTATGCCAAGTCCAACTTTTCTGTCAGCGTAAGTAGTTCATCTTCGCAGTCTAAAAGACTTAGCTGGCAGCCGTCACAGGAAGCAAATTTCCAAACGGCTATTTTTAGTTTTTTATCGTTAGGCAATTTTGCATCCTTAGATATAAGGTATATTTAGATACTCGGTCATTTGAGCATAACTAAATATAGGTCCCGTTTTGCATAAAAAATGCTCCATAAGCTGGCAACGACCGCAAAAGCCAATTGCACATTTCATATGCCGTTCCATAGAAATAAAAATATTTTCTTGTTTAAGACCATGGAGCAATAGTTCTTGGGCGCAATAGCGCATCATAACTTCGGGGCCACAAATAAATGCTAGAGTATTGGGGCTTAAGTTCTCAATGTTTTTTATCAACTGCGTCACCACACCCACATGACCTTTCCAGCCTTCTTGATAGATATCTACACTTTCTAAAAGATTTATATTTTGTAGTTGGTCTAAATACTGAGGAAATAGCCGTAGATTGGGGCTACGTATCCCGACAAGCAAATTGGTTTGCAATGATTTAAGCTCATTCTTCTCGATTTTATCTATAATCGGCAATACAGGTGCAAGTCCAATGCCTCCTGCTATAATGACAACATTTTTCTTTCGAGAAATTTTTTGCAAAGGCCATTGCTTTCCAAAAGGCCCGCGCAACCCAATCCAATCTCCAATAGACACATGCATTAAGGCCTTGGAAACTGCGCCTACGCCTCTTATGCTATGCCTAAGTTGTCTTTTTTCTATATCGATACCACTTATGGAAATTGGGATTTCGCCAATTCCAAAAACTGAAAGCATATTAAATTGCCCAGCTTTGCCCATTTTTAGTCCATCTGGTATTTCAATCGTAATGGTGCTGGCGTCTACAGTCTCACGCTGACAATTTACAACCTTAACTGTTTCTGGCAACCAAGGATTCGCGCGCGATAATTTTGATTTTAAAGCAGTAATTTGTTGCATGGGCTAACTTAAATATTTCCTTTTAAATGTTCAGCTTCGTGAGCATACATGTCGAGAAGTTGTAAACGCGTTATCTTTAAGCGCTCAACTAGAATCTTGCTGAAGGCCATTAATAAATCAGCGGAGAATTTAGAATTCATTTCCATATGTTTTTTAATAGCGTCGGCTTTGATACACAAAACTTCACAATCACTTAAAGCCTGAACACTAAATACCCACTTTTTATGTGGAAAAAGCCAAGACCAACCAACAATCTCACCCGCTAACAACGACTGCAGAGTGACCATGCCCCTGTTGGCTACAAAAGTATTGATCGCTAAGGTCCCGGACAAAAGACAGAAGAAACTATCAGCATCCTGCGCTTCTTTAGCTAGAAAACTGCCCTTGCTAAAAGTTTGCGTTACAGCATTTTCACGTATTATTGCAAGCTCTTCGTTCGAAAAGGTAGAAAATAGTGAGATTTTTTTTAATTGTGCGAGAAGAGTTTGCTCTTCTAAAGAATTTTTATCCGATGCACTTTTTTTCTTTTTCATAGCTCTGACTCCGATATTCTCTTAGCTTCTGTAACCAAGTCAATTCCGACTGGACACCACGTCGTGCAGCGCCCGCAACCGACGCAGCCTGATTCACCAAACTGATCCTGCCAGCTTACGAGTTTATGGGTCAACCACTGCCTATATTTTGCAGCAGTTGTTTTATGAACAACTCCACCATGAATCGCTGAATGATCTTTATTAAAACAGGAATCCCACACCCGCCATTTTTCTGCAACTTGCCCCGAAAGATCTGTTTTGTCGTAAACATCTGAACAAAAACAAGTTGGACACACCAAAGTGCAATTACCACAACTTAAACAGCGCTGGTCGAGATCATCCCAAGCTGGACTTTGCAGCTGTTTCTTGAGATTCTTTCGGATTTTTTGATAGTCGAGACTTTTATTAAGCGACAGTCTTGCATTTTTTTCTGCTTGAGCCTGTTTTTTTTTCCACTTTTGCGGTAGTTTTTCTGCAATGAATCCAAACTTATCGAGCAAATTTTGCGCTGATTTAGAATGAGCTACTGCAATATAATAAATTCCGTCACTGTCTTCTAGTTCCGTCAGTTCAAGATCTAAGCCTTTTTCTGCATGAAAAGGTCCATAATCAAACGATGTACAAAAACAATTTGCACTCGGATGGGTACAATTTACACCAATCAGAAATGCGCCAGACCTGTTTTCAAAATAATAGGGATCTTGGTTATCTTTGGAAAAGACGACGTCTTGATTCTTTATTGCTTTTAGATCGCAAGCTCTTAAACCTATAAGAGCAAAGTTTTCTTGAGTTTGATGTTCGACTTGCAGCTGGGGCATTCTGCCGTCTGGTTTTTTTTCAACTGCCCACAACTTTTGCTGAGCTTTGAAAAAAAATTTTTTCGGGGAGTCAGGACCTACAGCATAGGAAAAATGCATGTCCGTAAAACTTGGTATCAGTTTGTAACTGCCAGCAGCTTGCTCATCAGTTACTCCCCGAGGCAATTGATCGACAGCCTCTAGCTGCTCATAAACAATCGCGCCGTCTTTGATTTGTGGTGCAAATACTTTACTAAATGTTTGCAACAGCAATTCGACAAGGCGATTAAATTCAGATTTATCAAATATGTATTTTTTTTGCATTGAGTGACTCAATCCCCGCCTATGCTTGATGCCTAAAAACGAAATTCCACTGGCGGCAGCCACAAGGGAGCCCGCTTACGCGGCTCGGTAAAATCAGTACTCATTGCCAACTCATGACTCTGCTTCTTTTCCAATTGGTACATACCCAAAAAGATAATAACGTCCCACCAGGTATGTATAAAAATGGCTTCGCTAATCATCCAATTATTACTGCGGGTGACAGATCCAAAGTACCAAGCTAAGAAAAACTGCGCGACGGGAACTTGCACACTTGGATAATGCGCTAAAGCAAAAACCCCAGAGGTCAAAGTATTGCTCCAGAAAAAATCTCCCATCGCTTGATAGCTCGCTGGTAACATGTAGCCGCGAAAAAAAGCCTCCTCGTTAGTGCCAGCAAAATAAGAAGTTGAGGCAGAAAAAAATACGTCATCACTGCCTAAATTAGAATAGCGGAATTCTTCGCGGTCATAGGCAGCCAATTGCAAGCTCATAAGGCCGGCAGCAATAAGAAGCGGAACATAGGTCGAAGAGCGTTTAAGGAATTTAAATTCAAACGGTGCTTTCAGAAGAGTATCGAGGCTTTCTTCTTTTTGTGGGTCAAGAAATTTAAATTTTCCCGTCGGTCTTTGGGTATTTACTGCCAAGCGAAAGCTCTGGTAGGAACTTAAACTACCCATAAGCATGTATGTTTGCGTACCAAACATAGCTTTGCGAAGGTGGTTGTCTTTGTTTGAAACGGTCTCCTCGTCTTCTTTATCGTTGTCAATAAAATCTCTGTTGCTCTTCTCGTAAAGTTCCAAGTTCCAAGAAGTATAAGACAGTCCCCCGATTGCTACGCCTGAATAAATCGCCGCTTCTGTATATTGCCCCTCCCACCACTGGTCAAATCCAGGAAGAAAAAAACTTGCCAAGGGAGGCCATAGGTAGTCACGCGGTCGCTCGCCCTGTTCAGCGACTTGGCTTTCAGTTTCTACGTCCTGAGAAAGGGAAATTTGAGCGAAGGATAGTAGAGCGAATGCAAGAAAGCAAAAAATTTTTAGCAACAAAAACAAGAAATCTTTTGCTAAATGATTTAACAAGCGCATATGCCTCATTCTAAAAAAAAACTTTCTATTTATTGAGCAGGGTTGAATTTAGCATTTTTTAACGAAAGGCGCTATTAGTGGATGAACTAAGCACGGCGCTTTGATAATATAAAAAACCTGTCGAAGATTTTGCCAACTAAATCGGGGTACCCATGTTAGACGCCAAATTTATCCGTGAAAATGCCGCGCTTGTAAAAAAAGCGGCTAGCGACAAAAATTTCCATAAAGCTCCGGTCGACGAATTTATAAAACTTGATGAACAACAAAGAGTTTTGCTGCAAGAAGTCGAAAATCTCCAAGCCCGCCGGAATAAGATTTCTAAAGAAGTTGCCAGCGCAGCTGCAGATCAGCGCCCTAGCCTGATTGCTCAGGTCAATAGTTTTAAACAAGAGCTTGCACAAAAAAGTCAGGAACTGAGCGAGTTACAAACAAAGCTGCAGCAGTTGTTATTGTTAATTCCTAACCCCGCGCGCGCGGATGTGCCACTGGGAAAAGATGACAGCGAAAATGTCGAAATCAAAAAATGCGGAACTACACCTGTTTTTGACTTCAAGCCCCTTTCCCATATAGAACTAGGTGAAAAACATGGCGGCATAGATTTCACTCGTGGGGTTAAAATTGCCGGAAGCCGCTCATACTTGTTGGCTGGAAATATAGCCCGACTTGAACAAGCCGTGCTGCGTTATACCTACGATAAGCTCGTGCAA
>JAGOVF010000029.1 GCA_018060885.1 Oligoflexales bacterium | reverse complement strand
GAACTGGTGAGGGCGGGATGCCCGAACCCGTAGCGATAATTTTGCCATGGATGGCATAAAAATTGAGCGGTCCTCTGGCCGTCCGTTCATACCAAGCCCCTAGCATGCTTTCTAAAGTAACTCTCAGAAAAGCATTACGGAACTACTCAATATGTTTGCATTATGTACTTGGTAGCGACGTGACAGTTTTTTTTGAAAAACGGTTGAAATTATTGACAAATTTCATTGGATCAAAACTTGTCAATTTTCCCTCTCAAGCTTTTATAAAAAATTCCGAATATGACTATGAAGTCTTTAATTTTAGTTTCGACACAAAAGTTATGGGCTTTGTTCTATTAAAAAAACTGAGATTGAAGGAGATTGGTATGAAGGTTTTTCAAATGAAATCTAAAGAGCAGGGTTTTAGTTTGGTGGAGCTAATGGTCGTAGTTGGGATTATCGGGATTCTCGCAACTTTAGCATTACCGCGTTTCCAATTGTTTCAAGCACGGGCAAAACAAACTGAAGCGAAGGCGAACTTATCTCATATCTATACATTACAAGTCGCATATCATGGTGAAAATGACGAATATAGTGATGACATGACAGCAATTGGATTTTTAACTCCAAAAGGTAATCGCTATGACTACGGCGTCGATCCAGCTTCAGAAACAGAATTTATCGCTACTGCAAAGACAATTTCGAAAACCATTCTTGGTTCCTGTCAATCGGCCGATGATACCTGGACAATTAATCAAGAAAAAACGTTGGTAAACACTTCGAAGACAAGTTTGGATAAATGCTAGTAAATATTGTTTTTGAGACTAACTAATCCGCCTTCAAACCAATCTCAGCTAATCTTTGTGATAAATAATCCCCGGCGCTAATGTCGGGGAATTTTTTTTCGCCAACTTTCGAAATACAACTTTGCAGTGGATTCAGCGAAGCTTCTTTGCGCGGGTGCATAAAAAATGGCATAGAGTAGCGTTCGCCGCTGCCGTTTCCGCTGGTAGATAAGTCGTCTGGATTGACGACACGATGCGTCGTCGCTTTATATAGACCATTCGTTATATTTTGAATCATATCTCCAGAATCAACGATGATTTCTCCGGGATTAGCTTTCACAGCGAGCCATTCGCCTTGGCGGTTTTTTAATTCCAGGCCAGAAGCTGTGGCTTCGACGAGTAAAGTGATTAAATTTATATCCTCATGCGCAGCGGCCCGTATCGCACCTTTTGCTGCATAGTCGGAAGCTTTTTCTAGGGGAGGATAATGAATTAATCGCAAAATAGAATCGCCATCTTTTGCAATATTGGTAAATAAGTCACCAGACTCTCCTAAGTAAAGAGCGCAAGCTTCTAATAGCTTCATGGCGCATTGATCTAAACGCGAAAAAAAGTCTAACATCACTGGGCGAAAGCGCGGTAGTTCTTGGGTTGGCCAAAAATTTTTTGGGTATGTATTGAGTAAAGGGTGTTCTTTATCAAACTCACGACCGACGTGCCAAAATTCTTTTAGGTCTGGAAGTTTGCTATCTTTTGCATGTTCCTTGCCAAAGCTGGTGTAACCACGTTGGCGAAAAATCATGGCATCTTCGTATTTTTTCTTGTTCTCTTCGGATAAAGCAAAGAGTTCGCGTGTTTGTTGGTACGATGCATTTAAGAGGTCTTGGTCAATTCCATGTTCCACCAATACAAAAAAACCGTAGTCCGTAAGTCCTTTTCCGACCTGTTCGATAAAATTATTTTTTGCGTTTACTGAATCAGATAGAAAATCTTGCAGACTGACAACGGGAATGTTGGCGCGATCCATTAAGGTTTACTCCTGCTATGGTTTTAGTTTGAAAAAACAGGGCTGCTACTTTTAATTTGCTGCTACTTATAACAAGTCTTGAGCTTAAGGTTTTAGAGCGCTAAGTTGTCGTTCTAAGGCGCCAAGCTGCCGTTCTAGCAGAGTGCTATCATTTTGGCTGTCGCTTGAAAAGGGGTTTTTATTCGCTCCCGCAGACTTGCCATCTAGCTCCAAAGTGCCTTGGCCGGCAGCCGGCAAATTAGCTTGGCGAGGGGCTTTGGTCAGTTCATATTGAAGGAAGGCTTCTGCTGCAATATGCGGGGCTTTGACAACCCAGCGATCTTCGGTCACGGAAACAGTTGCAACAACGACCTCAGGTTTGTCGAGCGGCATCATGCCTACAAACCAGGTGGTCAGACCGAGTGGGTTTTGGCCAGTCAGAGTCCCGGTTTTGCCGCCAACTCTTTGTTTTAAGTGGCGGTATTTTTTCGAACCAAAAGCGCCATTGGCAGTCCCACCTTGGACAGTTGCTGCCATAATTTCTCGTAACTGTACGCTAGTTTCGGGCTTAACAATTTGTTCTATCGCATTGATATTAGAAGAGTTCTTTTGAGGGGTGTTGGTGAAGATTTGTAAGGGTTTTGCCTGGCCTTGGTTGGCTAAGGCGAGATAGATCCAAGCGGCATGAACTGCGCTCAGCCCGACGTTGCCAAATCCTGCAGCATAGCGGCCCGCAACCTGCATGCTTGTGGTTAAGGGGTTTGGCATTTCTATGGGACTTGCATAGGTGGTGAAGTCCGCAGGAACTCGCTGCCCCCATTTGAAGCGTTGTGCGTATTTATTAATAAGATCGAGACCTAGATGATTGATGCCGAGTTTTGCAAAATAGCCGTTGCAAGACTCTCCAAAAGCTTCTTTGAGAGTTAGTTGGTAGATATTTTTCGGGCCTGTGAGCTCCTGCCACCAGGCACCGTTTTCTCGCAAGTGCTGACATCCTGTAGGTAAGGTAATACGTTGATTGCTAGAAAAATACGCCTCTTCGAAAGCTGCAGCCGCGCTCACGGTTTTAAATAAAGAAGCTGCAGGAAAATTCGGATACAGCGAAGTGTGGGAATTAGCGAGCCACATTTTTGGTAAACGGCCTTGCGCTAAAGCTAAAACGTTTCCAGTCGCTGTTTCTATAACAACTGCGGCGCCAATGTGATTACCTTGAGTCTTCAAAAAGTGATCAAGAGAATTTTGTAATGCCCAATTAATCGTTAGCTTCGATTTATCTTGAAAGGCAACATCAAGTCCGCTTTTCTTTATGTCCGCATTAAAATCTTCGAAATCTAAAGGTATTCTTGGAAATTCTGTTGCGGAAGAAAAAGTGCTCTGGGCAAAAATTTCCCAAGTTTCTGCACGAAACAAAATCGCAGTGCTGAAAAGGATCAACAAGGCAGCCAAATATTTGCGGTGATGAAACAGATTCATTTGCATGATACTTTATATTCTAACACTGATTTTTTATTCAAGCTAGTTGTGAATCAGTCTGGTGTTCGGATCGATAAATTTTCGAAAAGGAAACTGTCGCATGATTATGATGCGCCAATTTATAAAAGAAATATTGCTACAGTTTTTTTCCTTTCTTCTAATGATGAATATGGTCTTGGTCGTATCGCAAGTCGCTCGTCTCGCAGAAATTATCGTCACATTTGGACTAAGTCTTGAAAATGTATTTTTGCCCCTACTTTTTATGATCATGCCAATGCTTTCTTATACGATGCCAATTGCACTTTTTTTTGCTGTGATTGCAACAATGACTCGTATGTGCCTTGATGGTGAGTTTCCTGCTCTGCTCGCAGCAGGATTCAGTCTTGGGCGCTTGGTCGTGCGGCTTTTTCCTCTAGCGATAGGCCTATATTTTGTTGGGGTATTGTCTGCAACTTATTTTGAAGCTTGGGGACGCAGAGAACTTGTCCAGTTTATTTTTCAAAAATCTCAGACTGAATTAGATAACGTCATCAAAAACAAACTCCAGCCGGGTGTGTTTTACGACGATTTTCTTGGTTATGTCATTTATGCAGAGACGATTTCTAAAGATCGCCGCGATCTTGGCCACGTCATCCTTGCCCCACGGGGAAGCGAAGGCGGTGGTAGTTTTAGTCTCTTTGCTCCCAGCGGTTACATCGAAGGAAGTGTCGAAGAGCGGAATTTAAAATTAATTTTGGAAGATGCTTATGCGGTTTCTACGCGACCAGGAAGTGAGGCAAGTTCGACTTTAGAATTCAATCGCAGCGAAATTGATTTATTAAAGGTTTTTCCACAGCGTTTTTATAGTGAAGAAGAAGCGCGGGATGATTTTCGAAGCTATAAACCTATGCAGTTGCATGAATTTCTTGTGAAAGCGCGCAATAAAAAAATTAAAATTGATCCAAAGGACTATTTGCGAGCTTTATATCTCTACCATCAGCGCATTGCGGGACCTTTTTTGATCATTGTTTTTTGTTTTCTTGGTCTGGTGCTTGGTATTACCGATGTTCGTAAAGGCAAAAGTAGCGCTTACTATTTAGCAATAGTTGCGCTTATTGGGGTTTATGTCATTTCGATGTCTTCGAAGTGGCTGGTGGAAGAGGGTAAGGTGCCGGTTCTTGCTGGAGTTTGGATGCCCAACCTTTTGTTGTCGGTGTTTGTTTTTATTCTTGTGATGCAAAAAAATCGTTTGCCAATCACAGAGCCAGTTTGGCGGCTTAGGGGTTTGAAAGTGCCGATGTTTTTTCGCAGAGGCCTTCCTAAATAAGCTCTGGTCATAGTTTTGATTTTTCTATAAAAATACGACTGCGTTTATTGTAGCTTCACTGAGGGAAAAATTATGACTCGTGTTGTTGTTACTGGTTTAGGTATAGTTTCTCCTACTGGCAATAATGTCGCCGATTCATGGCGTAATACATTAGCAGCGGAATCCGGGATCGATTTAATCACTTTATTTGATACCAGCGCAGTGCCGATCAAAATAGCGGGCGAAGTTAAAAATTTTTCTTCAGCCCATGTCATGGATCTTAAAGAATCTCGCCGTTCAACCCGTTTTGTGCAGATGGCAGTTGTTGCCGCAAAAGAGGCGTTAGACGATGCGGGATTACAATTGGATAAAATTGACCGTAAAACCTTTGGGGTCAGTATTGGTGCAGGTATTGGTGGTATTCAAGATATTGCTGATAATGCAGTCGCCATGCATTTACATGGTTACAAAAGAGTTTCTCCTTTTTTGATTCCCTATTCTATACCCAATATGGCCGCTGGAATGGTTTCGATGAATTTTGGACTTTCGGGTCCCAATATCTGTCCAACAACAGCTTGCACATCGGGCACCCACGGAATCGGCGAAGCTTTTTTGTTGATCAAAAGTGGTATGGCTAAGTGCATGATCGCTGGTGGAGCTGAGTCGGCAATTGGTTCCTTATCAATTACAGCTTTTGGAAATATGAAGGCTCTCTGTGCAGAGTACGAAACTCCTTCAACGGCATCACGCCCCTTTGATTTAAATCGTTGTGGATTTGTTATGGGAGAGGGAGCCGGGCTCTTAGTTCTGGAAGAATATGATCACGCAGTGAAACGCGGTGCAAAAATTTACGCGGAAATGATTGGTTATGGCATGTCTGGCGATGCTTATCACATAACTTCGCCGGCACCTGAAGGCGAAGGAGCGAAACGTTGTATGCAGATGGCGATGGAAACGGCCAAAATAAAACCAGAACAGGTTGACTATATAAACGCCCATGGCACTTCGACAAAACTCAACGATCATTTTGAAACTTTGGCCATAATGGGTGCTTTTGGTGAACATGCCCAAAAATTATCAATCTCTTCTACCAAGGGTGTAACTGGCCATTGTCTGGGTGCTGCCGGCGGGATCGAAGCAGTCTATACAATTAAGGCTTTGGAAGATCAGCTTGTACCTCCAACGGCTCATTTAACAACTCCGGACCCCGAATGCCCGCTCGACTACACTCCGCTCAAAAGCCGAAGTCGCGAGATTAAATATGCGATGTCGAATTCTTTTGGATTTGGCGGAACCAACGGCACCATCTTATTTAAGAAATTTGAAAACTAGACCTATAATGTAATCAGATATTTCCTAGCGTAGAAGGAACTTCGATGCCAAAAACCAACAAAAAACGTGGTGACGATCATTTGTCAACAAAACCTGCATCGGTATTAAAAATGCATCCAGACTCAGATGTATCTATTGCGAAAGAGCAATTGTTGCGCGCCTATCGAGAAATGCTTTATTACCGGCGATTTGAAGAAAAAGTTTTGCAAGCCTATACACAGCAAAAATTTGCCGGCTTTTGTCATTTGCACATAGGACAAGAAGCTGTCTGCGTTGGCGTGCAACACAGTATTCGTCCAACAGATTATATGATTTCAGGCTATCGTTCACACACCCAAGCCATTGCAAAAGGTATTCCGGGCAAAGAAGTTTTTGCAGAATTGTTAGGGAAAGTGACTGGCTGCTCACGCGGTAAGGGCGGCTCGATGCATATGTTTAGCAAACAACATCGTTTCTTAGGTGGGCATGGGATTGTTGGTGGTCAGGTACCTCTCGCAGTGGGAGTCGGATTTAAAATAAAATACGACAATGAAGACGATGTCATGGTTTGTTATCTTGGTGATGCGGCGACTAATCAAGGCCAATTTTTTGAAGCATTGAATATGGCGGCAACATGGACTTTGCCGGTACTCTTTATTGTTGAAAATAATCGATATGGGATGGGTACTGATATACGCCGCACGACCAGCGTAGAACATCTTTACGAACGCGCCCTCGGTGTTGCAATGGATCACTCACAAGTCGACGGTATGGTTTACACGACTGTTTATAATCATGTTAAAAAAATCGTTAATAAAATGCGCAAAGACAAAAGGCCGCACTTTTTAGAAGCGTTAACTTATCGTTACAAAGGCCACTCTGTTTCTGATCCTGGCTCTTATCGCACAAAAGAGGAAGTCTTAAAGGAACAAGAAAGAGATCCTATTTTGTCACTTGGAAAGCATATTGTGAATGCGGGTCTGGCAGATGACAAACAACTATCAACGTGGGATATTGAGGTTAAAAAACAAGTTAAGGAAGACGAGGCATTTGCGGATGCTTCGGCGCAGCCGGATTTAAGTGAAGCACTGTTGCACGTATTTACGGAATAGAATTCGAAGAGAGAAAAAAAAAGAGAAGAAAAAGCGCGAAATAGAAAATTGAGCAGAATTAGAATGTGGAGAAGTAAGTCATGCCAGTATTAGCAATGCGAGAAGCCCTTAATCAAGCCATGGCAGAAGAAATGCGGCGAGATCAATCCATATTTCTGATGGGCGAAGAAGTTGCAGAGTACAACGGTGCGTATAAAGTATCAAAAGGCTTGCTAGAGGAGTTTGGTCCTCGTCGCGTGATAGATTCACCAATATCTGAAGGTGGATTTGCCGGCTTAGGTATCGGCGCTGCGATGGTTGGACTTAGGCCTATTATAGAAATGATGACTTGGAACTTTGGCATTCAAGGCTTTGACCAAATCGTCAACCATGCTGCAAAAATGCACTATATGAGTGGTGGGCAGTTTAATGTGCCGATTGTTTTTCGCGGCCCCAATGGTGCAGCCCATATGCTTGGGGCGCAACATTCACAGGCTTTTGAGTCTATGTTGACAAATGTGCCAGGTTTGAAAGTTGTATCTCCAGGAACTCCCTATGACTCTAAGGGGCTGTTAAAATCTGCAATCCGCGACAACAATCCCGTCATCTTTCTCGAGAGTGAAATGATGTACGCCTTTAAAGGTGAGGTACCTGAAGGCGAATATCTCATTCCTATTGGTGTAGGAGATATTAAGCGCGAAGGTACAGACTTGACTTTAATCGCATGGAATAAGCGTCTGCATGACGCGCTTCGCGCAGCGGAAATCTTGGCAGAGGAAGGGATTAATGTTGAGGTTCTCGACCCGCGCACATTGTTGCCCTTAGATGAAGATTTAATCTTTACCTCCGTGCGAAAAACAAATCGTGTCGTTATTTATGAAGAGTCTTATGATTTTGCTTCTGTTGGCGCACAAATTTCTGATCGCATTCAAGCCGAGTGCTTTGATGACTTAGACGCGCCCGTAAAAAGAGTGAGCAATGTTTTTGTTCCTATGCCCTATAATGAAAGTTTGGAGTACGCCGTTTTACCAAGCGTCGAGCGCTGCGTAGCGGCTTGTAAAGAAGTACTTTATTTTAACGTTTAACGTCTAAAGTTAAACATGTAACAAGTAAATTGTTTTTAAGGATACTAGCTCAATGACCTATGTCGTAAAAATGCCGAAGTTAAGTGATACCATGGAAGAGGGCGGAGTTGCTACATGGTTGAAAAAAGAGGGCGACTTTGTTGGCGAAGGTGAGCCACTTTTAGAAATTGAAACCGATAAAGCAACCATGGAATATGCTTCTCCCGAAGAGGGTATTCTATTGAAAATTGCAGTGCAGCCCGGGCAAACAGTTGCACTGAATGCTCCAATTGCGATACTTGGCGCAAAAGGCGAAACCTACGATGCCGCTCTATTAGTTAATTCAGGTAGTTCAAATAAAGCTGCCGCGGAAAAAAAAGAGGCTACCAGTTTTGAAACCAAGTCAGTTTCGCAAGCTGCAACATTAAATGGAAAATCAGCAGTTGTTCAAAAATCTGAACAACCTGTAGTAAGTTCTGCCTCTAATGCGACTCGCTTAAAGGCATCCCCCTTAGCGAAAAAAATGGCCAAAGCAAAAGGCCTTGAGCTTGCGCAAGTTATTGGTAGTGGGCCTGCGGGTCGTATCATTTCTCGTGATGTTGAAAACGCGTTGCCGAATATTACCGGATTTTCTTTAGCACAAACACATGCCAGCACTGCAGATCAAGTGATACCACTCTCCATGATGCGTAAAACAATTGCGAAGCGTTTGTTGCAAGGAAAGAACGAAGCGCCGCACTTCTATCTCACACGCAGCTGTCAGATGGACAAGCTATTAACTTTGCGCGAGAGTATTAATCAGAATAATAAAGACCCTGATTTTGTGAAGATAAGCGTCAATGATTTGTTAGTTGCCTGTGTTGCAAAAGCATTGCGCAAACATCAAGGCGTCAATGCATCTTGGCAAGGTGAGTCGATTATGCAATGGGGATCAGTGCATGTGGCAATTGCTGTTGCTCTTCCTCAAGGTCTCGTGACACCAGTTATTCGCGGTGCAGACCAGCTTAATTTTCGTAGTGTCGCAACTATCAGCCAAGGATTGATTCAAAAGGCTAAAAAGGGCGAGTTGACCAATCAAGACTATCAAGGTGGTACTTTTACTATTTCTAATCTCGGGATGTTTGGCATAGAAGAATTTACGGCAATTATTAACCCGCCGCAGGCTGCCATTTTAGCCGTGGGGGCGACACGCAAAGTTCCAGTGGTTAAAGAAGATGGGGCCTTTGGGGTTGAGCAACAAATGAAGCTCACACTTTCCTGCGACCATCGAGTGATCGATGGCGCAATGGGTGCTATGTTTTTGCAGACGCTGATAAGTTATATTGAAGACCCGGTTTTAATGTTGGTGTAAGTTTTTTCACTATAAACTCGTAAAATGGTCGCCATTATTAATTTTACAGGTCAAACCACCTATTTTTCTTAAACCATTGGTGTTGGCCCATTCTAAGTTTACGCTGCTTTCATTAAGTGGTGATGTTATATTTATATCAAGATAAACACTTTGTGTATTGGCATTTATGTATAGATGAAAGTAGCCAGAGCTTGTGCCTTCAAATTGTTTTGTCACAATTATGGTTTGATCAAAACTTTTAAAAGACGAAAATTCGTCCTCAAGGTCAATATTTAAAGATTCACCTTTATTTGAGTATATTAGGTCATTTCCTCCAACGACCGGTCCACCTGGAGGTGACATGGACCATTGCACTCCAGAAATAGATTCAGTAGCTGACTTGCAATCGAGCCATTGCATAGATACCCCCGTAGCAAAGGCTGGTGATGTTAAAAATAATAGTAACGAAACTCTGATTAAATACTTGAATTTGCTCATTTGAAATGACTCCTTTAAAAAAAAATGAATTCTCGCTTCTGCAAAGGAGAATTATCAAAATAATCAATCTTGGACAGAAGTGATTGGCCAATTTTAAAAAAACTGAACTCCGTAGCGTCCAAACTAAATTTTATGGAGAAACATTACGAAATTTGCCATTAAATCTCGGGCGCATATTTTTAGAAATATATTTTGCGCCACATCGATATGTTAGTTGGTTAAGTCGTGGCGTCTATTTATTTTTAGGCGCGACTGAAAAGTTGTCTTTGAAATTACATTCTTTCATCGTCAAATCTGCGAGATCAGCTGTTTGAATAAGGTTCTCTTGCCGCGAAATTTCCACCGCCGGATGATCTTTAGCCTCAAAAACAGTTTTCCCACAAAAAGGACAATCTAACTTCACGGACTCTAGATTTGGATTCTCATCGTCAAATGCAATATGAAAACGACGTGAACATTTTACATTATCGACAAAAATTTTGTGATAGGCCATTGATTAACCTTTTTCTTAAAAACCTAAACGGTGCTGATCATGATATGCGGGGTTAGCTGCCCTTGTCAATCATTCGAGCAAATGTCCTTAGTCCTTCATTGTATTTTTATAGCTGATCTGCTTAATTAGCCGGAGCGAAGCTCAATAAGCCGGAGCGCGGCTCAATAAGTCGGAGCGAAGGTCAAATAAGCAAAATGTGGAATGAGTCCCAGTACATTTTAGGGGGCAACCTTGCTAGAACATGTCGAAAAAAGCTTAGAAGAAGCTGAAGATGCGCTAAGTCGCTTAAGAAAAAACAAAGCAATGTTGCGGCAGATAGCCGAAGTTGGCAAAATTTTGAGCCAAAGTTTAAAGAACGGCGGGCGGGTTTATAGTTGCGGCAATGGCGGATCCATGTGCGATGCGATGCATTTTGCTGAAGAGTTGTCCGGTCGCTACAGAGATAATCGACTGCCGCTTGCGGCTATGTCGATCAGTGATCCTTCTCATTTAAGCTGTGTCGCTAATGATTTTGGATATGAAGAAGTTTTTTCTCGATTTTTGGAAGCTTTTGCTGGGAAAGCCGACGTACTATTAGCAATTAGTACGAGTGGTAAAAGTCTTAATATTATTAAAGCGGCAGAAATGGCGAAGAAAAAAGGTGCAAAAGTAATAGCACTACTAGGTCGCGAAGGCAGTAGTTTAGAAAAAATTGCCGATTATTCGATCATTACCCCAGCTGGTCAATATGCCGACCGTGTGCAGGAACTTCATATTAAAGTTATTCATATTTTAATTGAACTTTGCGAACGCGAGCTTTTTCCAGAAAATTATAAAAACTAAGTTTGCTTTTTTTATTTAGGGAGTTTCACCAAGTGAAGACACATATAACAGTTTTTGAAAAAATTTTGGCTGGGGAAATCCCATGCAAAAAAGTTTTTGAAGACGAATTTGCCTTTGCATTTTATGATATAAATCCTCAGGCACCGATACATGTCTTAGTTATTCCTAAACGTAAAATTGTAAGCTTTGCCGAGCTGGGTCAGCTTGGCGGCGAAGAAGTCACTCGTTACATGCTCGCAATTCAAAAAACTGCAGAGCAATTGGGGCTTAATTCTCCGGGGTATAGAGTTGTGTTCAACTGCGGTGAAAACGGCGGGCAAGAAGTTCCCTATTTGCATGCACATATTTTGGCTGGTCGACGAATGACCTGGCCTCCAGGTTAGATTTTAAGATATGAATTTTAGACAACCCATTTTACTTTCAGCCGATAGATTTACCAATTTGCAGCAGACGCCCTGGGCTGGTGATCAGATTTGCCGACATTTGAAGGATCGCATATTTCCCGAGCGCATTGGAAATCTTGTCGGAGAAAGTTGGGAATTTAGCTGTGATCCCAATTTTCCTTCTTTGGTGCCTGAGTTCGGTATAGATCTGCCAACATTTATAAATCAAAATCAAGCACTGCTGTTATCAACTCGACTTGCTAGTGCGGGCAAAGGCTGTGAAGTTTTGCTTAAAACACTCAATGCTGCGTCGCCGCTTTCTTTGCAGGTGCATCCCCCTGATGATTATTCAGAGCTTGCAGACGATGAATGTGGCAAACCTGAAAGTTGGTATGTGCTCGCTGCTAAAGAAGGCGCAGGGCTTTATTTGGGCTTTAAAAGTGCTATGAAAACAGAAGGACTCAGAGCCTTGTTACAATCAGGAGTAGATCTCGAACCCTACTTGCAATTTGTGCCAGTTAAAGCGGGAGACTACTTTGATTTGGGTCCCGGAGTTGTCCACGCAGTTGGCGCAGGAGTCTTGCTATTAGAGCCCCAGCGTCAAATATCAGGAAAATCAGGCAAGACTTACCGCTTGTGGGATTGGGGGCGAAAATATAATTCTGAAGGTAGAGAAGATTTAGAAGGACAAGGCCGTACTTTGCACATAGAAAAAGCTTTGTCACTTTTTGACCCAACAAAACAAACGGGTGCAGAATTTATAAATAATTTGCGTAAGCTTCCGAGAGTTGAAAAAATAAATGGTTTTAAATCCTCGCGCTTTCCTGATAATGGCCATTACCAATTGATCTTGGTGGAACAGGAACAGACAGAGACAGAAGAAATTTCAAACCGCCCACTTTCTGTAATTCTTCAGGATGGCTATGCAGCGGCATTAGTTCTCAATGGGAAGTGTAAAATCACATCTGAGAGCAGAGAATTGGAAGTTACAAAAGGGCAGCCTCTATTTATTCCTGGGGCCTGTCATAAATTTAATATCTCGTCTTTAGAGGCGCAGACTAAACTTGCTTTTATAGTGCCAAGCGGAACACTTTTTCAATTAGGAGAAATTCAGCCATGATTCCATTTAGACTTTTTAATCGTGATAAAAAAGAAATGTGGATGGTCGTAGAAAAGCTACCTGCAAAAGATCAAAAAGGCCGCTTTTTGTGCGCAAAAGAAGATGAAGATGCGCAAAAAGATGGGGTGCTGAAGATTTTTGATGAAGACGAGTTACTTAAAATGAGGTTTGTGGACTTCCTTGAAGAGTCCGACGACACCTACGAATAATGACGGGGCTTTCCATTATGTGCGCTGGCGGCATTATTTTTCGTCCGCTGGGCTCAAAATAAGTGACTTTTAAAAATTGAGGAAACGCAGAAAAAAAGCCCCTTAAAAAGGGGCGGAAATTTAAACTATAATAACGTTGTAAAAACTAGTTTACTTGGTCTTTAAGATCTTTGCCTGGTCTGAAGCAAGGGACATTTCTTGCGGAGATTTTTATTTCAGCGCCAGTTTGTGGATTGTGGCCCGTTCTTTCTTTGCGATGGCTAACTGTAAAAGTTCCAAAGCCGATGAGCTTTACATCTTCTTTTTGCTTGAGCTTCGAACTTATAATGCCAATGAGAGCATCAATATTTCTTTCTGCTTCTGCTTTTGTAGAGGATGTCGCTGTGGCCATTGCTTCAACTAATTCTGCCTTGTTCATTTAAAAATCTCCTTCAAATATTTTCTTGCTTTGTTAGGACGTACTAGTTTCTCTAATGATACGTATGAATAAAATAAAATCCATAATTCCCGTTAGAAAAATTAATAAATCCCTGCTTAGAGAAGAAGGAGATTTACAATGAATGCTTTGAATGTCAAGTAATACTGTTGTCAATGTTTTTTATATGCGATTTTGCGTCTGCCTTTTTTGTTTTTAATGGTGATATACTCTATTTTGAAACATAAAATAAAAATTTTTGTGAATATTTAAAAAAAACTTGACATGAAACTTGAATTTTAAAATTTAATAAAGATATTGACACAAGTTTCTTTTGGACACTTTGGATAAAAATCTTTTGCATTGAAGAAGTGAGGCGATTTTTTTGAAAATGAAATTATATATGAAACTTTTTTTAACTATTTATTTGTCGCAAGCGATTTTTATAAATCAAATCATAGCTGCTGATTCAGCTTTAGTAGATCGTATGATCGTTAAGATCAAAGGAGAGTCACATAGCCAATGGGAAATTGAGTCATACATATTGGTAAAACAAAGTTTAGATATAATAGATAAAAAAAACTTAAATCCGCAATTGAGAATTACTTCACAAGCTCAATGGCAAACCTCTCTTTCTGAATATATCAATCACGTATCCATATTAGATCAAGTGCAAAAAAGGGGGGGCGGAGCTCTAGATAAAGCTGCAACAGCGCTTAAATTAAAAGAATTTAAGGAGTTATTGCAGGGCAATTCAAAGCTTAATCTTTGGCATAAAGAACTAGGTTTGACTGAAAAACAATTGAAGAAGCAGATAAATAATCTGCTCATAGTAGAAGCCAATAAATCTAGTCAAATTCGTCGAGCAGATGAAAGCAAAGATGATCCCATAGATAGACAATCTAAGTTATATTCTCAGGGAGAAATTCATTACTATCAGGATGCTTTGACCTATGAGCCCATTCGAAGATAAGTTTCCTATTCAAATAAATATTTTTAAGAATGATGAAAACGAATGCTTGAAGTTATTCAACTACAGTAAAAATTGGGATTTTTGGCCTAGTAAAGAGCTGAGTGACTTTCTGGCAAAATGCAAATATTTGCTGATGTATGCATTTTCAACGATAGATTTAGATTGGTGCGGAATTGCATTGTTTAAAATAGAAATTGATTCTGCAGATTTGATTTTTATACATGTGAAAGCGCCGTGGCGCAAACAAGCTGTTGCGAGTCAATTAATTCAACTCGCCCACATAGAATTGCTAAATAGGAAAGTTGAAACTGTTGTTTTAGAAGTGCGAGCAGGGAATCTTGCTGCACAAAAATTCTATAAAAAGCATAATTATGAGTATATTGCGAGGCGTAACAAATATTACGCGGATAATTTAGAAGATGCCTTAATTTTTCGACGAAGTTTGTCAGAAATCAAATTGCTGTAAAAAAGTAGGAGTGCTCTTATTTTTGAAAAAGATCTAAGCAAAATAAGCGAGATTATTTGGATACAAACTGGATTTCTTGGCGACATTATTCTCAATACAGCCAGCATGCAGCTACTCGCAAATGAAGCTCCAGAAATACGCCAACATTTAATTACAACATCAATAGGTGCCCAAGCTTTGGGAGGGCAGAACTTTCTATCTTCTCTGATAATATTTGAAAAAAGAGGTTACGGTCTAAAAGCATTTCGAAAAGTTAAGAAGGAAATTGAGAGTCAAATTAATAAGCAAAATGATACTCGTACTAAAAACAACTGTTTAATATTACAGCCTCACAAAAGCTTTCGTTCTTCTTTGCTCGCTCGATATCTTGCTTATCCGACGATTACTTTTAATGAAAGCAGTTTAAGCAGTCTTGCGGAAATTACGGTACCTCGGGTAGCTGTCCTGCACGAAGCTCATAGGATTGGACTTTTATTAGAGCCGCTTGGTCTTAGCCGAAATAAAATTGTTGAAAGTCGCCCGATACTTCATTCTAACGGTGCTAGCGTAATTATTGAGATTTCAAAAGAATTTGAATCGCATGAAAATGAAAATTTTATTGGCATCGCTCCTGGCAGTGTCTGGGAAACAAAAAGATGGCCGCTGGAACACTTTGCAGCTTTGGTTAATGTTATTTTTACAAATATACCAAATAGCAAAATTGTGTTGTTAGGAAGTTATGCAGAAAAAGCAATTGCGCAATCAATTTTAGAACAGGTAAAACCCAATTCAAATATTGTTTCTCTCGCAGGTAGTACTAATCTACAAGATCTACTTTGGATAGTTCCACGTTTGAAAATGATGATTTGTAATGACAGCTCGCTTTTGCATTATGCCAGTGCTTTTAATATTCCAAGCTTAGGGATTTTTGGAGCGACAATTCCAGCGATGGGTTTTGGTCCGCTAGCCAATCATAGTCAAACAGCAGAGTTGCAAAATCTGGAGTGTCGACCCTGCAGCGATCATGGTCCGAAGGTTTGTCCTTTGCAACACTTTAAATGCATGCGGGAATTGTCGATAAATTCTGTAGCTACACTGGCAAAAGACGTTTTTTATGCTGCCTATGAATAGAAAATTCAGAGCGGCCAGATTTCTCCGCGCGAAAGTTGATTTTTATTTGCCGTAAAGCTTTGTTCTGATTTTGACAATTTTTCACCATCACAAAGTAAATAATTAAAAGTTTCTACAGGTATCTGTTCAGATGTTTTTGTTCGCGGGTTTGTTTGTTGGGTAGGCTGGCCAACGACAACTTTTTTAACTGACTCTTTATTTTCTAGGCCTTTCATGAAAGATGTCACGTTTAATGCTGCAGACGCGAAGACCATGCCGGTATAGGCTAATCGTTCACGTTTTAGTCCCAACATAAAATCTATTGCTTGCTGAGTTTTAGGTTTTTGCCACCAAGCTTCACTAAAACACCAGTCTCTATTTGAGGCCAGCATAGGACAGCTATGTGAAGTTTGGCTGCAAGGATAAAGTGCTTTATAGCCGGCGTTGATAAGTTCTTCGCGGAGTTCTAAGGCCTTCCTACTTTTGTATTCTTCTGCAGGTTCTAATACGAATAGAATGTGTTTTAATTGTTTTTGATTAATAGCCTTGAAGAGCCCAAGCATTTTGTGTCGAGCTTGAGGTGTTTTAATCAACTCGTTCCAAACATAACCAAGCACAGTAATCTTTAAAGTATCGTCTTCTTTATTTCTCAGAAAAATTGAAGAGTCATCGACTAAGAGGTTTTGTAATAAAAAACGGTGATTCTGAATGGAAGCAGATGGCAGTAATTTTTCGGCAAAAGATTTGGCTGCATCGACCAATAATCGATTTTGATCGATCAAGTGCATTTGCAAGGCAGGGCCTTTGGAACTGATAAGAGGAAGCAAGGGTTGGTGTGTTGCTCCGGTGCCGCAACCAATGTCAAAGAGCTCTATTTTTTTTGCAGACGATAAGAGTTTTTTTAAATCGATACGTTGCTGCAGTCGGTCTACCAAGCTTTGCATACGTGCGGTATTAGCAAGATGAAAGCCCAACAAGTAAGTAAGAACCTGTTCATGGCGATTGAGCATTTTAAAGCCAAGAGATCCGCGCTGCTGTGTGTAAATAGTCCACATTTCTTCGAGTTCAGTACGTTTGCTGCGGGCAATGGTTTCTAGGGAAAGAACTTTGGGTTTTAAAGGCTCTTTAGTCGCGTCAGCCCCTATTTTTTTTTTGCGAGACTTAGAACGCACCAATGAACGACAGACCTGCTCCCAGGCTTTTTGAAGTTCCTTAGAAGTTCCAATCATTTCTATATGTTGAATAATATTCGGTGGATTTTTAAGCAAAAAAGACCTCTTTTGATTTGGATGATGAGGCAGCCTCTTAGTTTCATAACTATCGATTATTGAGTTTTTGTAGACTCTAGGCTATTCCATCAGGGAAGCATTCCCATTAGGTGAGCTTTCCCTATTTAGGAAGCTTTCCCTATTAAGAGAGCTTTGTACCGTAAAAACAGGAAGAAATCATTATGAAAGACGAATTACATCGAGGAAAGCCCGCCTGGCTAAAAACGAAAATTCCGACAGGCGAGCGCTTTTACAATATTAAAAAAAACCTCCGTGAACGGGAACTATTTACAGTCTGCGAAGAGGCTAAGTGTCCGAATATAAGCGAGTGTTGGAACCAACACTCAGCGACATTTATGATTATGGGAGATACCTGTACGCGTGGCTGTCGCTTTTGTAGTGTTAAAACCGGGAATCCTAATGGCTGGTTAGATATTGAAGAGCCTTCAAAGGTCGCAAAGAGTTGTGCCGAGATGGATTTGCAATATGTAGTTATTACAATGGTAGATCGCGACGACTTGCCAGATTTCGGTGCAGGCCATATTGCGAAGGTTGTCACCACAATTCGAGAAGTTTGCAATGCTAAGTTAGATTCAGCAATTGATAAAATAAGTGAAACGAAAAATTCGATAAAAATAGAGCTGCTTGCTGGAGATATGCGTGGCGACAAGGAACTTTTAAAAGCAGTATTGGATTCTCAGCCAGACGTGTTTGCTCATAACATCGAAACAGTAGAGCGCTTAACTCCACGTGTACGTGATGCGCGCGCAACTTACCGAAAATCTCTCGAAGTATTAAGAGTTGCAAAAGAAATAGCCGACTATCAAGTATTTACAAAGTCTGCACTTATGTTGGGTCTAGGTGAGGAATTATCTGAAATAGAAGCTGCATTAAAAGACTTAAGAGATGTTGGAGTCGACTTTATTACTATTGGGCAATATATGCGCCCAAGTCACAAACACCTGACAATTAAACGCTGGGTGACTCCTAAGGAGTTTGATGAGGTCGGTCAGTTAGCGCGCAGTCTCGGTTTTCTCGGTGTAGCATCTTCTCCGCTGGTGCGTAGTTCTTATAAGGCAAAAGAATTTTATGAAAAGGCGATGTTAGAAGTTTCGAAAAACTTAATCTTAAATACTTCAGAGCCTCTTTCTACTTTGGGGTCATCTTTTGTTTAGAGAAAAAGTTGTGCAAGCCTTAGCTTCAAGCTTTGCTTGGATCTTGGTCTTCTTTGCACGAAAAAATAATCTACTCATTTATAGAAATATTAAGATAGTTTACGGACTGCCAAAACATTCTGAATTTGCCAGGCGCTTTTTGCAGCAAGTTTATAGCAGTCAGTTTTTAATTTTACTAGAAATGCTAGTGGAATTAACAAAGCCAGGATCTATAGGTATAGAAGGTGGCGTTGATTTAGAGCGCGTTTTAAAAGATTTAAATCAGAAAAAAAGAGCTGGAATAATTATATCGGCGCATTTAGGGAATTGGGAGTTGGTAGCAAGAAGTATGGCACGTTATGCTCCTCAAGGCGTGGATGTATTGGCCAAACCCAGTCGCTCTAAATTATTAAATTCTCGGATTGAAAAGATTCGAAAAAAATTTGGCTCGCAAGTTCTTTGGATAGATCGTGTGAGTTTAGGCCGTCAAATGTTGAAATCTTTGCAACAGAATAAAGTCATCGGTATAGTGATGGATCAAAAACCGCAGGGGCGTGTCGGCCCGAAAGTTTTATTTCTTGGACAAGCCACCGAGTTTGTCGGGGGGCCAGCGAGATTGGCTTTGAAATACGCCGTTCCTATCTATGGAGTGTATTGTGTGAGAGTTGGATTTTTAACTTATCGTCTTTTTTTAGAAAAAATATATGATGGCGAAATAGCTCTGCAGACAGAAACGTCAGAAAATAGTTCAACAAATAATATTGAACAACAAGAACTCGAATTGACCCAGCGCTGTGCCGACTCAGTGTCAAGGGCCATTCAACTTTATCCGGAACAGTGGGTGTGGAACTATAAGAGATGGCGCTAGTCTGTCCTGTTACGCACATGTCATCCTGAACCCTGTCCTGAACCCTGAGTATTGCGAAGGTGAAGGATCTCTCGAAGGTGAAGGATCTTTCGCGTTGCTCAAGATGACGATGGCGTTACTCAAGATGTCTAAGTGTCATCCTGAACCCTTAGCTTTGCGAAGGGGAAGGATCTTTCGCGTTGCTCAAGATGACGATGGCGTTGCTCAAGATATCCTAGGGTGTTTGCCTCGTTATTAGATATGGATAAGCCGTAGTCATAGCTTTTAGCTTTTTGTAAATTTTTGCACTCGTAGCTGTGGGAATCGAAAAAGCTTTTTCTGCACGAGCTAACTGAGATTTATATCCCTTCATAATTTCTGTCATATCGTAATTACGGCACTCGAGAAGTTCTGAAATTGGATCGCCTTTTGTGACTTTTGTAATTTCCCATTTACCATCTTTGGCAATATGGATTTCTGCTTCGTGGATAGCACCAAATAAATTGTGCTCATTTGCTAGAGCTTCTTGATAAGCGCCAACTAGAAAGAAGCCAATATAGTAGGGGACTCCATCTTCAGGGGGATGTAGATCTAACACCGGCTTTATTTCTCTTTTATCAATAAAGCGATCGAGGCAACCGTCAGAATCGCAGGTGATATCGACAATGGTACCTTTGTGAGAAGGTTTTTCATTGTGTCGTGAAAGGGGCATAACGGGAAACAATTGATCTATAGACCAAGTATCGGGAATAGATTGAAAGATCGAAAAATTTGCTAAATATTTAGTTACCATGCGACGTTGCAAACTATCAAATTCATCTAAAACACGCGGCTGGAAAGTAGAAAAATACGAAGCTTTGTGACAAATTGCTTGAAAAAGCTCTTCGCCAAAGGCCCTTTCCTCAAGGCCGATGTAACCGAGGTTAAAAAGAGTAAATAGTTCTTCATAATATTCGATCGAATCGTGGTAGTACTCTGAAAAATTCTTTTTATTAATACTGTCGTGAATGTATTTTAATTCTTTCAGCGCCTTGGTATTTGAGCGTTGAACTAGCGTATCATCGCTTAATTCAAATTGTGGCGTTTCAGTTCCTTGTGCCTCTCGGATGTCAGTGACGACAACAGAGTGATAGGCTGCAATGACTCGTCCACTTTCTGTAACAATTGTAGGATGTGGTACATCTTCATTGTTACAAACATCGCCAATCACATAGACGGCGTCATTAGCAAATTCTTGCATTGAATAATTCGCACTAGATTGAAAAGAAGATTTACTGCCGTCATAGTCGACGCCTACACCGCCACCGATATTTAGGTATTTTGGCGCGAATCCCATCTTGATAATTTTAGCGTAAACGCGAGAAGCTTCTTTCAAAGCATTTTTGAAGCGTTTAATTTGGGTGATTTGTGAACCTATGTGAAAGTGCAGCATAGTAAAATGCTTTTGCAATTTTGCTGTTTCTATTAAGTTTAAAGCTTGTAGAACCTCTGAAGTGGTCAAGCCAAATTTTGAAGTTTCGCCAGAAGATTTTTCCCACTTTCCAGAACCACGACTATAAAGTCGAACTCTTAAACCAATACCAGGGAAAACGGGATAGTTTTTGCTACATTCGAGCATTAATTGCAGTTCGTCTGGACCTTCAACAACAAGAATGACGTTTTTACCCATCGTCGATGCCATGAAGGCCATCTCGATGAATTCATAATCCTTAAATCCATTGCAGATCAACAAAGCCTTTTTAGACATAGTGTAAGAGAGCGCTGCAACAAATTCTGTTTTACTGCCGATTTCCAAACCATAATCATATTGGTTACCGGAAGCTATAACCGTATCGATAAACTCTTTACGCTGATTAACTTTAAAAGGAAAGACACCTAAATGACGTCCATTGTAGTTGTACTCCCAAATTGAGTCTGTAAATGCCTTGTGCAAGCGGTGCAGCTGATTAGAGACAATTTGTGGAAATCGTAGAATTAAAGGACAGGTAATGCCTTTAACAATGCATTCGTCGATAATCTCAGACAATGGGATCTTTGCATCTTCGTCACCCTCTGGGTAAACGACGACTCGGCCCTTGTCGTCGATTCCAAAATATCCTGCACCCCAATCGTCGATGCCAAAAGACTCACGAGCCTCTTGGATTTGTTTGATGTTCAATGATAGGTAACCTCCGAAAGGCGCAGCAATTGCGGAAAATTTTTAATAAATTTAATGCCTTGAAATTCGAGATGTTTTATGCGGCTTGACCGTTTGTTAAGCCTGGGATCTTCAAATTTCGCCGCTCAGCCTTATTGATAAAGTCTTTTTTGTCAACACATTTGATATAGGCATCAGCGACCTCAATCGATCCGGCATCAATTAAGGTTAGAAGTGCATCGTTAAGCATTTGGTTCCCGGCAGCTCTTTGTGTCGTCATCATATTGCCAATCATATGAGTCTTGCCTTCCCGGATATTAGCAGCAATGGCATCATCTACTACAAGCGTTTCATAGGCGGCTATGCGACCTCCGCCCTTCTTTTTTACGAGAGTTTGGGATATCACACCTTTTAATGACGCGGAGAGCATCATGCGAATTTGGTTTTGCTGCTCCGGTGGAAATTGATCAATGATTCGATCCACAGTCGAAATAGCAGTATTCGTATGCAAGGTCCCAAAGACGAGATGGCCTGTTTCTGCTGTTTCAATTGCAATTGCGATGGTCTCTAAGTCGCGCATTTCTCCAATTAACACTATGTCTGGGTCTTCACGCAAAGCGGCACGCAATGCGCGGCTAAAAGACTTCGTGTGCCGCCCTATCTCACGTTGGTTGATTAGCGCAGACTTTTGTGGGTGAACAAATTCAATTGGATCTTCTATTGTTATGATATGAGTCTTTTTCTGCGTATTGATGAGATCGAGCATGGCCGCTAAGGTCGTCGATTTTCCGCTGCCAGTCGGGCCGGTTACAAGCACTAAGCCCTTGCTTAAATCGCAGAATTTTTTAAATGTAGCGGGCAATTTAAGTTCATCAAAGCTTAATATCTTTGATGGAATGTGTCTAAGTACCGCTCCAACTCCATTGCGATCTCGAAACATGTTTACGCGAAAGCGACCTGTTCCCGCAACTTCATAGGCAAAATCAGTATCAGAATTAATCGCAAATTCTTCTTGATTACGAAGTGGCATGATAGGAAAAAGATATTTTTGCATTTGATCGTCGTTAAGTTGTTCATCACTAACTCGTTTGATGTCACCGTCTACGCGTAAAATTATTGGCTGGCCGTTTGTAAGATGCAAATCACTTGCTTTGATTTCAATCATTTGTTTTAACAATTTATCAATTGCATGGTCCCCATGGCTTAAGCCTTCTTTATCTGCACTAAAATCTACAGTTAATTTTTTTTCTATTTGAGTTGTCTGAAAAACAGCGGCTTCATGCGGAAAATCTGTAGCAGTTATTTGTATCGGACTCGTAGCAAAACTTTCTTCAACTTCTTTTTTGAAAGAAGTTGTTGTAGGAGTATTTAAACTATCTAGATCAATATTTGTTTTTAAATGCGTTGGAGTAAATTCCAATTCAGAAACAGAGGAGCTATTAAAGGGAATGGCTTCTTTACTGGGTACAATATTTGGCGCGAAATTTGGCGTAATGTTTGGTGGATCAAAGGCTGTAATACGCGGTGGATCAAATACTGTAATGCTTGGTGGATCAAAAGTTGGCACTTCAATCTGGTTCCGATCGATCAAAGTTATTTCATTTGCATATTCGCTTTTTTCGGATTCAACAATTTTTTCTTCTAAGACTTCTGGATTTTCTGCTAGTTCGCCCATAGGTGGAGCAAAAAAATTAATATTTAATGTGTCTTGTTTTTTGTTTTCTATTTTGGGAACTGGAGATAGACCATAGTGATTTGGCTCAGCTCCTATGCCTTGGATTTCGGTTTGTTCTTCATAGACCGAAAAGCCGTTTAAAGAAAAACCATTCAGATTTGTTGCATGCTTTGCAGGCTGCTGTGGTTCATAACTATTTTCCACAAGTGAAATGTTTTGTTCTTCTAAATCAGGAGCTGATGCCTTCTCTTCAAAAAAAGGCTCTATTTTAGTCTGCTGCAAATGTAACATTGGTGGTGGTGGCGGAGCTGTCTCGACTATTTTTCCGAGAGAAAGTGTTGAAGGTTTTATTGACTTTTCGCTCATGTCTTTCAAAGATTTTTGAAAGTCACGTTGAAAGAGCCATTCGCCATTTGGAAAATACAGGTAAATCCACGGAAGTTGATTGTTCCAAGCTAAAACTTTAAGTTTTAGATTAGGAGAAATAGACAGAATATTTTCAGTGGGCTCTGTTCTAACTAGCATATTTTTTTCGTCTGGATAGAGAAAAGAGAAAAATTCATTAATAAGCTGTAAATCCAATATGGGCAGATGATTGGCTTCTTTTTTTTCTCCTTTTATATAGTAAATGGGATGTCGCCCATCTCTTAGAGAAATTTTATCTGCTTGTGTTTGCAGTGCGAGTTTAATGATTTGTTTGAGTTGTTCCATAAATAGAAATCCCATTCTGATGTCAGGTTTTTCACATTTCTGCATCGGCCGGGCACTAGTATCGAATTAACAGGAAAATGAAAATAAATTTGAGAAGGTGGTAAATTTAAAAAAATAAATCTTAAATTTCAATTGAAAGCGGAAGATTGGTTGGTGGGGAACTCAGAAATTTCAGAACTTGAAACGTTTTGAGCGCATCAAATTGTTGATGAAAAGATTTTTTTTGCTGGATGATGTTATTGGAAGTTAATTTTGCAACTTTCACCATGTTGTCTATTTTAAAAACATCATTTGCTTGATAAACCCTCATTAGATCTAGGTTGTTTACATGTAATTTCGAGCTAACTTCAGAAACTATTAATTTGAAATTCAGTTCGTTATTAGTCAAAGCATGCTCAGCTGCTTTTAGAATTAAATGTAAATGATCATATCCTTTTTGATTGAATGCACTGTATTTCCTGGTGTTTTTGGCTTCCAAGTCGGCAAGAAGAGCTTGGCCAGTTCCAAAGGGAGTGCGTTGTGAAATTCTTGCTGCTATGGTCACGCTTGGACTGCTAAGTGTAGTGATAGAAGAATCTTTGGCAATTTTATTAAGAAGGTGAAAGTCCTCACCAGCTAATCGTTTTGGCATTCCTCGGACTTTTGCATAGTGTTCGAGGCTTACTACGAGTGCGCTGCCTATGCTCACATAGGCATAAGGCGATTGTATATTTCGCAAATTTTCATAATAGCTATACAAATATTTTTCATAACGCTGCACCGCAGCTTTTAAAGTCGGCGACTCAGCTTTATGATGGAAATTCAAAACGTAAGCCCCAGTTTTTTGCTCCGCTCTCGTTTTATGCGTTATGAAATCTACATCTTCAAGATCTCGCGAAAAATAGTTCAATGGCAAAGTTGTGTCTGCATCTATGCTGTAAACCCACGGATAGCTGAGCTTTGACTCTGCTAAAATCCTAAGTCCAATATCAAAACCGATTTTTCTTGCTTTTCCGACACCTTCGCCCACATGAAATTTAAAAGGCGATTGAAAATGGTTGATGATTAAACAGTCAAAATAACAGTTTTTTTCAAGTAGAAACCAGTAATTTTCAGGGTCTTTATAGAGTGAGTTTCCTTGCTCAGATAAAAATCTCCAGCTAATAGAATTCTTTTGGCTATCTTCTATTGAGGTTTGATTTCCTTCGTTTATGACTATTATTATGAGAGTTTTTTTCTGTGCGAAAAGTGCAGCTAATGCGGCTGATTCGAAAGCGTCTTGAAGTTGCAGTGCCTCAGCAAATGCAGGCATAACTACAAGACGCTCGTAGTTCGGTAATATGTTTAAATCAATCTTTTTTAATTCGGTCTCAGAATAGTGTGCTAGGTACTTTTGAATGTATTTTGAATAAATCACTTTTAACCTAGGATATTATTCTCCGTGCTTGACCTCGTTATTAAGACATCCCTAATGTTTGAAGGGCTAAATCAATACGGCCAAATGGGGCAGATACTTGAATCCCCTGCACATCTTTTCCCAAGGCCTCTATCATTTCTATAGCGATCTCAACGCCAATTTTTTTAGCATCTTCTGGATTATCTTTGCTTTCTGCCATCCTATCCATAATAGACTGAGGAATAGAAACTCCAGGAACTTCATTATTCATAAAAACAGCGTTGCGATAGCTTAACAGTGGCCAAATCCCAGCAATGATGGGGATGACTAGATCATTTTTTTGCATAAATTCAAGCAAGCGATAGATTGATTTTACGTCGAACACAGGTTGCGTGATTGCCCACTCTGCTCCAGCTTCAACTTTGTAGCGAAGTCTTTTTTGTTCATAATCTAAGTCTTTTGCTACGGGATTGACGCCGACTCCAATAGAAAGCGCCGTGGGCTGTCCAAAGGTCCGCCCACCAAGGTCTTTACCCTGATTCAGCTGATAGACCATGTTAGTTAGGCCAATAGCGTCCACATCAAAAACTCCTGTAGCATCTGGATAGGCTCCCATTTTTGGTGGATCACCCGTCACTAAAAGCATGTTGCGCAGTCCTATACCATGGATGCCCAGCATGTCTGACTGCATTCCTAGTAAGTTTCTATCGCGACAGGTGTAGTGCAAAACAGTTTCAATCCCCGCTTGCTGCTCAATCATGACTGCGGTCAATATTGCACTCATACGCGCACTGGCGCGTGGGCCATCGGGTATATTTATACAATCGATGCCTGCGGTCTTGAGTTGTTTTGCTTTTTCTATAAGTGCTTTAGCGCTAACCCCGGCTGGCGGAAGTAGCTCGACTGTGGTTACATGTTCACCTAGGGCAATTTTTTTAGACCAGCGCGATTTTTTTGCAAATTCAATTGGGTGAATAACTTTTTCACTTTTTGAGGAGTCGATAGACTCTATATTGAGTTCTTTAACTCGCGTTCGAATATTATGACTATGATCATGTTCAGCATGCAACATAGCTGACCTGTGGCGTATTGATGCTGCCATCGCTCTAATATGTTCAGGCGTAGTTCCGCAACAACCGCCTATAAATTGCACTCCAGCCAGCAAAAAGTCCTTAGCGAAATTTGCCATATAGTCTGGGGTGCTCATATAAATATGGCGGCCATCTATAAGTTTTGGTAGGCCCGCATTCGGCATGACGCTCAAGGGTCTGTTCGTGATGGATTGAATTCTCGGCAAAACAGACATCATCGGCTGAGGTCCAACAGAACAATTGAGACCGACGACATCTACGTTCCATTCATCGAGTTTTTTGATAGCCCACTCTACCGGCGTACCCATAGGAAGCTTGCCTTCAAGATCCATGACTAAGTGAGCGAACACTGGCAAGTGAGGCGCTACTTGGCGAGCGGCTTTTATACCTTGCTCTATTTCTGTGATGTCGCTAAATGTTTCAAACATTAAGGCATCAACACCACCGTCAACTAAACCAGTAATTTGCTCAGCAAATGCGCTAAGGGCCTCGGCAAAAGAAGTTGGTCCCCAAGGCTCCATGCGGATACCTAATGGCCCAATACTTCCCGCAACAAAGGCGCGATCTTTAGCAATTGATTTTGCCAATTGCGCAGCCTGATAGTTAATTTCGTAAAGCTTGTCATCCAAATTAAACTGCTGGAGTTTATAACGATTTGCTCCCCAGCTATTTGTCGACAGCATTTGCGATCCAGCTTGCAAATAGGATGAGTGTAAGTCTTTGACGAGTTCTGGACTTGTTAAATTCGATTCTTCGAAACAGCGGTTAATAAAAATACCGCGGTTATAGAGGACAGTGCCTATCGCACCATCCATGAGAATGGGTGTTTTATTCGCTAATATACTTTTGATGCCATCTTTAATATCAAATGTTTGGCTCAAAGCAGTCTCCTTTTGATTCAAAGGGGCTCAATATATCGATTTAACAGTAATATCTCAATATTTAATCAAAGGTCTCAATCTTATTTGTAAATATCCGATACTCCTACTGTCCTCGATATCTAGTGTGTCGAGTTGACTTCAATTAGAGGAAATGGGGGGTTTATCGTGGTTAATGTTCCGAAGAGCCAACACAGTGCTAAGCGTATTGAAACTCGCGGCGTTGCACAACGAACTAAAATTAGCGGAAAAATAGAAATGGATGGCCGCACTATCGGTTCTAATCTTAATTTTCGTCTTACTACCGACAACTTATCAAAGTCCGGGGTGCTAATTTCAGCCGATGGCGAAATACCTTTTCGTAAAAATACGATTGTAGAATTGACTGTTGACCCAGCTTCGGAATACTTAAGCGCGGCGATTCAATTATTAGGTAAAGTTATACGACGCAATGATGATAGCTCACCTAAGGTTGAGCTCGGCATTATGATTATAAGTGACTGCAGCGATATGCCATCATGGTATTCGTGTGTTGAAATGGCAGAAAAAAATAATTTAGTTCCAATTAAAGAGCGAAGTTCAAATAGTAAGTCCAACGGCAGGAATTTGCGGCATAAACAATTTCCTGAGGCGGTTTAATAAAAAACTTTTTGCATCGCCCTTTAGCTGTAAAGTATATCCACTAACTTATATTAG
>JAGOVF010000163.1 GCA_018060885.1 Oligoflexales bacterium | reverse complement strand
GTAATACAAGAGGAAGCACTAGAATAGCAGCTTGGTGGTAACTATAAACATTGGAGACCGTAAGCCAAAAAGTGGTTTGCGGAGGGGGTGTTTTGTCCTTGACTTACTTTTTCATAGACATCCTGAATGGTAAACTAGAATTTAATTCTTAATTGGATTCATATTCATTGAGTGGCTATCTAGGCTGCAAGGTTCCATTTTTTAGATTTTTGCGAAAACTTTGCTTCGAATCTGGAGCTTTTCTCAGTTTTAAAATCTGCCAAATCATAAAAATCATAGTCGTCAAATCGAATTTTTTTAAGAACCAACATACGCAACAAGAGCTCGGTGGATGCATCCATAGTCTGCTTGTTATTTTCCCATCGTGAAACAGTTTCTGGGCTAACCTTTACAACTTTTCTCGCTAAGTCGGTTCCGGAAAGCCCTATATGTGTCCTTAAAAACCGAATTTCACCGCCAGATAGTCTCTTCTTTTGCAGTGCCAAACCTTTGGCAATTTCTTCATGAAGATTAATAAGATGAGGGATGACCAGATCCCCCTCTTTATCCAGATAAACGCCTTCAAGCCAAATATTCTTTAAACCACACTCGGTGTAATGATAGGGGTGAGTCATTTTAATTAATTTTGAGGGCATATTGTTTCCATATAAATTATTTTCGCCAACAAGTAATCAACTTGATTCCAGATTGGTGATCAAATTCGGCTTTACGTTTTATTTTTCCATTTTTCAGAAAATTGACCAAGTCGTTGACGATCAAGAGATCCTTAAGCATTTCTTCTTTGCAATGGGCCGTCCAACCTATTAGCCCTGGATCCTTTGAAATAACACTTCGAATCAGTTTTTCAGTCTCATCTTTGTAAATAAAGGGAATAGAACCCATCTGCACAATTACATTGTATCATATATTGATCTTAAATCAAGATATGATGAAAGATCAATAGATCCTTAATTTTTTTGAACTCTATGAGCTAATCAAGTTCAATATTTTGATTAAATTTATTGAGAGCAGTTTTAATATTAAGTTCAAGGTGTCGGTTTCGCGACCTGCAATTGTTCGCTATCCTTGTCCCTGTATTATCAGTAGTTACAGATTCTGCAACAATAACGGAATGCAACTAAATTATATCTGTGTTTTAAGTAACTATCTGTAAATTTAAATATAATTTTATCAAAAGCTTATCTAAAGTTTCGATATACAACTAGCGATATGTTTAGTATATTGGGGGAATAATAGTGTTGCTTATAAGTGGGCATTCTAATTTTGCTGCTGCCAAGAGCGCTTTCCTTAGCGCCAGAACAAAAGCGACAACAAAAATTATTGTAAGACGTCACTGTATAGTTGACCACCCAACCCGAAAGTTCACAGAACGAGAAATCTTGGAATTAGTTAAAGCTGAGGACGGGAAAGTAATTAAAAATGAAATGAATACGGCAATACCAGGCTCAATTTTATTTAAATGCAAAGATGCTGACGGTGACGAATGTGAATGAGCTATTTTGGTTTATTACGATAAGAACACTAGTAATAAGCTCATTGTGGTTCATGCCTTTAGAGAGGATAAATGATATGGAAATGAAGAAAATAAAAATTAAAAATTATGTTCACACTGATCTATTAGGCTCCGTCATTTCAGATGTAGAAATTTATGTCGATAGTAATGTTGATCCTGCCACATTTAACCAAAAAAACGCAGATTTTGGACTAGATGAAGATGAAATAAATAAATTAACAGATTTGATAGTCTTTAACTTCCTAAAAGACAACTTTCGGGCAATTCAGCATAAAAAAAGAAAGTTAAGCGGAGATGAAGTAAGAGGCATTATCACGTATCTTAAGCTTAATAATACGCAATTTGGTAATCTTATTGGCTACGATAAAGGTACAATAAGCCGTATCGTGCGTGATATTGAACCAATTAGTGTTCAAGCCAGCATTTCAACTTTAATGTTTTTGTGGGAAGAATATTGTAGTTCCGGCTTTTGTAAAAGAACTCTAGGTTTGGAAAAGCCTCAACGGCGTGAAGATAAAAGACTGCCTTGGCTTTCTGATTCTGCCGCCTAGACTTCTTTCAAAAGCTTTTTAAGGATTAAAAAAATTCATGCATTTATGATTGAAAACAATCAAAGACGAGCAGCGACCAACTCTGTTCCCGAAACCATTCTTTTTCTTTAAGAACTAAAAACTGTTCTTTCCCTCTCTCAATAATTTGAAGCTCGCCTTCCTTCAAAGCATTATTTATAAGTGGGCTTGTTACAAATTTAAAACCAATCGTCTTTTCAATTCTGCTAAGATTAACGCCTTTAGCCGTGCGAATACCATTCGCAATGCATTCTAGCAGCCAGCCCTTAGCATCACGCTCATCTATAGTTAAGAAATCTAATTTGCCGATGGAAGCTTCACCTTCCATTAAAAGAAGTTCTGTGTTCAAAAAACTACGGTCGTTTTTGTTATAGGCGAAACGAAGTCCTATCGATTCATTCTGCGCAGGCAGAAACCCATGTGCACCAGGTCCTATCCCTAAGTAATAATTCATTTGCCAATAAGCTTGATTATGCTGACTATGAAATCCAGGCTGATGCCAATTAGAAATCTCTGTGTGGATATACCCATTCTTCGCCAACAATTCACAGGCAGCTAAATAAAATTCTTCTAATAACTCGTCTGGGCAGGCTTTGATTTTTTGCCGAGCCTCGGCGCGGCCTAGAGGAGTACCTGCGGCAAAGGTGAGGCAATAAAGGCTCAAATGTTTTGGGCCCATGTTTAAGGCAATTTTTAGATCTTTCAACCAATCTTCGAGGGTTTGCCCCGGCCAGCCATAGATTAAATCGATGTTGAGATTCTCAATATATTTTTGCGCGAGCTCGATTCCCTTTAAACAATCTGCCGCTTGATGATCGCGGGTTAGTATCTTTAACCCTTGTGGGTGAAAGCTTTGCACACCGACCGACAAACGATTGATTCGTAATTGTTGCCATGTTTCTAACTTTGCCGCTATGAGATCTCTTGGATTTGCTTCGAAGGTAATTTCTGTCTCATCGTTCAAGAGAGGGGAGAGCTCTTTGAAGATGGGACGGTATTCATCTGCAAAGAGAGATGGAGTTCCACCGCCAAAATACAAAGTCTTGATTTGTGGACCGAGCATTTTATTTTCTGTTAAATAAATTAACCAAGAACGAAGGTGATCGAGACATGTAGCAAAATAGTTTTGGCTGTGTTTGGGGCTATAATTAGCGGTTTTTGCGAAGTCGCAGTAGTGGCAGAGAAAGCCGCAATAAGGGACGTGAAAGTATATGGATTGCAGCTGCAAGAATGCTTTTCCTAATTACAATTTTTAAATAAGGCCACCGCTCCTTAAGCCACTGCGTAAAAAAAAATGCAAGAAGTGAAATTTTTTTTTTAGAAAACCTTGCCAATTCAATTGTTTCCGGCTAACGTATTTTCTAGTAATCATTTAAACCTTATATAGTATGCGTTTCAAGGAGGATCATTTATGAACCGTGCAGAACTCGTGGAAACTATGGCAAAGACTACTGGTCATTCAAAAGCAGAAACTGATCGTTGGTTGGCGGCATTTATGTCAACAATCGAAAAGAACATCAAAAGAAAAGAAGGCATCCGTCTCGTTGGTTTTGGAACTTTCACAACTACCAAGAGAAAAGCAAGAACTGGCCGCAACCCACAAACAGGCGAAGAAATAAAGATACCAGCACGCACTGTTCCAGTTTTCAGAGCTGGCCAAAGCCTAAAAACTATAGCGAATAAAAATAAATAATTTCTTAGGAAATTATTTATCGCGGGGAGCCTTGGCTCCCTTTTTTTCTGCTTAAATTCAAAAAACTTGATAAAATTATATTCAAATGTCTGCCAAAGATTTCAAATCGCTCAATCGAATTCAAAAACTTGCAATAGTCATCTTAGCTATTGGCCAAGACGAAGGAGCGAAGCTTTTACGCCAAGTTCCACAGCGAGAACTACCACAAGTCTTGATTGAAATGAAAACTCTAAAACCCCTAAAACAAGAAGTCGTAGATGCAGTGCTTTTGGAATTTAAAGCGCAAGTTGAAAAAGACACCTCTTCTTTAAGCGGCGGCTCAGCCAAAACGCAGGAACTTTTAAAAAAAGCTTTTAGCGGCTCAAAACTTGTGAGCTTGATAAAAGAGTTCGATACAAACAAAATCGCACATATTGATGCTTTTGACGGCGTTGCACCAGCTATCATTTACAAGGTCATTGCAGAAGAGAGACCACAAACTCAGGCTTTAGTGTTAGCGAATTTAGAAAGCGCAGTGGCAGCCCAGGTATTGCCGCTCTTCGATGCAAAATTACAGTCCGACATCTTACTTGGCGTTGCAAATTTAGCCCCTCAGCTTCCTGAGGCTGTCGAAGATTTAAATCAACTTCTGAAAAAGCGAGTCCAGTCTATAGCGCTGCAACAATCTACACAAAAGGGTGGCGCAAAGCAGGCAGCAAAAATCCTGGCTGCCTTAGATAAAGACAGCCAACAAAGGCTTTTTGAGCAGTTGGGTGTTAAGAATAAACAAACTGCTGAACGCATAAAAGAAGAGCTCTTTACCTTAGAAGATCTTTGCCGCTTAAGTCCTCGCTCATTTCCTCTTGTACAGCAAAAACTCGCGCCTTTTTGGCGCACAATATTGCGTGGTACCAGCGAAGAGCTACAGAATTTTGTTTTTGCGAATATATCCCAAGCTGCAGCAAAACAACTTCGAGAGGATTTGTTAAACGATCCGCCCTTAGCAAAGTCGCAAGTTCTATTAAAACAACGCGAAGCACTTGCCCTAGTTCTCGAAATGCTCGAATCGGGAAAAATTGCTTTCGATGATAAAGAGCAGTATGTTTAGCTTGTGGTTAGTTATTATTAAATTATTGGAGGCAGCAATATGAAAACAAACATACATCCCTATGAAAGAATCGCGCGTGTAGTTATTGGATTGGGTTTAACCAGCATGGCATTTATTGGTCCAGCGAGCCCTTGGTTTCTTTTGGGGATCATTCCGATCTTAACAGGACTTAGTGGCTGGTGCCCGCCTTATCAGTTGCTCGGGATCAGTACTTGTAAGAGATAGGTTTGAAGTTAGGAAAAATATCATCTCAAAAATTTAATCCTATTTTATTTGTGTGGTAAAATGGGATTGCTCTAAACCATCATAAATTAAATTTCTTTATTAAGGGGAATCTGATGTTTTTTAAACGGACTCTTTTTATTTTTGCCAGTCTCTCCATAACTTTGATAAGTTCTTGTAAAAGTCAAAATAAATCGGAAAAAGCAGCACTTCAGAATTCTGGTGCATTGAGCCCCGAGGTCAGCGAACATCAAGAAACAGTCATCAGAAATGAGTGTTTTCCAGGAGAATTATGTGGTCTCGCGATTCCTTATTCGCCAAATGATAGCGAAATTAGGTTTAAAATTAATAATAGCGAGGTAGGAGCAGATGTTTTAGGTTCAACAGAGGGGTATAAGTTCGAAGCTAATAATTGTAGTTTAACTGTAAAAGGTCCTTACTGGTCAAAGAATGAAAAAGGTGACAATATTTTGTACTTTTCAAAATATACTGGAAGTGGAGATTACGAAGAGTATAAAACTTATTCTTTTCAAGTTGCTTTTTTTAACATAACTCATAGCGGATCTTGTGGCAGCACGCTTGTTCTGTTTCAAGCAGTATATGATCGAAGCTCTGCCTCAACATTCGATATTAATACCTTCGGTTTTGGAACAAGTTATGTGGATCCAGTGCTACATGCTGATTACGTTGAAGAATTTAAAAGCGCGGCATCATCCTTTCCGCGTCTGGGATATGCTGAGCTGGGCACTAAGTGGTTGGAGTTAGTAGATTTCAAAAAAGATTTTGATCCGATTAAAAAAGAGCTTTTATTTTCAAATATAAAGCAATTTAATGTGCCAAGCGAAGTCCGCGTAAGGGGACTTCCATTTTTAAATGCGGCGCGTTATGGGACTAATCAGCCGATAGAGAATGATCGTTGTAAATGGTCTTATCTATATTCACACAGCCCCCTTCCTTATCTGCTAAATAATCCAGATAAATTTGAGGAAGGAAAAATAAAAGTTTATGTTCATCGAATACCTTTTGCAGAGGATTTAAAAAATCCTAAAATGACAGAAGCGGCTTGCGGTGGTTTTTTCGTTTATCTTTTATCTGATAGAAATCAACAGCAAATTGAAGTTCAATAAGGCAAAAACTCCCACATATCATTTGTATGTATTTCAACTTGGCCATCCGTATAGGATGGCTCGAGTGTAAAGCCGCCGAAAAATAATAAACGATCCTCAAATTGCCAGTTGCTTGGGCTTAGTCTCATCATGGGAGAATAGTTTGTACCAACTTGGCCTATGGACCCATACATCGGCGGTGCAAAAAAATCTAAAGTCATATCTGCATGAGGTCCGCCGTATCCAGAAACCCAAGCCCATTGGCCAGATTTAAAACTCCATCCGGGGCATCATAGTAGACATATTCATAACCTGTGCTGTCATCTATGATCCTCCCACCAAAAAGAATAATTTCATCATCTGCAGTAGCGAATAAAGAGCAGTCTTTTAATGAAGGAGGGGTGTTTTCCGCAGCATAAATACCTTTCGTACCGAAGACACCTAAAATATCTTTATCTTGGCTACCACCCATCCATGCCCATTGGCTGCCGTTAAATTTCCATAAATCTGTCAAATGAACCATTTCCCAACCTGCATTTGCGTCGTAGTAATATCCACCAAATAGCCATAAATCACCTTGATCATCTAGCGTGGTACATGCATCGGACCTGCTGCCAGGTGTATTCGCAGCGCCAAACTGACCCAAAGTTCCATAGACAGGAGCTTGAAAGGTATTTTGTGGTCCAGAAACCCAGGTCCAATCCTCGCCATCAAATTTCCACAAGTCACCATACTCATACCAATTCCAGCTAGTGTCATAACCTTGGCCACCAAAAAGCCAAAAATTTCCATCTTCGTCACGCCAAGACATTGCAT
>JAGOVF010000028.1 GCA_018060885.1 Oligoflexales bacterium | reverse complement strand
GCAGAAGCAGCTGCTTCTATTACAAATATCGAAATTAGGGACACAGATGGAGTTGATGAAAACTATGTTGCTCCTGGAACCTCTGTCAAAGCTCTTTGGGGTGGAGACATATTAGTTCTCGGACTGGGTGGTGACTTTACTAATTTCTCTAGCAATCCAGAAGGCAACGAAGTCGAAGAGCGTTTCTATAACATCTATCAAATTGAACCGATAGCTGGAATGACTTTTGGAGATCATGTCACTGTGGGCGTTTCTTCGAAGCACACGAGAAGCGAACTTTCGACTAATCGACCGCGCCCAGATACTTATGGCGAAGAAGAATTTAAAGTGACCAATCGCTACAACGTCGAAACTTACGGAGTCGCCGTCCACACCAGTAAATGGGAAACAGGTTTGGCGTATGCAACATCCGCGAAAGACAGTGAAGTTTTTGCTGAAAATGGCGAAATCAACCGCATATATATCCCCGCAAACACAACCTTATACGGACGCGGCAATTTGAGCGATCCCATTGAGTTGTTAGCAGCTGTTTCATATGTCGAATATGAAAGATCTTCTTCAGGCGCAAATCCAGCTTTCTCAAAATTTCGCATCGATGATCGTCTCGCTGGTCGTTTGCAACTTGCATACTGGACAGTTGCCCGCTCTCGCATAGCATTCACTGCAAAATACACCCCAGCAACATACTATGGATCTTTCATAAGCGGCATCGATTCAGCAAATATGCAGCGTGAAGCCAATCTTTATGGCGCCAACATTGATCTTGTGAAAGCCTTGGAAAATAAGCGTTCATCCTTTGGCCTTATGGCTGGTTTTGAACGCGGCGAACGCGACCTTCGCGTCAATGGTGTGCGCTACGCAAAACGCGAAGAGCATTTCACTTTGGCTGGTTCGCTTAATTTAAGCTTTTAATTATTTTTTCCGAGCAATTCGAATGAGATAAGTTAAAGGAGCCAAATAGAAGTAGGCTGTGTCGTGATCTACGTATGCCCCCAGAACTGTTATTCGCATTAGTCTGTAGTCACAGGCATGTCTTGTTTTACCCGCCAGAGGAACTGGCGAGGGCGGGATGCCCGAGCCCGTAGCGATAATTTTGCCATGGATGGCATAAAAATTGAGCGGTCCTCTGGCGGGTAAAACAAGACATGCCTGTGACTACAGACTAAATGAAATTCAATTAAATATGTGCATCACGTAGCTGCTCACTTGCAGTCATCAAAATTTTTAACCAAAGTATGTTGACTCAATCTTTAAACAAGCGGTTGAAAAACCCACCTTGCTGCGAATTAGATTCACCCTCTAGCTCAGCATATTGCTCTAGAATTTGTCGCTGCTCTTTTGTTAATTTTTTCGGAACTTGCACATTAAACACCACATGCAAGTCTCCTTTGCCAACACCGCGCAAATGCGGAATGCCTTCTCCAACGAGAGTCTTTTTATCTCCATATTGAGTGCCAGCTGGAATTTCTAATTCTTTTTCGCCCTTAAGAGTTTTTACGACAATTTTTGCACCTATTGCCGCTTGTATCATTGTGATAGGTTGCTCTAAAATCAAATCAAACTCGTCGCGCACAAAACGATCACTTTCTTCCACCTCAATAACAACATAAAGATCGCCGTTTTGGCCCCCTCCAGGACTGCCTTCACCTTCCCCATTCACTCGTAAACGCACTCCAGAATCAATTCCCGGAGGAATCTTAACTGAAATTTGTTTCTTTCCACGCGTCATACCTTCGCCGCTGCAGGTCTTGCAGGGCTTATCGATCACTTGCCCTTGTCCTGCGCAATGCGGACAAGGAGTTTGTATGCTAAAAAATCCTTGTGAGCGTCGCACCTGACCTATGCCACCACAAGTTTTGCAAGATACTGGTTTTGATCCAGGCGCTGCACCACTGCCATCGCAGGGTTTGCAGGCTTCTCGGCGCTCATATTGTATTTGTTTTTCGACGCCAAAAACTGCTTCCTCAAAAGAGATGCGTAGCGGATACTTTAAATCTGCACCTCGCCGAGTGCGTTTTCGTCCGCCGCCACCTCCGCCGCCAAATCCAAAAAACTCCTCAAATATATTTCCAAAGCTATCAAAAATATCACCGACATCATTAAATCCTTGGTAGCCCTGCCCCGAAATTCCTGCATGACCGAACCTGTCATATACGGACTTTTTTTCTTCATTAGATAAAACTTCATAGGCCTCAGAAGCTTCTTTAAATTTCTCTTCAGCCTCTGGTGTCCCATTCCGATCGGGATGGTATTGTAAAGCTATTTTGCGATAGGCTTTTTTAATTTCGTCTTGTCCTGAACTTTTCGAAAGTCCGAGTACTTCGTAATAATCGCGTTTGCTCATGGTTTAAAGCTCTCATCTGTAATTTTTTAAAAACATAACTAAAAACTATGTGTTGTATCGGGAAATTTATTTAATTTTACGTCAGAACAATAATTCTGAACAGATTCGCGTATTTGCTGATTCATGTCAGCATATTTTTTAAGAAACTTAGGATTGAATTCAGTATCGAAACCTAACAGATCATGCAGCACTAAAACCTGCCCATCGCACTCTGGACCCGCACCAATTCCAATAGTTGGGATTCGCAATGAACGGCTAACTTCTGCCGCCAACACACGTGGCACCATTTCCAAAACTACGCAAAATACTCCATGATCTTCTAATCGTTTTGCATCTTCTATTAATATTTGAGCTTGCTCAATACTTTTGCCCTGAACTTTATAGCCTCCAAGCATATGTACGCTCTGCGGCGTAAGGCCCAGATGCCCCATAACAGGTATGCCAGCTTCAGTGATTTTTTTAACTTGGGGTAAAATTGCTGTACCACCTTCAAGCTTGACCGCTTGCGCTCCCCCCTGGCTAATGAGCTTTCCTGCATTCTCTAGTGCTTGCTCGCTGCTTAAATTATACGAAAGAAAGGGCATATCTGCACAAATCAATGCTTTATGCATGACTCTAGTTACAGCGCGACAATGGTGCAAAATATCTTCCATGGTGACAGACAGGGTGTTATCATATCCAAGCATCACGTTTCCCAAACTATCACCAACTAAAATCATATCGATGTCAACTTGATTGAGGATGCGGCCGAATGCAGCATCATAACAAGTCAACATTGTCAGTTTTTCTGAGTTTGCTTTTGCCTTCATGACATCATGAATAGTTATTCTAGATTTATTGACCGAAATTTTGCTCATCACTACTCCAAAAAACCGCATAAAAAGCCGAAAAAGCCACTTCAAATAAACCTAGCAGTCTTGGAGGCTTTTACCTTTTTTAATCCAAAAGGTAAACCTTGGTAAAGCAGCTCCCCGCCAAAATCACCGGCATCGGGGCCAATCTCTATAAGCCAATCTGCTTTCCGCAAAATTTCAAGATTATGCTCAATAACGATTAAAGTATGCCCTTCACGACAAAGTCGCCGCATAAGATTTATGAGCTTACTCGTATCATAAACACTCAGACCAATAGAAGGCTCATCCATCAAAATAAGATGGCGCCCCACTTCTTTTGTTTTTTGCAATATATTCATTAGCTTAAGCCTTTGGATTTCGCCTCCAGAAAAAGTGCTGGTAGTTTGACCCAAGGTCAAATAGCCAAGCCCCAATTCTTCAGCTAAGCGGCAAATGCGCCGAATTTTGCTCTGGTCGCGCAACAAATCCTTAACTTGGGTGAGAGTCAATCCAAGTAGCTGATTTAAATTATAGCCCTGCAAAGTGACCTGCAAAACCTTATCGGAAAAACATTTACCCAAACAACTGGGACAGCTCGTTGTTACCTCACCAAGAAATGACAAATCTTCTACGATCACTCCTAAGCCTTTACACTCCTCACAACGACCTCCTATGGAGTTGAAACTAAAGTCACTTGCTTTCAACCCCAACTTTACCGCCAAAGCCTGCGCAGAATAAAGTTTGCGAATATCTTCAAACACCCCGAGGTAGGTTGCTATATTTGAGCGAGAGCTCTTGCCGATGCCGCGCTGATCGATATGCAGGACGTCGGTAAAAATATCTGCTTGCTTAGAATCAGAAAGTCGTGCAGCTAGTTTAGATCTTCCAATAAACTCTTCACTAATATTTTCGCTTTCATTTTCGCCTTCACTTGCACGATCACTTTCTTGCTCTTTTTCATCCGCAACTGACTTTAAACTACGAAACAGAGGTAGAATGGCCTCCATCACGAGACTAGATTTTCCGCTACCACTTACGCCGCATACACATGTGAGTGATCCAATGGGGAATTTCACTTTTAGATTTTTTAGGTTATTAGGATTGATATTTTCAACTTCGACAAAATTCATTTCTTCATTTTTATCTGCAACAGAATTTTTTGAAAAAATATTTGCAATTCTATTCTCTTCGACAGAAGAGCTATACTCATCTATCACAGTAAGAGATTTTAATAAAATACGATCATTTTTTATTTCGCCCAGACTTCCTTGGAAAGCGACCTGACCGCCCTCATATCCAGCTCCAGGACCCAGTTCAACAAGATAATCCGCACCTCTAATCATCTGCTCATCATGCTCAACCATAACAATTGTATTTTGCAGATTTTTTATTTGATCTATTGCTTTTAGGAGGTTTTGTGTATCGACAGGATGCAAGCCTGTGCTAGGCTCGTCTAAACAATAGAGAGTTTCGGACATCGAATTAGCAAGGCACCTACTAATAGCAAGACGTTGAAATTCTCCTCCTGACAAACTATCTGTATGACGATCCAGCGATAAATAGCTTAAGCCAATTTCTAATAGAAAATTAATTTTAATCTTTATCTCTTTAAGAGTTTCATCTTTGAAAAAGGATTTTTTATCGAAGCTTTTTTCCAGCCATTCATTAAAATGTAACAGCGAAAGTTGTTTTGCATCATAAAGTGAACATCGATCAATTTTGTAGGACAGTGCGCGCTGATTAAGCTGTTTTCCATCACAATCTGGACAAACAATATAACGATTAAAACGTGCGCGATGAATGCGGTAATGGACTTTGTAATTCTTGCTTTCTAGCCAGCGCAGAAAAGCTACGACACCACCAAATTTCTTTCCATCACCATGACGCAGCCAAAGCCAATCTGCTTCACTATACTCTGAAAATGACTTTGACGTATCTATACCTCGCGAAACCGCGCTTTTTTTGGCAACTTCATACCAAACGCGACAGTTACCGAAATTCCAAGGTTTAATCTCTTCATCTTCGAGAGATGCATTTAAATTGGGTGTGACTTTGTGCCAATCTATTTCTGCAATCCGACCGAAGCCGGAACACGTCGAACAAGCCCCTAAAGGGTGCTCATTGGAAAAAAGAAGCGGCTGAGCAGCTTCAAATTCTATCCGACAGTTTGTACAATAATGCTTGTTTGAGGCTGAAATTAGCCCATTTTCATAATATAAATGACAAATCCCTTTGCTCAATTTAAATGCAAGCTGGATGGATTCAGTTAAACGAGCGAGATTTTTTTCATCACACTTGAGCCGGTCTAACAAGACTTCATATTTTTCTATGCCTTTATCGGCAAGAGCAGGCTTTTGTCCTGAATGTTCGTCGGCAAAAGCAGGCTTTTGTTCTGAATGTTCGTCGGCAAAAGCTTCTGCCAAACTACAGCGTTTTCCTTCGTTTAATAATCGATCAAAACCTTGACGCTCAAGAAGATTTCTCAAAAATTGTCTTTGTTCTAATTGAGCGGATTTTGGTAAAGCATCAATTTCCTGGGACCACAAGTACAAGGGCGCTGTCACTGTAATATTTTGCCCATTAAAATTTGCGATACTTTTTTTCGCAAGCTCTTGCGCCGACTCTGCGACAACAGCTTTTTGGCAATTTTGGCAAAACAGCTGTGCATGATTTACATAGAGAATTTGCAGCAAATCAGCAATTTCAGTCATGCTCGCAACTGTAGCTCGTGGATTGCGTGATTGACGTCTTTGCTTTAATGCAATAGCCGGGGGTAAATTCTCTATTTTTCTATACGACGGACGCGGCAGGGCCTGCATAAATTGACGAGTATAGCTTGATAAACTTTCGACGTAGCGCCTATACGCTTCAACATATAAGGTGTCAAAAACTAGCGAACTTTTTCCAGAACCAGAAACGCCCGTAATTACAGTCGTTTGATAAAGAGGAAGCTCAAGATCAATGCTCTTGAGATTATGGGTTGCTATTCCTTGTAAGACAATGTTTCGATTCATCTGAAATCTGCTACAATAAAGAAAAAGTATTAAAAATTTGCCTCTGGTTACAAAAAGTAGTTCTAAAAGATGGAGCTTACATGGAAACAAAAGCTTTTTTAAGAGCCTTTGCAATTTTTTTCTCGCTTGGTAGCGTCTTCATGGTCGGCCGCTTAATTTACGAGCAAACTTACAAATCTACTCACGAAGATAAAAAAGTTAAATTTGCTGGCGATAAAAACATTGATGAAGTACCACAGCGACAGCTATTCTATTCAACCATAGGACATGACAGCACCGAGAGTATAGCTGAAGTCCCTATTTCGCCCCCAAACAATCAATTTACGATAGAAATTGCCACATTCGTGAAACTAGCTGACGCAGAAAAGCTTGTTGCTTCGCTAAGCAAGCAGGGAATCTCGGCATACTATAGTCCTTACAATACAGGTGGACATGTCATTTATAAAGTTCGTAGCGGACACTTTCAAAATTTAGATAGCGCCGAAAGTGCAACTCATGCGCTTATTAAAAATGGCCTTAGTAATATTAAAACTCGGCGACTATAGCAGTTTGTATTCAAACATAAGAAACTATTTCCAAGCAAAATTTAATTAGCCCGTTTGTTGCGATTTCGTTATAGTCACATTAAGAAATAGAATAAATTACTTTATCCTTAATGTTTGGAGCGCAACAAATGGCAAAGTCCATTCTGTCATATTTCATTGTTTTACAATTAACTACTACTCCACTCTTTGCGACAACAAACACCTTCCCCTGGAAAGAATATAAACCAGGAGGTGATACCAAGTGTGCTCATGGAGAAGAATTTTCGTTTTTTGTTCATCATGGAGACCCTAGTCGACTTGTCCTAGATTTTTTCGGTGGCGGCGCTTGCTGGAATGGTGAGAATTGTAAAGAGGGGTCAAAAATATATTCGAAATCAGTAAACGATTGGAGCAAGCGCAAAAAAGCGGGGATTTACGATCACCAAAACCCCAATAACCCCTATAAAGACTGGACTCATGTTCTTGTTCCTTATTGCACAGGTGATATTCATTGGGGTGAAGCAGATACCTATTATGAGGACAAAAAAGGCAAACAGTATTTAGTCCATCATCGCGGCGCTACCAATGTAAAGGCTGTACTAAAATGGGCTGAGCATGAAATACAACTGGACTGAATTAAAACTCAGTGAAATGTATTCGAAAATTTCAAATTACTACCCAGAAATCATACTTTCACAGTACAACAGTCTTTTAGACTTTACTCAGCAAGCCTTTTTTTCCTTTATGGGAGGAAACCCTTTGGCTTGGGGAAAACAAGTGGTTCAACAGATGCGAGATATTTCTGCAAATTCAGATAGGTTCCGCTATTTTCTTAACAAAGATTTTGCCCACTGCGCAACATTTTCTGATAGCTTTTATAAGCGCGGCCATGGAAAACTAAAACTACACACTTGGCTTTCAGAATTTATTAATGGCGATAATGTTGCAAATATAGAGCCTTAAAATTTAAATCTAATCTATTCTGATATCTAACACGGGCTCAAATGAGTATTTTTCAATTTTCAATTTGCCGCCGCAATCAATTGCTAATTTTTCACTAGGTTTAATTTGAATGTTTTTATTGTAGCTACACACTTGCAATACGTTTTTCGCTTTTAAATCTACGACTTTTTTCTTATCTAGTTCACAGCTAACGACACCTAAAACTTCTTCTGGATCAAAGGCACTGAAACAAGCTGGAAGTATAGTCGAATTCACTGCACCTGGATCTTTAGGTTTGTATGAAGTTGAATCTTTTCTCAAGTTCACTTGCAAAGTTGCCGCATTTAAATCAGTTAGGCTGAGGTCTTGCTCTGGAGCCACAGCTGTCAATTCAGTTCCAGCACGCTTGATGCGATCTGTATCTACCGACTCTCCGCTTTGCTTATTTGAATAGGAACAAGAATAAGATAAAAGAAAACATATAATCAAAAATAAGTTCAACAAGCGAATTTTTCTATACTCCACAGCCGACTCCCCCTAAAAAAACTAAATTAATTTATAATTGTTTGTAAGTTTCAAAACTTACTTTATCATGGTCGAGTTTTGTATTCAAGCAAGTGTAAAAATTCCAGCAATGGACGGAGAATTTATGAGCTATTGGGATGTTTATATAATATTTGGAATTATATTTCTAATTACAAGCGTTGGATTTTTTGTTGTGAGCATGCCCCTTAAAGATCTTTTCGAAGCGGAGCTCATTCAGCACCGCATCATTGCAACTGCACAAAAAAGTCCAGGTTTAATGGACAAGATCGCAGCTATCTTCAGGAAAAAATAATAAATCTCTTGTTTTTCTCAGTGAAGCAATTCGCCAAGTAATGCCGTTTTGTTAGCTTCTTTTATAGCCACCTGCATCGTATGGCCAACCAAATCCCGTCCTGCAGCTACGCGAACTAAGCGAAAATCACTGGTTCGACCATAATAGACTCCGGGATCTTTACGGCTTTCATAGGTAAACAGCACTTCTTGTATGGATCCGATTGCAGATTGGTTAAATTCTAAAGTAATTTTATCTTGAATGGCGTTCAGCTTAGCCAAACGCTGTGTCATTTCTAATTCACTGACTTGATCTTTAAAGCGCGCAGCAGCTGTGCCTTTGCGCGACGAATACTTAAAGGCATATACAAAACTATAACGAATTTTTTCCACCAACTCTAAGGTCGCTGCAAAATCTTCATCTGTTTCTCCTGGGAAACCGACTATTAAATCAGTTGAAATCGCCATATCTGGCACCGCTTGGCGCAGCCAATAAATACGTTGCATATACTCTGCCACAGTGACTTTGCGTTTCATCGCTACGAGAATACGATCGCTTCCACTTTGCACAGGCAGATGCATATATTTTCCAAGGCGTGGCTGCAGGGCAAACAAATCTGCCAGCGGCTTGGTAAAATCATGCGGATTTGAAGTCGTGAAGCGCAAGCGTTCTAAGCCGGGCTCTACAATAATTTTCTCCAGCAGTTCTACAAATGGCGTTCTGCTTTCGGGGTTAAGTTTTTCAACATCTTGTTCATCTAAGCCATAGCTGTTGACATTTTGTCCCAACAAAGTGACTTCTTTCGCACCTGAGCGAACAAATTCCCGCACCTGAGCTACTATCTCATCTTGAGACATTGAAATCTCGCGGCCACGAGTAAAAGGCACCACGCAGAAAGTGCAAAAATTGTTACAACCTTGAGTTATATTTACAAAACGCGAAATATTGTTCTTATCGTTCAAGCCTGCTTGTGGAATCTCTTCAGTCAGGTCTGGTTTCGATAATGTTTTAGGAAAGCCCAAGGACACTTTTTGTGTTTTTTCATCATGAGATTTTTCCAGCAAGGCTGGCAGCTCATCTATGGTACCTGGTCCAATAACAACGTCGATATAGGGAAGATCCTTAGCTAGTTTTTTACCTTCCGCCTGCGCTACACATCCAGTTAAGGCAATTTTCATTCCTGGGCGTGTGCTTTTTAATTCTCGCAAGACTCCCAAGCGACTGACAACTTTATGCCTGGCTTTATCACGAATATGGCAGGTATTCAAAATAATCAAATCTGCATCTTCAGCAGATTCTGCGAGTTGGTAGTTGCTTTTTTTCATCAAAGCGAGCATGCGTTCGCTGTCCGCAACATTCATCTGACAGCCCCAAGTTTCAAGATGGACACGGCGAGGTGATATTTCTGTCCCCAGCTTTTCCACAGGGCTTATAGCTTCAATTGTCATAACGAATTTTCCCAGTGCTACGAATATGCTACTTCTTGCGATTTTTCTTTTTCGACTGCTTGGCTGCTTTTCGCAATTTTTTAAGCTTATCGCGGTCTACTACCTTCTTTGCGCCACCACTACCTAAACCCTCAGCCCCACCAAACATATTTGGCAGTCCTGGAATACCACCTCCCGACGACATTTGGCTAGCAAGTTTACGCAGGCCACCCAATTTTTGCAGACCCTGCATACCGGGAATTTTACCCAAAGCTCCGAGATTTTTACCAAAACTACCCATCATCGCTCGCATAGAACGAAACTTTGTCACTAAGTCTTTTAGCTCACTGACAGTACGACCACTACCGCGGCTTATACGCTTAGCCCGACTTTCATCTATGATTTCAGGCTTCAGGCGCTCATATTTCGTCATCGAATCAATCATCGCTTTTATTTTCAAAAGCTGACGGTCATCTAAATTCGCGTTTCCCGGTAGCATATTTTGCATGGGCATTTTAGCCATAATGTCTTTAAGTGAGCCCATTTTTTGGATCATCGAAATCTGGCTGTAAAAATCTTCAAAGGTAAATTGGCCCTTGAGCATCTGCATTGCTTTTTCTTCAGCATCTTCTTCCGCAACACGCTCAAAATCCTGCATCAAACCGACAACATCGCCTTTACCAAGGATGCGGCTGGCTAGACCTTCAGGACGAAACTCTTCGATGAGCTCAAGCCCTTCCCCCATACCTAAAAATTTAATCGGCTTTTTCGTGACTTCTTTTATACTCAAAGCCGCGCCACCGCGGGCATCGCCGTCGAGTTTTGTCATCACAAAACCGGACAAGTCTAGGCGATCGTTAAAGGCTTTGGCCGTTGTAACAGCATCCTGTCCCATCATCGCGTCGCAAACGAGCAAAATATTGTCTGGTTTGACTTTGCTTTTTATGTCTTCAAGTTCTTGCATGAGGCTGTCATCGATCGTCAAACGCCCAGCAGTATCTAATAGAAGAGTGTCACAACCTAGCTCGTATGCTTTTTTAATCGCCTCTAAACAGATCTGCGGCGGCTTGGCACCTTCTAAGCTAAAAACCGGAACATTAATGCGTTGGCCTAAAGACTTTAGCTGCTCAATTGCCGCTGGACGGTAAATATCCGCAGCTACTAATAAAGGTTTGCGCTTACCTTGATCTCGTAGAAATTTTGCTAATTTTGCAGTCGTTGTGGTTTTACCCGTCCCCTGTAATCCTACCATCATGATAGTAGATGGTCGATTGGCAGCGAAATTCAAGCTCGTATCGACCGGCCCCATCAATTTTTCAAGTTCACTTTGGCAAATACTGATAAAATGTTCACGCGGACCGGCGAATTTTTTCTGCGCGCCGCTACCTGCTCGCGTTTTGACAATTTTACCTATCGCCTCTTCTTCGACACGACGCAAAAATTCCTTTGCTACTCCGTACTCGACGTCACCTTCTAACAAACCCGTTCTAATTTCTTGAATTGCAGATTTAATATTCTCTTCGGTGATCAGTGTCTGGCCTTTGAGTTTAAGGCCGGCCTGTTTAAAGCTACTGGATAAAGTATCGAACATGTCTATTTCCTTAGTATTTGAATAGATGGATCGTTCAAACAGATAGCCTATGGGAGGCTATTTATCAATATGAATTTAAAAGATTTATTTCTCAGAATATGCACGATAATACTTAGAGATTATCGGTAATAATAGCTACATGATGCACACATAAAATTGAATTTCATTTAGTATTTAGCTTGGCGCTGCCTTGCCTGCCAGAGGACCGCTCAATTTTCACGCCATCCATGGCAAAATTTTCGCTACGGGTTCGGGCTCCTGCCCTCACCAGTTCCTCTGGCAGGCAAGGCAGCGCCAAGCTAAATACTAGAGCAAATATCATTACCTGGCATCAGCAGCTAATTTTGCCGGCATTTTGCATTTCAATGTACTTGCAAGGCACTGCGGGCAAACTTCGCCAGCAAAAGACTTAATTACCCATCGTTTTAACATGAACTGCTATTTGAAACCTACAACATGAACACAGTTCTTCAAAATAATACTTTAGAAAGTATGAAGACTAGCCGGCTTAGACCAAGAGTGCCAGAGGAACTGGTGAGGGCAGGAGCCCGAACCCGTAGCGAAAATTTTGCCATGGATGGCATAAAAATTGAGCGGTCCTCTGGCACTCTTGGTCTAAGCCGGCTAGTCTTCATGCTTTCTAAATGAAAGTTGTATAAATGTGTGCGTCTCGTAGCTGTTATCAGAAGCTTTTATGTTCACTGTACTCTTGCTCGGGGGGCTTTACCCTGCCAATCAATTTGTGCAACTTTCTTGATGATTTCTTCTTGAAAAACTGCCGTGCGATTTAAGGGGCTATCAATTGCTGGCGAAATGGATACTTGATAAAAGCCGAAAGGAAGGCGCAATACTTTGGATCGACCATTAGTGATATTAAATTCCAACTCACTTGCTGTGGTATAGCCTAATGCAGCAAATTGTTTTTTTGTAGCTGCTGATTCATCTACTTCATTAACGATGTGAATTTGGCAGTTTTTTGACTCATCCAGTAGCATGACTCCCGACCGCACTGCTGTTTCCCACTGCTTTTGGTCTGGAGAAAAGACTGGATGCCAACATCCTTTGCTAAGGTTTCCACTTCCATTGGCTGCCACCTTCTTCTGAATAATAAGCTTTAATTGCTCAATGAGTCGACTTTCGACATCATCGAGTGGCTGTAAAACCACTGTTAAATCTTTTTGCGGAATTTCTTTACTATCTATAATGAATTGCAAACTTCCAGTAGCTGTTCCTACTTCCATAAGTTCCATCAGGTATTCGATCTCTGCCAGCACAATGCCTAAACCATGTTCTTGGACAAGGCTGACGACCTGCAAATTATCCTGAGCACATAAAGCTTTGCGCCATACTTCCGATTCGAAAATGATCGGCATGACTTCACTTGGAGTATTAAGAATGACGTTACAAAATCCATGCACGCCATTTTCTTCCTTGGCATCAATTTGAGCTAAGCTCATGCTGAGAGCAATTTTTCGCGCAAAGATGTAAGGCATGCGTTTAAATTTTCGGATGGCATTTTTTTGAAAGTTAGAAAGACGATTCAATGCACTTTGTTTTGTTTCTCCAGTAAAAATACATTGCCAACCAGCCTCAGCCGGCACAACATTTACACAACCACTCGTGAGTTTTTGTGCAATCAAATCAAGCAAAACAACAGATTTATCGGATAACTCAGCTTGATCTACTTCACTAACAGACAGTGCGCAAAAATTTTCGCTTAAAAGTGCAAATTCTGCTTCGGAAATAGCTAATTCAATTTGATACTTTGGCCTTTGGATAAAAATCTTCGTAGGATTCATCGCAGAAAATTTTAAAATAATTTCTTCTTCTCGATAAATCGAACTCAATTTTGTTTGCAAATGAAATTCAAGATCTTTCTGATTCTTGCAATCCATTCTTTTTAGCCAACCGATCAACAAATTTTTGTTTCCGGTGTCTTTATTGATGCGCTTTATTTCTAAGAAATCTCGATCTTCAACCAGTTCCTTCAAATCTTCCGGACTATGCATTTCAAACACAGCCTGATCATCAGAGTTGAAAACCAATTCACTGCTGGTGACACATGCAGCGATGAGAAGAAATGACAAAAACAACCCACCGCGTCTTTTTAGACAGACTGCGTATTTAATGAGTCGAAATTCCATAAACAGTGAAGTCCACCGTTTCAAAATAGCCTCCAGCAACAGCATCAGCCACTTTAATGGACCAATTGAACGGTTTTGCAGTTTTTAGAGTGTAATGTCTTACAATTTTACCATTTTTTGACTTCAATTGCAGCTGCAAGTCCAAGGGAAAACTTTGTCTCGTCATAGATTCTTTAACCCAGGAATATAAAGAAGGTTGGGTAAAAAATGATCTTTGCAGGCGAATTGTTTGTGCAGAGTCGAAAAGTAAATCATTTTTTTCACTTTGCTTTGCATTGTCTTTAAAATCTGATTCTTTACCATCTGAGAAGCCTTTGACTTGTGAAGAGTGCTCCTCATGTTTATTTAACAAATTTTGCAATCCTTCAATCGTATCAAACTGCCCAAATTCCAAACCTTCAATCACCACATGCGTTTGTAAGGATTTTTGATAAGAACGCGCCGCAAAAATCTGTGGCAGCAAACCACTAAATAAAAGTGCAAGTAACAAAGTATAAAAACGCATCTTTGAATTTATTAAGTTCTTTACAAAGTCAATGATTCTATTAATCACTTATTATGCCCTAGCCCATTGAAATAATTATACTAAATGACATTTAAAAGTTAATTTTTGAAAATTCTCAATATAATTTTTTTCAATTTTTTATAAAAAATATCTACTTGAAGGTTAAACCAATAGAAAATCATCAGCAAGTTATTTTTTTAAAGAATTTAAGTAGAAGCTTCAGATCTGTTTTAGATTTTTAGAATTCATTTAAAAAATACTATTGCTTCGATTTCTACGAGAACGTCGCGTGGCAAACGACTCACCTCTACTGTAGCTCTCGCAGGGAAAGGCATTTGAAAATACTCGCCATAAACCGCGTTCACCGTTTTAAAATCATCCATAGATTTCAGAAAAATCGTTGTTTTAACGACTTGAGAAAGGCTTGCACCCGCAGCTTGAATAACAGACTTGAGATTATTGAGCACCTGAACACTCTGCTCTTTTACACCGCCTGGAATTAGCTCACCAGTTTTTGGATCGAGAGGTATTTGGCCAGAACAAAATAAAAAATCACCGCAACGTATGGCCTGCGAATAAGGGCCGATTGCTTGAGGTGCATCTGCTGTTTCAATTTTGCTGATTTTTCCGTCGTTTTTCATATTGAGCCTCGTTTAGTGTTTTTTCTTGAAGAAGAAAAACAGCTTATAACGTTGCTCTATAAAAAAAAAGCGGAAGTAGACTTCCGCTAAAGTTAAATCTGTCTATGTTGACCTTATTGCAATAATTGTAGCGCGATTTGCGGAATCTGATTTGCTTGAGCTAAAACAGAAGCACCAGCTTGTTGAAGAATATTTTGCTGCGTAAGATTCGCCGTCTCAACTGCAAAGTCCGCATCTAAGATACGTGATTTTGCTAGATCAAGGTTTTCGATACGCACACCTAAGTTTCTATCAGTTGAAATCAATCTGTTTTGGATCGCGCCTAAATTTGCGCGGTAACGCGATATTTTTTGAAATGCTTTATCTACGATATCAATTGAGCGTTGTGCAGATTCTTTTGTATCGACTCGGGTTCCACCTTCGTTTAGTGAGTTACCTAACTCTAAAGATCCGTCACCTTCTGTTAATGCGTTCATGTTTGCGAGATTCATTTGAATAATATTTATTGGATTATTGCTCTCTAAACTATCCGCTCCAGGGTAATAGTCCTTATCAACTTGAATTTCTAGAGGAGAGAAGTTGTGATCTTCGAGTAACTCAGGTTGAATATCTGCTTGGCCCGTAAGTAGACGCGTTCCGTTGTATTCTGTCGCAACCGCAATCCTATCTACCTCGTCTTTTAATGCTTGGTACTCAAGGTTTAGATAACCTCTTTCGCGCAAGCCTATGGTGTCAGAAGCTGCTTGTATTCCTAATTCACGAAGTCGCACGAGAATATTTGTAACTTCACCAAGACCACCCTCTGCAACTTGCACCAGCGAAACTGCGTCGTTGGTGTTACGACGGGCTTGCCCTAAAGAACGAATGTCAGCTCGCAGAGTTTCTGCAATCGCCATTCCTGCCGCATCATCTGCGGCTTTATTAATTCTATAGCCCGAAGCTAAGCGTTCCATGTGATCTTTTACAGCATCATGAGACGCTTTAAAATGCCGTTGAGCTACTAACGACTGAACGTTGGTGCGGATACGTAGTCCCATAAAAACCCTTTAGTCGAACGGTGCTTGGTTAAAAGACTCTCAGCTGTTTCTTCTATCAAGTACTTCTATTAACTTTTTCTTATTTACTATTTCTTGATGCTATATCTTAAGAATACATGATTGTCTTTTACTTGTGAAGACTTGAGGGAAAGTTCTATGGGAATATCTAAAGGCACCTGAACTAGACTCGAACACGCAGGATTAGCTACTAAAAAAGGGCAAAGTGTCAAATAAAGCTCATCTACTAAAGACTTATTGTAAAAATATCGATTTAAAATTCCACCGCCGAAAAGAAGCACTGTTTTATATTGTAATTCTTTTAGCTTATCGTAAATAAAAAGACTCGGATCTTCACCAGCATATTCCCAGTGTGAGATATTTTTTGCAGCTTTCGATATTTGTGTAATCCTTTGTTGTGTCATAAGAACACGGGGTATTTTATCTTGTTGCCAAAATTTATGGCTCTTATCGAGACCTTTTCGACTGACAACAATCCAAGTTGGTTGTTTTTCGGATTCAGGCAAAGACCACAACTGCCCCGCAGCCCGGATTGACTCTGCTCCGACAACAATTGCGTCACATTGCCGCATAAGGGATTCAACAAATTTTTGATCTTCAGGGGAGGTAAATCCGAGCAGAGCTCGTTCGTTATCGCCTTGAGCAGCTTGGCTATTTATATAGCCATCAAGGCTTGCAGCCATCACATTAATAATTTTTAGACCAACCATTGATCGAGGTCTTGCTCCACTTCGTTATTAACACGATTCGTTAATTGTGAAATTTCGCTTATGATAAGCTCGCGCGCTTTTTCCATCATTTTGCGTTCACCAAAAGATAGCTCTTTCATTTCCCGTAAACAAATCAAATCTCGCAATACTTCTGCTATATCATCAAGCCGCCCAGTCGCTAACTTGACATTAAATTCCCGAAATCGTCTATTCCAATTTTTTTTATTTATTTTATTCGGTGTGCGTAATATTTCTCGAATTTTATCTAACTCGATATCAGATATCAGAGATCGCATCCCCACGCGATCGTAATTGTTTGTTGGAACCATAAATCTCAGCCCAGAACTGATGATCTGTAAAACATAAAAGTCTTGATTCTTACCAGCGACTTCTTTCGATTCAATTTTTTTAATAACACCAACGCCATGGGAAGGGTAAACAGCCTTATCACCAATCATAAATCCCATAAAAGTCTCCTTAAATAACGCAACGCAGAGTTCGCAAACTCAAATTATTAATTCGAAATTATACACATGTGGTTTCTATTTTATTTTAAACTGACTAGAGCGAAGACAAGCTGGAGAGGAAGTAGGAGCAAAAGAATTTCCGCACAATCTCAGCAGATAGAATATTATAATACATTCTATTAGAAGTCAAATTTATTTTATGAAATTATGGAATATATGGATAATTTATAGAATATACGATGTTGCACTATATTGTATTCTTGAAGAGTGAAGCCGGCTGCTTTATTCACATATTTGAACGAAACAGCTTTTCTAATAGATACTTTAGAAAGCATGGCTAGGCTTGGTCTGAACGGACTGCCAGAGGAACTGGTGAGGGCGGGATGCCCGAACCCGTAGCGATAATTTTGCCATGGATGGCATAAAAATTGAGCGGTCCTCTGGCAGTCCGTTCAGACCAAGCCTAGCCATGCTTTCTAAATGATTGCGCAATAACGCACCCATTCTTCGTTGGGTTCCCGAATCAACTCCTTTTAACCTTGTGCAAACATTGAGTTTCGGTTAAATTCCCGGTCTGCTTCAATAGACCGAGGCAGGTCGATTAATCTTTAAATTTATGAGGTAAATCATGGGTCTATCAACGACTGAAAAACAGGAATTGATTAAAAAATTTGGCAAACACCCTTCAGACACTGCGTCCCCAGAAATCCAAGTCGCATTAATAACGGCGCGGCTCAATCAACTTCGCGGTCACTTTGATAATCACAAAAAAGATCATCACTCTCGACGTGGACTTTTAAAATTAGTTGGTAAGCGTAAAAAATTGCTTACTTACTTAAGCAGTCAAAATTATGATGCTTATAAAACTATCATTGCAGAACTCGGTATACGTAAATAATTTTTGTATTTATTTCCAGTGCCACACATGGTTTTTTTTAAACCTAGTGTCACTGGATCTTATGTTTATTTCGGATTTAAAAATTTAAGGAAGAAAAATGTCTCTAGTTAAAGAAATTAGTATTGGTGGAAAAACTATATCATTCGAATTTCAAAAATTTGCCAAACAAGCAAACGGTTCGGTGATGGTGACTTGCGGAGAAACTCAGATTCTTGTCACGGTTTGTGCATCAGACGAAGCAAAACCTGATCAAGATTTTTTCCCTCTCACGGTTGATTACGTCGAAAAACAATATGCCGCTGGACGCATTCCAGGTGGTTACTTAAAGCGCGAAACACGACCAGGAAGTCTGGAAATGCTCAATGCTCGCGTTATCGATCGCCCTTTGCGTCCCTGTTTTCCAGAGGCTTATTTGTGCGACACGACGATCACTTGTATGGTCGTATCTTATGATGGCGTAAACCACCCTGCGCCACTTGGACTCATTGGAGCTAGCTGCGCACTTATGATCAGCGATATTCCTTTCAACGGTCCAGTAGCTTCTTTACGCGTTGGACTTAAAAACGGCGAATATATTTTAAACCCACCTGCGACTGAAGAGTCTGAACTTGACTTAAATATCGCAGCACGTCCAGGCGCAGTTTTGATGGTTGAAGCTGGTGCTAATTTTTTATCTGAGCAACAAATGCTCGATGCGATTAACTTTGCGCATAAGGCCATGCAGCCAATTTTTGATCTGCAATTAGAAATTCAAAAAGAAATCGGCGTTAGCAAACGTGCACTCGTCGTTGATGAGACAGAAACTGAACTAAAACAACAAGTCGATAAAGTCGGTCGTTCATTGGTTAAAGCAGCTTACCTCATAAAAGATAAAGCCCAAAGAAACAATGCTTTAAAAGAAGCTAAAAAGGAAATCCAAGCTTCATTGAACGCTGAAGGCGACGCCACCCTAAGCAAAAAAATAAGCAAGTGTTATGAAGACCTAAAGTATAACTACGTTAGACGTATGGTTCTCGACACGAAGAAACGCATCGACGACCGCTCTCTAAGTGACATTCGTAAAATCACCTGCGAAGCGCATCTGATTAAACGCGCGCATGGCTCGGCTCTGTTTACGCGAGGGGAAACACAAGCTCTTGCGGTGGTAACCCTAGGCGGTGCAGATGATTCTCAATATGTTGATTCAATTATCGCAAAAGAAAACAGCAAAACTCGTTTCATGCTGCACTATAACTTCCCGCCGTTTTCGGTCGGTGAATCTAGACCAGCAAGAGCGCCGGGTCGCCGTGAAATCGGCCATGGTGCCTTAGCCGAGCGCGCTTTAACTCGGGTACTGCCCGATGAACAAACATTTGGTTACACCATCCGGCTTGTATCGGAAATTCTCGAATCTAACGGTAGTTCTTCTATGGCTACTGTCTGCGGCGGTACGATGGCCTTATTAGACGCAGGTGTTCCCATTAAAGAAACTGTTGCCGGCATTGCTATGGGCTTAATCATTGAAGGCGGCGAGTATGTTGTACTTTCTGATATTTTAGGTGATGAAGATCATCTCGGCGATATGGACTTTAAAGTTTGTGGTAGCAAAAGCGGTATCACCGCTTTGCAAATGGACGTAAAAGTCGACGGCATCAGTTCGGAAATTATGGCTAAAGCTTTGGTTCAAGCTAAACAAGGCCGCGAGCATATTCTTAACATCATGGATAAAACCATTATAGAGCCACATGCTCTCAGCGAATATGCGCCGCGTATTTACCAATTCAAAATTCCTGAAAATAAAATTAAGGATCTTATCGGACCAGGTGGTAAGACGATCAAAGCACTTGTTGCAGAAACTGGCGTCAAAATCGACATCGGCGATCACGGTATGGTTAGCATTGTGTCTTCAGATTCGGCATCAGCAGAGCTCGCGAAGTCCCGCATTCGCATGATCACTTCTGAGCCTGAAGTTGGTAGTGTTTATCTAGGTAAAGTTATCAAGATCATGGATTTTGGTGCTTTTATTGAAATTAAACCAGGCTCTGAAGGTCTTTGCCATATTTCTCAATTAGACCATAAGCGTATCGAAAGAACTGAAGATGTCCTTACTGAAGGCGAAGAAGTTTTGGTCAAAGTCATCGACATCGACCGCTCTGGAAAAATAAAACTTAGCCGCAAAGAGGCTTTAGGCCAAAAACCAAATTAGTATGTTTCAATTTCGCTGCACTCCAGGTTTCGAACCCATCTATATGACGCCCTTGAGTGCAGCGGCAGATATCTTTTGTCGCGAAGAAACTCTCATAAAAGCCAACTCTAGTGCACGGGTTCCCACAGGAATTTGGATTGAGTCTGTTGATTTAAGTTCTCTACAAGCCTCTATGATTCCCGAAATACAAATTAGAGCGCGTTCAGGCTTAGCCTATCGCCATGGATTAATGTTACTTAATGGTGTAGGGACGATTGATGCGGATTATCGTGATGAGATAGCCGTACTTTTTTACAACAGTCAAGCTGCTGACTACATATTCAAAGTTGGCGACCGCATTGCGCAAATGCTGGTCAACATTGTCGTGCGATTGCCGCAGCTTAAAATTGGCGAGCAAGCTCGCCAAGGTGGATTCGGTTCAACAGGAATAGCCTGATTATCTAGTTGGGCGGCCTGTTGTGGCTGTAATCTTTTTGACTGCATTTCTATAAGCCGAACATTCGACCCATTTGAGCCCATAGCGAACAGCACGAGCGTTGGGATTTCCTGCTAGCGCATCTGTGAAAACCGAATCAATCAAATCCACCGCGAGATAGCTACTCTTGATATCCGAATTTACTGAATTTAAGGTAGCAGAGGAGTTCAACGACAAATTTACCAAACCACTTGGTCTATGACAGGGCGCAAAAGTCCAAACTTTGAAATCTGCGGTGTGGAGCAATTCACCAGAATATGGTCCGTTCAATTTAATTTTGCTACGCGAAGCAAAACGTTTCCCCGGCATAGTGACGCTAATAGGACCACCAGGAATTGGAGTCGCATGTCCACCCGACGTCATTCCAGACCCAGCAGAAGTTGAAGCTGGCCCGCCTGTCGTAGATGTAGATGCTGCTGAGCCAGAATTCCCGTTTATTTCTCTCATTCTGACATTGCGAAAGCTATAATTGAGCTTGTATTGTGCTTCATCGTTAGCAGTAGCTAAGTTAACATACCCTAAAACGGACAAGCTATGAATCGCAAAGGTCCAATTATTCGGGATTTGTACATCTATATTGATATGGCAAATTTTAGCTGCTGTTGAGCGACGCCTGTTTTCCGTAAGATAGAGATAAGGATCAAAAGTGTTATTTGGATCGACAACAAATTCATTGAAAAAAATAGAAATAGCTTCGCCATCCGCAGATGTGATCACCATATAATTCTCATCACGACAAGAATTCTGCTTGCGAGCCAAAACTTCGTCTTCAGCTTGCAAATTTGCGCTATCAATCGTTGTAGGAGCATTACGGCCTCTAAGGGCGACGCCTCCACCTTGTGGCTTATCTTTTAATTGGTTCGAATTTCGCAATTCTCTAATAACAGAATGTGCGCTTTGCGAATCGACGACGTCGGCAGTTGTGCCCTCTTGCGCTTTTACCTGAGTGGGCAATAATAAAAATAAAATCGCAGTTATGGAAATAAAGCGCAAATTTTTGTGCAACAGATCAAAAAACATAGACACCCCTTGTTATAACGGAGAATTACGCGTGAAATCTCTGAATCCAAAATCTTCTTTTTTAATTTTCTAAGAAATATCAGCCAAATATACGAGAATTACAGCCCTCAATGATCCTTCTTATCGCAGAGAAACCTAATTTGCAATTGGCTTTTTAAAACAAGCGTTATATACAAGGCATAATTCATTTAAATGTCGGAAATACAGCAAAAATTTCAAAGCCAGGATGCTAAGGAGCAAACGTTTGATAAGAGCACAACGATACAAGGTGATTTTGTTATTTTCTGCCTATTTTACTCTTATTGGTCCGAATCTTGGCTTCGCCCAAACTTCCCTTAGCTGTCCCTTATCTGCCGTAGCCCCCTGGAATATGGCTGTATTCAATGATTACGCCCCTCACTCATTATGGTTTAACTCTCAGGTAAATACCGTTTCCGCAGCGAAGTATGCTTATGGTCAGCCACTCGTCGAAAAAACCCTGACACTAACAGACGGATTACTTTCTAGCTGCGCAGGTTTAGATAGAGTGAGTCCACAAAAAAAATCTTCGGGCGTCTCTTCCCACAATTACACAGCAATTTTCGAAACTACAATACGTATCGATGAAACAGCCACTTATGAATTTTTTATAGACAGAGGCACAAATTCACAACAGCTTAATTTGCAAGTGTTTTTGCAGGGCAAGCTCCTCATCGGCTCGTCAATAGATGATATGGGCGATATATCTGAGGGTCAAAATTCTCGCACTTTTTACAAACAAACTATCGTTCCTGGGGAATATTCAGTAACCATTAAGGGAATTAATCTGTCACCACAAGATATCTTGCTCAACCGTTTTGAAATAAGAAAGTTACAAAAAAAATTCTCTGACGCTGAAGAATTGCTGATATCGCTTCCGTATAAGGATACTTACGCTGTTACCCAACTCGGACATATTGATAATTTTAATACAACTAGATCAATCTTAATCGATGGAAACTCACCTTATTTAACTGCAATTGATCTTGGGGTAGGTGAAAAAAACACACCACTTTACTCGCCTATCAGTGGTGTCGTAACTTTTTCCGGCATAGATAGAATTGACGCTTGGAACAACACGATACTCACAATTGAAAACTCTTTTTACACTGTGCTTATGCTTCATGGAAATTATTCACTAAGACCAGGCACAGTCGTGAAAAAAGGCGATTTTATAGGTACGGAAGGAAATAATGGCTACGTATTGACTGGAGAAGGGGTATTGTGTTCAAGCATCCCTTATCTTTCTAACTGTGGATACCACACACATATAAATGTTTGGGACAAACGTCTGGGATTCTCGGTCAATATTTTAGATCTAGTTCCGACAAATTAGTATTCAAAAATCAAAAGCTCATCTTTAAGTTCGTTTTGATCATTGGTTTCTCGTTGAAAATGTGGGCTTAAAATCTCGCCGCAATTTAGTATGGCTTTTTCTAGACCAACCCCTAAAGATTTATTGCGTATCGAAGCTACGATATCTGCCACCATACTGTCCCAGGTTGTAGGAGGTAATTTTTCGATGATCGCTTTATCTGCCATTACAATGACGCGGTGTTCCATAAAAGAAATAAAAATTAATATTCCGTTTCTACTTTTTGTTTTGTTGCCGACATGCCGATAGAACTCTAACTCTGCCCGTTCCGCTGTTTGCAAGCTTTTTTCTTCTTCTGAGATGAGAGCCCGTTGCAATACTGCAAATCGACTTAAGAATCCTGCCAATAAAACACAAGAAACTATCACCATGATAGTTATATAAAAATTCTTGTCGCTTAAAATTTCCGCAAAGTTGGAGTGTGACAAAGAACTAAACAGCGTAAAGAAGCCAAATAAGTCCAACAAACAAAAACAAAGTACTAAAAAACTAAAAATAAGCAGCGGCAAATAGCTAATTTGGCTTGAACGACCTACCAAAATGGGAACAATCTCGGCACTAGTAGCACTTTCCGCTTTGATCAGAGCCTGATTAATACGTACAACATCGTCTTGTTGCAAACTAGATTTCAGCCATTTAGGAATCATTACCATCTTCCTGACGCCCCTCCACCACTAAAACCTCCTCCGCCACCTCCACCGAAGCCGCCGCCAAAGCTGCCACCGCGACCGCCGCGTCCACCACCGCCTTGACTTAGCAGCATCATGACTAAAGCCATACGACCGATCTTTGTAAACACAAAAAACCAAATTAAAAAGATGATGACAAGCAGGCCAAACCACGAAAATTTAGGTTTTGTAGGAGATGAGGGAAGCGCTGAAGTTGAAAAATTTTTATGTCCCCAACTTCCAGTTTTTATAGAAGCAAAATCAATTTCTGGATTGGAGTGTTTAACTAAAGCTTCAACAGCAAATAAAACCCCCGAGCCGAAATCCTGCTGTTTAAAATATGGCAGCATCACATTATCAACAACACGCCGAGCATAGGCATCAGGGATTGAGCCTTCAAGACCCTGCCCAACTTCGATGCGAACGCTGCGATCGTCTCTACTGATTAGAATGAGGATTCCGTCGTCTTTTTCCGCCGTACCCATCTTCCACTTATCTGCTACTTTTATAGAAGCCTGCTCTAGCACCTCTCCATTGAGACTCGTTACGGTCAAAACACCGATTTGTGGACCGCCCTGTTTCTGTATAGCTAATAGAGTTTGGTTTAAAGCTGATATATCAGCTGAAAGTAATCCAGCCTGATCGACCACAGGCGCAGTAAAAGGCGGGACTATAAAAGCGTCTTCGGCATAAGATATCTGAGCTACTTGCGCAGTTGCTAAGAAACTCATGCAAGCAAAAAATCGAAGAAGTTTTGCCTGAATAGTTGACGAATTTAATGTGAAATACGAACTCATTTATTAAAATTCTGCTTTAGGCGCGTTTTTAATAACTTCAAGTTCTTCTTCGCCGACAGACCATTGTGGCATTTTTTCATGGTGATAGATTAAGCTGTTTGTCCAACTCGTCGGCGGAACAGTAATGAGATTATTGAAAGCTTGTATCGTCTCAATATTTCTTTGTCGTGCTATAGTGATACGATTTTCCGTGCCTTCTAACTGTGCTTGTAGATCACGAAAATTTTGATCCGCTTTCAAATTTGGGTAATTTTCGGTCACGACCATTAATCGTCCCAAAGCTTGACTCAGACTGCCCTGAGCAGCTTGAAATTCTTGCAATTGCTGCGCACTCATTTTTGTTGGATCGATATTTGAACTCGTTGCTTTTGCGCGCGCATTCACAACAGCATCTAGAGTCTCCTTCTCATGCGAGGCGTAGCCTTTTACCGTTGCAACAAGATTAGGAATCAAGTCACTGCGTCTTTTATACTGATTCGTGACTTCTGCAACGGATGCTTCGACCGCGTTTTTTGCCTGAGGAATGGACTGAAGGCCACAAGACACTGTAAAAAGTTGAATCATTAAAAAAGCCGAGATTAGTGTTTTTTTCATATATATTGATTCCTTTCGAACTGTAAAGAATAGACACTTGACTATCCATGCCAGAATCCCACTAAAACTTCAAGGTAAGGATATTCAAATATAGAAACACTCGTTTATCTGGGCTTTGTTGCCTTTGCTTTCATCATAAAGAGCAATAGCAGTTGAATTGGAACTATCGTATAGAGCGCTCTTTTAACGTCTTGATCCCAAAGACCGAAAAGACTGCCTAAAATAAAAAGCCCCGTTACCGTTAAGTGAGCTACAAAAAATTTATCGATAAAATTATACGTTCCTTTTGATAACTCCCAAACCCGTCCCGTAAACAGAAGTTTGGCTCCAATGATGCCAAGTAACAAATCGATAGGCCAATAGAGCATAAGATTAAGATTATGATGCAAATCGAGATGTTGAGAAAATATCCATGAGGCCCACATGATTAGCCCATAGCCATTTGCAAATAGACCCCATATAACTGCCGCCAAGCCCAGAACTCGCAGACCCAGAGATGTTTTTATGTTCGGCACATGAAGTGAAGGAATGTATCTGCCGATTAAAAGCCCTGCGCACACCAAGAAAAAAACAAAAATTGCACTCACTATATGGTACATATCAAGCGGCGATGAAGGAAACTCCTCTCCAGCAACTAAGACTTTCATCTGCGGATCCAAAAAATTTAAACCTTTTATGGGCTCTCCCGCATCGTCAAAGGCAGGTGCTTCCATTAAATAAGCTTGTAAGCGCTCAGGCAAAAACATTTCTTCCCATTTGCTGAGTTCTTGATCGATTCGACTGTTCATCATGATATCAAGCGAAAATGCGATAAAAGGCGGCGCATTTAAATTTTCATACACATAGTTGCGAAAAACTTTCTCAATTTTTTGCGGCTTTAAATAAGCTGCGAGCCTACCTCCGACAGCTTCGTCAAAATAGTCTCGCGGTTTTGTCGAACAATTATCAAAAAAATATTGATAACGATAAAGCCGATTTTCCGGCAATGCATTCCAAACAATTTTTTCAATTAATTTCTGTTTTTGTTTAGGAGTCAGATTGATTCTTTGCTCGACGACTCTTCTGCCAATATAACTATAAAGTCGAACAATTTGTGTATACGAATCAAAACCCATTAAATAATCAAGATGACCGAGGAAAAATTTCAGCGGAAACATCGGGTCGCGAAAATTAAACATTCCCCAATTAATATACTGCTCTGTTCCCGCTTCTAGATCTTTCACTCTTAAAATAGTGTGCCCAAAACGCTCATGCAAACCCGGACCTAGGCCAACCGTTAATAAATAGAATTCTGTCTGTTCAGAATTTTTAGGCTGCAAAAAGGGAATAGTGTCGTAATTTGTCTGTGCGAATGAGTTGGAAGATACAAGAACCCAAAGGAGGACTATTAAACTAAATAATTTTTTCATTTGTTATGGTGTCTTTGTGCAAGTTCTTGTTTGAGTTTGAGTCGAGAAGCTCGTCGCATATCTGCAGCTTCTTGGCGTTTTTTGTCTTCTGGAGCTACATGTGAAACCTGAGGAATGGGCGTTGGACGGTTGTGGCTATCTAGAGCAACCATAGTGACATAGGCACTTGCTGTATGATAGGTTTCATTGGTCAAAGTATTTTCCGCAAAGATTTTAACCCCCACTTCGCAGCTAGAGTTCCAAGTTTGATTGACCTTGGCTTTAATTCTTACTATCCAGCCCAGTTTAATGGGTTGAAAAAAATGCATAGCATCTATCGAGGCCGTGACAACAGGTTTATTCGCGTGCCGTAATGCTGAAATCGATGCAGCCATATCTACCCAGGACGTAAGCACACCACCGAAAACTGTATTCATATTGTTCGAATGTTGAGGCAAAATAAGTTCTGTCATTTCAACTTCGCTAATTTTTGAATCACGTGCTGCTTGTAATGAATTCATACTTTTCCTAAATTATAACCGTATCTATAACCTACTATTTTTTATCTTTTATAGAGAAGAACTATTTTCTACCAGCGTTGTTCGATTTTTGCCTTGTTTTTTACTTTTATACATCGAAGCATCCGCAAGCTTAACTATCTCTGACTTAGTTTTAGCATGTTGTGGGTACGAAGCGATGCCAATCGAAAGTGTGATATTCACCGATTTACCTGTATCGAGCATAAAGTTATGGGCCGCAACTGCATTACGCAAACGTTCTGCCACCATAAAGGCCCTCGCAGATGAAGCGCCGATCAAAAGCACAACAAACTCATCGCCACCATACCGGATAATACTATCGACTTCTCGCAAGGTAGTTTTGAATAAATCACCTAATTGTTTAAGCAGAGAGCTGCCGTTTAAATGCCCGTAAAGATCGTTGACTAATTTAAAGTTGTCGATGTCCAAAAACAAAAGACTAAAATAGTGATTAAAACGTTGCGCGCGGCGAATTTCTGCTTCTAATAGAATCTCAAAATAGCGATAATTATAGAGCTGGGTTAAATCATCGCGGTAGACAAGCTCTTGAGATTCCTCTAGCCGCCTCAGCCAATGTGCTGTCAATTGCCAAAATCGTGCTGCCGCACTTAAAATTGGTCCAGGAAAAGCGACGCCCTCTTGTACCTGCCACAATATGATTCTCCCGCTTTTAATGCTACCAGATAGAATCAATACTGCTAATTTTAATTCTCCAAGCTCAATGCAATGCAGCCCATCATTGGCTTCTAATTTTGAGCTCGGGTGCAAAAATATATCGCGACAAAGTCCAATAAGTTCTTGTTTCTGAGTATCATCAAGGTCAAATTTATTCTGTTGAGAGGTAGACTTTTCAATATTAAATATCGGAATCGATGGCGTAGAATTTGAACTTTCGAAATTAATAGTTATAAATTGTTTTGCAACCTCTTGCTCTAATAGCTCAGTCTTTATTTGTAGCGCCAGCTCTGCGAGCGATTGGCAATATTCGCCTTTTACAAATATGTGGTCTAAATAATTGACCGCAGTATCTAATTCTTTTGGATTATTGTATAGATTTTCGATTTTCATGAAAAGTACCTCGATATTTCCGGCTACCTATAAGAGGAATACCATATTTGCTGCTATTCTATCGTCTTTATATATCTAAAACAAATAAAGTCCTCGACTGCCATATAACAAAAATCCAAGAGCACCCACAGATAAAAAAGGACCAAAAGGAATGGCTAGCTTTAAGCTTAACTGCCTTTTAATCAGCATCAACAGAAACCCTACAAGAGTTCCGAGTATGGATGCATAAAATATTGTCGGAAAAACCGACTGATAACCTAGCCAGCCGCCTATAGCCGCAAGCAACTTAACATCTCCAAAACCCATTCCGACTTCTCGGCGAAAAAACCAATATATCCAGGCTATTGCATATAGGAC